>JAZUBU010000016.1:0-141742 GCA_045638645.1 Bacteroidales bacterium
ACGAGGTTTCCGTCTCTGTGTTTTGGGATTCCTGACTCGTTTACAAAGTTATAAAATTTATCGTTGCCTATGCGGTAGTGAAGGACTGCTTGTTTGTGGGTCATGTAGTTTTTCTCAAGGTCTTCTTTGGTGTAGCGGTGGTTCTCCCAGCGTTTGGAGATGTAGAGGGTGCCGTCTTTTTTGACCTTCGGGATGTTGGCTTTAAGGCATATGTTGCGGATGGTGCTTCTTGAGTATCCGCTGGATTTCATGACTTCATGTATCGTGTACCACTCGTCAGGTTTGAATTCGGATCTGAGCGGTAAGAACTGGTCAAGAGTTTTCTGTGGATAGTAGGCGATACCACGGCGTTTTCTTACGGCGATGTTGTGTCTGCTTAATACTTCATAGAACTTTGTTCTTGTCGTGTCATATCTAAAGAGTGCTTCTTGTAAATTTAAGACTAGCGAGAAGTCGCCAATCTTCCTGTCTATTTCCATATCACTTGACGCTAGGACCTCTTGAATAGGTATGCGGACTGTCTTGCTGGAGACTTTGATTGGGTGGTATTCTCCATATCCTATTCTCCTATATATAGTGGGTCTGCTGACACCAAGGAATAGGGCGGTTTCTTTTATAGATAGGAATGCTCGTTTGGAGAGTATATCGATTATTGCCTGGCGATCGTGAAGGTTACTTTCCAGGTTTCTTTGTGCGCGACGTTTACTGTTGCTGTTTGCTTTACGACACTCAACACTACAAAATATTTGTCTGCCAAATTCTGGTTTAAATGCTTTTCCGCATTCGCGGCATATTCTTTCGTTAATCAACATACGCTTATTTGGGTGTTAATTTTCAGGACTTCCGCGAAGCGCTACATGGGGTAATGTTACCATTATGTGTAAATGTACGTAAATCTATGTAACGTTGTCCGAAACGCCTCAGTCTTATTTTCTGTTGTACCGTTCAGTCACAACTGCGGTACAAAAATAACCCTAATAAGCATAAATAAAGCAAAAAGTTATCAACACCTACAGACGTTAAAATCTGTAAGTGTCAATGACTTAGCTATCGATGTTTTTGGTTGTTTTTGGGTTCTATTTTCCGATACAAAACTTCCCAAAGATATTTCCCAGGACTTCGTCGGTGGTGATTGAGCCGGTGATGGTGCCGATGTAGTGAATGGCTTCACGGATGTCTTGGGCAACCAGATCGGTGGGGATACTGAGTTCGAGTCCTTCTTGGACACGGTCCAGAGCCTGTGAGGCCTCTTGAAGGGCTTCGTAGTGGCGCAAGTTTGTCACTAGGGTTGCATCTGAGGTATGTCGCAAGGAGGTTTGGGAGTAGGAGAGGAGGTCACAGAGTTCGGCGATGCCTTTCTTTTGTTTGGCAGCAATGGGCAGGATGCGCAGTGGCTGGATGCCAGCTTGCTCGGCAGCCAAGCGGATGCGTTCCAGATAAGTCGGCAAGGTGCCGTCAACCATCGCAGCGGAAGTGTCGGAAGTAGCTTCCGCAGGATTACCAGCAACAGAAGAAGCGCTTGAATTACCAGCAACAGAAGAAACGCTTGAAATACCGTCCAAGGCATCCACCTTGTTCAACAGGATGATGACCTGCTGATGAGTGGGATCGATGCGGGTAGAGAGGGTGCGCAGCCCTTCTTCAAAGTATTCCGGACGCTCCGCATCCAACACCATCAGCACAAGACTGGCCTGTTGGATCTTCGTATAGGTCCGTCCAATACCGATGATTTCAATGGTTTCTGTAGTATTTCGGATGCCCGCCGTATCAATGAAACGAAAGGTGATTCCATCGATGTTTAGGGTTTCTTCGATGGTGTCACGGGTGGTGCCGTGAATGGAGGAGACGATGGCACGTTCTTCCCCCAAAAGGGCGTTCAACAACGTACTCTTCCCAGTATTGGTAGCACCTGCAATCGCCACAGGCACACCGTTTTTAATTACATTACCTAATGCAAAGGATTTGATCAGCATCCGGACATGGGAAGCCAGATCCTGGACCGTAGAAACCAGCTGGGTCCGGTCCGCAAACTCCACTTCCTCCTCACTGAAATCCAGTTCCAGCTCCATGAGGGAAACCAACTGCAGCAAATCGGTACGCATCCGTCCCAATTCATCCGAAAAACCGCCCCGCATCTGCTGCATAGCCACACGGTGGGCAGCTGAAGTCTCGGATGCGATGATGTCCGCAACCGCCTCTGCTTGAGCCAGGTCCATCTTGCCATTCAAGAAAGCACGACGGGTAAATTCACCGCCTTCAGCCAGACGGGCTCCCGAAGCCATCAGGGTTTGAAGAATGCGTTGTGCAATGTATTCAGAACCGTGGCAGGAGATTTCCACCGAGTCTTCGCCGGTGTAAGAACGGGGCGCACGGAATACCGTCACCACCACTTCGTCCAGCAACTCGTCGTGGTCAAAGAATTGCCCGAACTTGACGCGCCAACCGGGCGTATCGGCAACCGAAACACCGTCCATCGAACGGAAACAGCGATCCACAACGGCAAACGCCTCGGGGCCGCTCACACGGATGACCGCAATGGCACCAAAACCACTGGCTGTTGCACGGGCACAAATTGTATCGTCAAATCCTACCATGATCGAATGAAATTAGTCGTTATTTGTAATTTCCAGCAAGGCTACGTTTTCAACGTGATGTGTATGCGGGAACATGTCTACCGGTCGTACGGCACGAATGGTATAGGCTTCGGAAAGCAGGGCAAGGTCACGTGCTTGTGTTGCCGGGTTACAGCTGACATACACAATTCTACGGGGTCTTGCATCAAGGATTACTTTAGCAACATCCGGATGAATACCCGCACGCGGGGGATCTAAGACAATGACGTCGGGAGTACCTCCATGTTCCGCAATGAACTGAGGCGTCAGGATGTCTTTCATATCGGCCGCAAAAAACTCGCAGTTATCGATACCGTTGTTACGGGCATTAACTTTCGCGTCTTCAATGGCTTCCGGAACATATTCAATCCCGATCACCTGAGAGGCCTGGCGCGCCAGGAACAAAGCAATCGTTCCCGTTCCGGTGTACAAGTCGTACAAACGTTCGTTGCCAGTCAGACCTGCAAATTCACGCACCACCGAATAGAGACGATAGGCCTGTAACGAGTTGGTCTGATAGAACGATTTCGGACCAATTTTGAAACGGATACCTTCCATTTCTTCGTAAATGGCATCTTCCCCAGCGTAAAGAATCACTTTCTGATCGGAGATGGAGTCGTTCAACTTGCGGTTGATGACGTAATGCAACGACTTGATTTTCGGGAAGTTGGCCACCAAAGCATCCAACAGACCCACCCGTGCCTGACGATCTTCCACCGAATCTTCGTAGGCAAAGACCACAATGATCATCACATCTCCAGCCTCAGTCGTACGCACCACGAGGTTGCGCAGATAACCGACCTGATTGCGCAGGTTGTAGAAGGTCAGACCGTGCTCCACAGCGTACTTCCGGACAAAATTCCGAATCTCATTCGAAGGTTCAGGTTGAAGATGACACTTCTTGATATCCAATACTTTATCAAAAGCACCACTGATATGAAAACCGAGACCGACACCGGCCGGATTGGTATTCGGAACCTCACCATCGTTGAAAACCTCTGCGGGGTTCTCTCCCACAAAGATCCACCGGCGATCTGAAAACGTATACTCCAGTTTGTTCCGGTAACAGGTGGTCCGTTCCGATCCGAGGATGGGTTGAAGGGGCGGGAGCTCCAGGTGACCGATGCGGCGCAATTGGTCTTCGACCTGCTGTTGTTTGTATTTCAGTTGCAGTTCGTAGGGCAGGGGTTGCCATTTGCAACCACCACAAACGCCGTAGTGTTCACAGAAAGGTTCGAGACGGTCCGGTGAAGGAGTCACCATCCGTTTCACATAACCTTCCATGTAGTTCTTGTTTTTCTTGATGACCTGTACATCCACCACATCGCCGGGGATGGCTTGTTGGATGAACAAAGCTTTTCCGTTTACGTGTGCAATGGCCTTTCCTTCAGCAGCAACGCCTTCGACCAACACGCCTTCAATCAATTCTTTATCTCTTCTACCCATACTGGATCTTTTAGTTTGCAAAAATATTACTTTTCCACGGAGTTCTGCAACAAATGTTCCAAGACTTGGATGACACCGTGTTCTGCATTGGAAGGGGCCACAAACCGTGCGTGGGGGAACAATTCTGGAAAGGCATTGGCCACTGCAAAACTGTAAGTTGCACAGGACAACATTTCGCTGTCATTCATCTGATCGCCGAATGCAAGGGTCTGGTCCGGCGAGATACCCAAGCGTTGTTGCAGGCGTTTCAACGGAACACCTTTGTTTGCAATGGGATCACTCAAATCCACCCAATTGCGTCCCGACAACACCACTTTCAACCCTTGCTCCTCAAAATGGCGCAAATGGGGATATGCATAGTCCGGAGCCTCACCCAAATTGCACACCGCAATCTTCAGGCAGGGATCGTCGGCAATGGCGGTGATGTCCGGAACAATTTCCAGACGTTGGTAATACTTGGACACTTCTTGAAGAAAGGCTGCATCCAAGTCTTCAACATAGGCCTGTTTTGCCCCACAATACACCGCGTGGCAGTTCTCCAACGCCCGCACAGCTTCCGCAATGGGACGTACGTTGGCCTTGTCAAACTCCAGGATGGACAGGGGCTGATCCTGGAACGCTTCAAACGAACCGTTCTCCGCAATGAAATAAATCCGGTCCAGGTAGGCCTGAAACATCTCGCGGAGGTTGTAGTATTGACGGCCACTGGCCACCACAAATTCTACACCCCGCTCCAGCAGCCGGTCCAGAACAGGAAAAAAGGAAGGGGAGAGGGTCCCGTCCGGGTTCAGCAGGGTCCCATCCATGTCGGTAACCACCAACTTGATGTCCTGCGGGAATTTCGGAAAAGAAGGGTGAACCCCAGTGGAGTCCACCCCATTCTTATGCATCATTGTTTTGTCTTAGAATTTAAAACGTACAAACAATTCGATCGCTTGGTATTCCGCCATACCGAGTTTGTCGTAGGTAACGGCAGTCGCGTGGTTACGCTCTTCGGCACGTTGCCAGAATTCACGTGCATCGGAACCCGGGAACAACGGACGGTCTTTTTGGGATTGGTGACGGAAGATGGCTTCGCGTTTGATAGCCACTTCTTCCGGGCTCAACGGAACGGCCATTTCAGCTTCTGCAACGTCCCATTCTTGCCATGCTCCGCGGTACATCCACACGCGGCAGTCTTTCATCCATTCTTCTTTCTTCAATTCTTTCACGGCACGAATCACAGACAAGAAGCAGACACGGTGGGTTCCGTGCGGGTCGCTCAAGTCACCAGCCACGTAAATTTGGTGAGGTTTCACGCTTTGCAACAAGTCCTTCACAATTTGAACGTCGGCTTTGCCCAGCGGGTTTTTCTTCACACCACCGGTTTCGTAGAACGGCAAGTTCAAGAAGTGAACACGTTCTTCCGGAATGTTCAAGTAGCGGCATGCGGATTTGGCTTCGCCTCGACGGATGGCCGCTTTCACTTCACGAACGTCTTGCGGGTCAGCTTCACCCGGGTGTTTGTCACCCAAGATTTTTTCTACACGACGATAAACTTCTTCTGCTTGGGCCACGTCACCACCGTAGATCTTCGCATTTTCACGCATGAAATCCAAGTAACGGATTACGTCGTGGTCAAATACGGCAATGTTACCAGAAGTTTGGTATGCCACGTGCAATTCATGACCGTGTGAAGACAAACGGGCCACGGTTCCACCCATGGAAATCACGTCGTCGTCGGGGTGGGGACTGAACACAATCACACGTTTGGGGAAGGGGAATGCACGTTCCGGACGAGTAGAGTCGTCGGCATTCGGTTTTCCACCCGGCCAACCGGTGATGGTATGTTGCAATTCGTTAAAAATCTTAATGTTCAAAACACTTGCAGGTCCGTGTTTGGTCAACAGATCCGACATACCGTTGTCGTTGTAATCGCGGTCGGTCAATTTCAAGATCGGTTTGTCCAATTTGCGGCAGAGCCAGAAAGCAGCCTTGCGGATCATGTAGTCGGTCCATTCGCAAGTGCCGGTCATCCAAGGAGTCTTGATGCGGGTCAATTCTGCAGACGCAGCTTCGTCGATCAACACTTCGATATTTTCGTGTTTTTGGAGGTAGGTGATCGGAATTTGTTCGCTCACCGGTCCTTCGATCAATTTGGCAATGGTAGAAGCCTTGCCTTCGCCCCAAGCCATGAAGAAAATCTTCTTCGCGGAGAGGATGGTATCGATACCCATTGTCAAAGCGTGGTAGGGAACGTATTCCACGCCAAAGAAGTCACTGGCAGCACCCACACGGGTGTTGTGGTTCATTGTAATGACGCGGGTTCTGGAGTTGTAATGCGAACCGGGTTCGTTGAAGCCCATGTTGGAGAGCAGGAGAATGTCCAAACCTCCGTGTTTGCGGATTTCACGTTCGTATTCTTCGCAGTATTGGTGGATGTTTTCGCGTTTGGTACTGTCCAAGCAACGGATGTTTTCCGGTTTGAAGTCCACGAAATCAAACAAATATTCTTTCAAAAAACGGTAGTGGCTTTGCAACTCGTTGCGATCCAAAGGATAGTACTCGTCTACGGAATAAACGATTACATCTTTGAAGGAAACCAGTCCAGCCTTGTGGGCGTTGACCAACTCTTCATAAACTTGAATAAAAGCAGAAGAGGCAGAGAGCCCCAACACACATTTGCCATCGGAATGAACCTTGTCACGGATGGTTAATACAATTTTGTCAGACACCAAACGGGCGGCGTCTTCTGCATCTTTAAAAATGCTCACCGGCAACTTTTCATAACGTCGGGTAAAGTCAACAGTAAAGTCCATGATGTATGTATTTTTAATAGGTTACTTATTAATTCTGTATTCGTGCAAATTTACGAAATATCTTTCGAAATACCGGTCCTAATAACCGTATTTTTTCCACATCCGGCTCATCCGGTTGCGGATTTCATTTTCCTTGGAGTTTTCCTGCGGTTCGTAAAATTTGTGGGCCCGACAGGAATCCGGCAGAAACTCCTGATCCACAAAGTTTCCCGCATAATCGTGGGCATATTTGTAATCTTGCGCATAGCCCAATTCCTGCATCAGTTGGGTCGGTGCATTGCGCAAGTGCAGAGGAACGGGCGAGTTGTCGCCTTTGGCCACCCAAGCCAGGGCCTCGTTGATAGCTTTGTAGGCAGAGTTGCTTTTGGGAGAGGTCGCCAAATAAATGGCACATTGGGACAGGATGATGCGGGCTTCGGGCATGCCGATTTTGTGGCAGGCATCGAAGCAGGACTGCGCCAACAAAAGGGCGTTGGGATTGGCCAACCCCACATCTTCGGCAGCCAGAATCAACATCCGGCGGGCGATGAACAAAGGATCCTCACCACCGTTGAGCATGCGGGCCATCCAATACACAGCCGCATTGGGGTCCGAGCCGCGGATGCTTTTGATGAAAGCCGAAATGATGTCGTAATGCTGTTCGCCCCCTTTGTCATAAATTGCAATGTTCTCCTGCAGACGCTGTTGGACCAGGTCGTTGGTAATGACCAGTTTCTCCAAAGCTCCGGAAGAAGAGACCAGAATATCCAAGATGTTCAGCAACTTACGGGCATCCCCACCGGAAAAACGAAACAGGGCTTCTTTCTCCTGTACCTCAATCTTCCGCGTCTTCAAATAGTGATCTTCGGTCAGCGCCCGGTGCAATAATTTATCCAAATCTTTGGATTCCAATGATTTAAGCACATATACCTGACAACGGGAGAGCAGGGGGGTGATGACCTCAAAAGAGGGATTTTCGGTGGTCGCACCGATGAGCGTGACCGTACCGGTTTCCACAGCCCCAAGCAACGCATCTTGTTGCGCCTTGGTAAACCGATGAATTTCATCAATGAACAGGATCGGCGAACCGGAATTGCCCGAAAACAAAGTCGAATTCTTGGCCTTGTCAAACACTTCGCGCATTTCTTTAACGCCCGAACTGATGGCAGACAAGGTATAGAAATCCCGTTTCAGACTGGTAGCCACAATGTGTGCCAACGTAGTTTTCCCAACACCGGGCGGGCCCCATAAAATGAAGGATGTAACATTCCCCGTATCAATCATCCGGCGGAGAATGGCATTCGGTCCGACCAGGTGTTCCTGTCCCACGTATTCGTCCAGCGTTTTGGGCCGCATCCGCTCGGGAAGCGGAGCATAGGGATTATTATTTAACATAATATAAATTGTGTAACATTATGAGCAATATTGCAACAAAACTAATTAAATTATCTGTCTTATGTCAAGAAATCGCAGAAGAAGTCGCGCGAAAAAGTACATACGCATCTCGCGAGGAGGAATTAGAATCCCAACTTAGGTTAAAAAACAATGAAATAAAGTTTATGAAAACTGCCCTAAGGCTTTATTTCACCAATTCCCAGTACAAAAAATGGGCTACAACAGAATTACAAAAATTTATGAATGAAACTTAATGCCTTGTTACTTTCCTCAGCGAATAAGGAACCCTAAGCCTAGTATTCGCAATCCGTCCGAGTTCATTGATATACCTTGCGGTAAGTGCTTCCAATGCCTACAGCGTAAACGCAATGAGTGGGTTTTGCGTATGCAACGTGAAATGCGTAAGTATCCAACTTCTACCTGGTTTGTCACTCTTACATATGATGACGAACATTTACCAGAAATTGGAGTTGACAAGGAAAGTTGCCAAAAATACTTGAAACAACTTAAGGAAGTATTTCCAAAAATGAAATATTTCTTTTGCAGTGAATATGGACCAACCACTTTCCGCCCTCACTATCATGCTGTTTTTTTTAACACCACTATTGACCATTACGAAATTATTCACAAACTCCATAAATATTGGCGAAATGGTATAATAGAAGTTACATTGGTTACCTCTGAGCGACTTGGCTATGTAGCAGGTTATGAAATTACCCGTTCCGAAGTTCCAGAGAATAAATCAAAAAATTTCCGTCTGATTAGTAAAGGTATTGGAGCACCTACTTGTGACGAAGATCTGTCATACATTTCTAAATATCGTAAAACAGGTATACGTAACAATGACGGTTGTTTAACTCCTATCCCTCGTTACTTACTAGATAAAGTTTGTAATGACGATGAAAAACATCTTATACAAAAAAAAAAGCAAAAAATTAGTCAAAGTATTTTTAAAAAAGATACTCGTTCAGTTTATAACTTAATAGACTTACAACAATGGGACAAAGTCAAACTAGAAAGGGCCAAAAAGAAGCCCAAGAGCATTTAAATGATATTTCTTCTATTTACATGAACATTGTTTTTCAGCTTCTCAAATTATTTGCTTCTTCTCTTGGTGAAGAAGTTCTAAAACAACTAACAGCTGAGGTAACTCGATTTACATTTGAAAAATTAAATGAAGCCTATGCCAAAAAATCCTCTAACAGAGGAATTTAATAGAATGAAACAACGTCTTACTGAGCGTCAGTTTCTTCTCTTTACATTCAAAGAACTTGAAGATACATTTTCTGCTTATTGTTATGCTTTGTATCTTAAATATAACAAGTCTTTATACACGTACAACAATACAATCTACCGAAAAAAAATTATAAACTTTTTAATTGATATTGAACATGAAATTAGCAAGTCTTCCGAAAGAAATGCTTTTGACGATCGTTAACTTGGTTGTTGACCTTGTCTATATGATTATTAATATTTTCCGTCCATCTACTAATCAACTCAGACGCGATGGCTAGTTCTAACAATGGCATTTGGCCCTCCGCTATTGGTGCCCTTGGTTCACTTGTGGATACTGGACTCAACTGGTGGATGCAAGATGATCTTGCGGATCAGCAATGGGAGCGCCAGCTTGAAGCTATGGAAATGCAGCGTGAATGGGACTTGGAAATGTGGAATAAACAAAACGAGTATAATTCCCCGGCCAAACAAATGGAACGATTTAAGGCAGCTGGCTTGAATCCTAATTTGATGTATTCACAAGGTTCTTCAGGCCTTGCCAGTTCTGCTCCTACCAGTTCTGTTCCTGTTGCACAACGCCCTTCTATTGGTGATACAAACGCGTTCGAAAAAATGTTTGGTATACTTAAAGAAGGTTTACATTTAGATACGGACATTGCTCTTAAAGAAGCCCAAATATTGGCACAACAAAAACAAGCAGAATATTATCACGAACTTGCAACTAATACTAGCCTTGATAGTGTACCAAAACAGTCAATGGCCTTATTTTACAACTACGTTAATAAATTTCTTGGTGGAGAAAAAGATAACCATGGTAATTGGCTAACTTCTCCAGTTTGGAACGAAGAAACTGATAGAAATGTTCGTGGTGCTATTGAAAGTTATCTAAAAAATGCTTATCAGGAAAATCAAGCAAATTTTGCGCGTAATTTATCTACTGTACGTTTATTCAATCAACATGGCCATCTTGATTTAGCTAACCCTTTCAACCAATCAACAGGTAATATTATTCGTACTTCTCTTGGTCAGTCTACGGGTGCAATAGGTAACACCTTAATTAATGGCCTTATTAATTTTGGTCTTGGTATGATTCCGGGAGTTCGACAAGTTAAAACCCTAAAAAAACTAGGTAAAGCAGGTAAAGTAGCATTAGATCAACTTAAAAAATTAAAATAATGAGAAAACAAAAAAAAGGTTTCCTATTTGAATCAATTTTGGCTTATAAACCAAAATACGGACGATATGATTTATCATATCGTAACACTATGTCACTTATTTACGGAAAATTAACCCCCACTCTTGTTAAAAAGGTTGTTTCCGGTGATCGCTTCAAAATTACAACTTCGGCACTAGTTAAATCTATGCCTATGATTGCACCCTCTCTTACAGAGATTGATTTGTATGTTGATACATTTTATGTTCCTACTCGCTTGATCCTTGGAGATCAAGATTTTGACAAATATATGAATGGAGATATTAATTTACCTTCATTTTCATTTAATCAAGTTACAAACATAGATATTGTATCGTTAGGCTCTCCCAATCATTACGCCCACTATTTTGGATTTCCTTACGTTTATCCTAATAGTCATCTACCCATTAAGGTTCTTCAATCTCTGCAAAAACTTGAACCGATGACCAAAGTCCCTTTTGCAGCTGTCTGCAAAATTTGGAATGATTATTATCGGGATCAATGGATCGAGGATGAAATTGATTTAGCACCCATTCTTTCTTCTTATGATGTTTCAGTATTTAATAAAACTCTATTCAGTGTAAAATATCCTAAAGATTATTTCACTTCTGCGCTGCCATTCGCCCAAGCTGGTGAACCTGTTTCTCTCCCTCTTGGTGATACTGCCCCTATCCGATTTAAAACCGCATATAATACACTTGGTTCTACCGTTAAGCATCCAGAAACTGGCGAGGTTATTTCTCAGTCCGGTAACCTTCAAAATACTAACGGTTCAGTGTATACTACTAATTCCCAAGCTGCTATTGATAACTCTGCCAACCTTGAAGTCGATTTGACAAATGCTACTTCTGCTACTATTCAACAGCTGCGTACTGCCTACCGTTTGCAAGAATTTCTCGAACGTCGTGCCCGTGGTGGTGGCCGTGCTATTGAAATTATTCTTAACATGTTTGGCGTGATTGTACCTGACTATCGTATGCAGCGTCCTGAATATATTGGAGGATCACGCAACCCTATCTCCGTTAATGCCGTAACCCAGGTTAGTAGTACTGATTCTACGAGCCCCCAAGGTACCCAAACTGGTAACGCGATTGGTGTTTCTCAAACTCGTACTAAAAATGGTTTCTATGAGTTCAAAGAACCTGGATACATTATGCAGTTTGCATATATTTTGGCTCGTCAGTCTTATTTTCAAGGTGCTTCCCGTGATTTATTTGTGACTAACTATTTGGATGAATATTGGCCTTCATTTCAACACATCGGAGAGCAAGAAATTAAGAATTATGAATTGTTCTTAGGTACTAATAATAGCGAACAATCAACTGAATTTGATCCCCTTGGTACCTTTGGCTATCAACCGCGATACGCTGAGTATAAATATTACTCTGATGAAATTCATGGAGAGCTTGTAAACACTCTTTCCATGTGGCAAAGCTCACGAGCTTTTGCAAATATGCCCGTATTAAATAGTGATTTTCTTGCATCACATCAAACTGACATTGACCGTAATTTTGCAGTAGAATCTACTGACCCTATTACTTCTGCTAAATGGGTTATCGCCTTTCATCATAATATTGATGCTATACGTCCTATTGATCCTAACGGAACTCCTAAAATTTAGTTTTATGAAATTTAAAACACAATACCAAAAACCCGGTAATTATGGACGCCAGTTGCGTCAAATTCCTTGCGAAAATTTTGAACCGAACCAGGGCAAAAGAGTTGCCCAGGTCATTTCTGAGTTTGTCCAAGGAATCGAGCCTAATACACCAAATTTAAATGGTTTTTCAACGCCCGATATGGCGGAGAATTCCCAACAATTTGTTGGTAGTAGATCATTACCTATTGATTCTGCATTTGGAGCGTTTACAAACTCTGATATGATTAAATCTTTAGAAAGTCATTTAGATGCGTCAGATGTTGCACAAATTCAACGTGACGTTCTAAACAATTAGTTTTGTGCACAGCTCGACGCTGTGCAAAAAACTCTCCCCTGCATAATGTTTCCCGCGTTCCGCGTGTGGTAAGTTATGCGGGGGATTTTGTTTGCAAATGGATCTTGCTACGAATACGGCTTCCCTGCGTTCGACAGACATAACATCGGGGCTTCAATTTTGAAAAAAATTGAAGTCCAACCGATTTTTCGGAGTTGAATTTGTCAACAAATCGTAAAAATCAATCAGCACTATACCTACTTGTATATATAGTGCTGATTTGCGGTAAAATTTTCGTAAATTTTGACGCAACCGAAAAAAAATAAATTTGTTTTTTTCGAAATATGTTTTTTAACTTTGTGTAGTTATGGATTACGATGTAAAACAATATTATAGAGAAGGTGCCAGGTTATTTCGTCTTGGTCGTATATTGTTGATCATTTATTTTGTGGTTATGCCTTGTATTGGCTTATTGTTATTAGCCCTGGCAGGATTATTGAGTGTTTAACATATTATTAAATTGTGTCAATATCTAGAATGGATAACCGATAGAGAACTGGAAGGCATATCCGTCGCGACCAAACCATTGATCCACGGATTTCCACTTCTGTATTTCCGGATCATACAACTTGATACCCAAATCCACGCGGACGACCACCACATCCAAATCCACCCGACAACCCAAACCGGTATTGAGCGCTATGCTTCGAAGGAAATCATCACCGATGTTCGTCCAAACGTTACCAGCATCGAAGAAAATGGCTCCGTTCAAATACCAGAATAGCGGAAAACGGTATTCGACGTTGGCTTCCAGCTTCATATCCCCGGTCTGGTTCGGAATCGAAAATGTCTTGTCCTGAGGGGATGTTCCAGGTCCGAGTGTACGAGCCTGCCATCCACGCATACTGTTTGCCCCGCCGGACCAGAAAAGTTTTTCGAACGGTACGGACGCCGAGTTTCCATACGCATGTCCGATTCCGCCCATCAACCGTGTTGCCAGGGCCTGGCGGTTGTCTTCTCCAAATTTCCAGGTACGGCCCAAGGTGAGTTCAGCCCGGACATACTGTGAGTACGGTGAGCCCCAAATGGTATGATAACCGGACTCATCTTTCTGATACAACGGATTAAACAAACTCAGTACATTCCCCGCCATATCGTATTGGAAACGAGCATAAAAATGGTCGTTTTTGGGATTCATGGAAGGATCTGAGGTATAATAATAGGTAAAACCTGCCCCGAGAATGAAGTGGTCCTTGTAAGAATCTTGTAAAAATGGATCCTGCAGACTCTCGTAAAACGAATCCTTCATGTCAAAAATCTTGACAATGTCCACCTGGATGGGAGATACCGTGAAATATTGGGTCCTGTTGGCATTGTTCCAAGTATATCCCATGGCTCCACTGATGAGGTTGCGCGTGTACTCGGGACGTTCCTGGTAATTGTAACCCAGACTCACCTCGGTACGGGGCAAGGTGCGGCCAAACCAACGGTTCGGTAAAAACAGGAACGTTGGCAGACTCAGGCTGGCGGACACCCCAAACTCGGTGGAATGCGTCGGATCCTTGAGTTTGAACTGAAAATTCCCCATAAAACTCAGGTTGAACCATTCCCCTCCATGGAAAAGATTCCGGTGATAGTACGAAATGGCCGGCGTAACCCCCAACAAACCCGTAGAATTACTCGAAGCCTCCAGATTCAGTTTATAGCCGGATACCTTGGAGGGCACCAGCCGGATGGTACAATCCACGTGGTTGGAATCCCGTTCTTCCAAAATCAAGTTGACACTGTTGTACATCTGCAAACTGGAAAAACGCTGGTAGGTTGTATTGACCATAGCCTCGTTGTACAAAGAATCCGGCGTCATCCAATTCATCCGTTTCAACACGTTGGGACGTATCTCCAACTCATTGTCATAGAGGATGTAAAAGTCATCAAAGGCCAACGTATCCAGAATTGGATCAATGCCACGGGACAGACTGGCCTGGTACCGGATCAGATCGCTGACCGGATGAATGTAAACGTCCCCAATGCGGAATTGCTTGTGCGGACGGGCCTGCTCCGGGGTTTCATTCCGGGTATAATTCAGGATTTTGAACGTTAGGATGGCCGAATCGCGTACGGAAACGGTATCCGCTTCGAAGAAAAAATAATTCTTGGTAAAACCATAATAACCCTGGTTCCGGATGAGGGAAGTGGCACGCTCCGTCTCTTTTTCCAGTACCTCCTCGGACAACACAACCCCTTTTCGCAGCAGACTGGCCGCCGTATCCCGAAGGTAAAGCGAACGGATCGCCTCATCCGGAATGTCATAGTGGATTCCTGCAATCGGATAGGTCTTGCCCAAATAGATGTCATAAAAAACTTCCGCCTTTTTGTTCTGCG
The DNA here is from genome assembly GCA_045638645.1 of Bacteroidales bacterium. Lineage (GTDB taxonomy): Bacteria > Bacteroidota > Bacteroidia > Bacteroidales > UBA932 > JAGCJX01. The sequence continues at coordinate 14,975 of JAZUBU010000016.1, forward strand.
CCGCAATCGAGTCCACGACCTTGGAATCGTAATATCCCAGATAGCGCAAGTGGGTCAGCATGTTCGTTTTGGATTGTTCCACCAGGTGGGCATCCATCAACACAGGCTCCTGCCCTATTTTTTTTACCGTACGGTCCCACCAGTCACCCTTACCGTTGCTCCAGTTGTACACGCTCAGAAAAGGACTCCAGTGACGGATGAAATAGGAATTTGGTTTTTGGCGGATATAAGACTGGATTTCATCGGCCTCATAATCGGGATATTTTTCCTGGTTAACAACCTCTACATAGTTGTCTATCAACCGGTATGATCCTTCCGGCACCACTCGGGTTGTGCTGCAGGATCCGGCAAACAACAAGAGGGCTGCCCAAATACAGACCCAACAGAAAGGACCGAGGTATTGAAATCTCCCGCGTTTCATCGTAAAAATTTTATCGCAAATGTACGATTTTTAAGCTGTATATGAAAAAGTTCCTTACATTTGTAAAAGGAAACGAATCCGACTTACTTGCATTTGAAAATTAACCACAAAGTAACTTACTTACATTTTAAGAAATGAAGAACAAGTACATCGATCTGATTGAACAGTCTTTCGAATTTCCGCAAGACGAGTTTCGTGTAGAAAATGGAGAACTCTATTTCCACAACATCCCCATGATGGACATCATCGAACAGTACGGAACCCCCTTAAAAATTTCCTACCTCCCCAAGATCTCATCCCAGATCCAACGGGCCAAACGGATGTTCAATGTCGCCATGGCAAAAGTGGACTACCGCGGTGAATACCACTATTGTTATTGTACGAAGAGTTCCCACTTTTCCTTTGTCCTGGAAGAGGCTTTGAAAAACGACATTCACATTGAAACATCCTCTGCCTTTGACTTCAACCTGATTGAGTCCTTGTACAACGAAGGGGTCATTGACAAAGACCTGTACATCATCTGCAACGGATACAAACGCGACTCGTACCTGGACAACATCGCCAACGCCATCAACAGCGGATGGAAAAACACCATCCCCGTACTGGACAACATGGCAGAATTTGACGAATTGGACAAACGGGTCAACGAACCCTGCCGCATCGGCATCCGCATCGCTTCGGAAGAAGAGCCGAAATTTGAGTTCTACACTTCCCGCCTGGGTATCCGTTATTCGGACATCATTCCTTTCTACCGCAACTGCATCAGCCAAAACAAGAAGTTCAAACTGAACATGTTGCACTTCTTCATCAACACCGGTATCCGCGACAACGCTTACTACTGGAACGAGTTGGCAAAATGCGTTTCGGTTTACTGTGACCTGAAGACCATCTGCCCCGAATTGGAATCCCTGAACATCGGAGGAGGTTTCCCGATCAAGAACTCCCTGGCTACCGACTACGATTACGAATACATGGCCGAAGAAATTGTTGCCCAAATCAAGAGTATGTGCGAGGCTCGGGGTGTACCGGAACCGAACATTTTCTCAGAATTCGGCAGTTACACCGTCGGAGAAAGCGGTGCCACCATCTTCCAGATCCTCGACGTCAAGCAACAAAACGACCGCGAACGCTGGTACATGGTGGATAGTTCCTTCATGACCACGTTGCCGGACACCTGGGGTATCAAGCAACGTTTCATCCTGTTGCCCATCAACAAATGGAATTGCAACTACCAGCGCGTCTTCCTGGGCGGACTGACCTGCGATAGCCAGGACTATTACAACGCAGAGGCCCATGCCAACGCCATCTTCCTCCCCAGCGTCAAAGACCGTTACGATGAACCGTTGTACATCGGGTTCTTCCATACGGGAGCCTACCAGGAATCCATCGCCGGTTACGGTGGTATCCAGCACTGCCTGCAACCCGCTCCGAAACACATCATCATCGACAAGGACGAGAACGGAGAATACACTACAAAACTGTTCAGCAAGGAACAAACCTACAAATCCATGCTGAAGATCCTGGGTTACTAACGCTCACCATGAAAAAGACACTCACCAAAGCAGAGATCGCGCGCATCCGAAGCCTGTCGCAAAAGAAAAAACGTGAACAGGAAGGGCGTTTCATCGTTGAAGGAGAAAAAATGGTCCAGGAAGCCCTGGATTCCAGCTTTCATGTGGAAGCCGTCTATTACCGGGATGAAATTGGAGCGGATATGATGGAAAAAATCAGCCTGCTTTCCACCCCTTCCCCTGCTTTGGCTGTCGTACATACACAACCGCTGATCCATACGGCCACACCTCCATTGCCCAAAGGTCTTTGCCTGGCACTGGATGGTGTGCGGGATCCGGGAAATTTCGGCACCATCCTCCGCATCGCCGATTGGTTCGGCATCGAACGCATCTACGCTTCGGAAGATTGTGTGGAAGTGTACAACCCCAAAACCGTTCAGGCCAGCATGGGAGCCATCTTCCGCAAAGAAGTATGCTACACCCCGCTGGTTCCCCTGATCCAACATTGCATCTCGAACGGAATTCCCGCCTACGGAACTTTTCTGGATGGCAACAACCTGTACCAAGAAAAGAGCGATCTCTGCGAGACCGCTCTCATCGTCATGGGCAACGAACACAATGGCATTTCATCCGATGTGAGCCAATGCCTGAATCGTCGCCTGCTTATTCCTCCGTACCCGCAAGGGGCCCAAACATCCGAATCATTGAACGTCGCTATCGCGACTGCGATTCTTTGCGCCGAGTTTAGAAGAAGACTCTTATAACAACTTGACTATACAGCCATTCCAAGAGCCCACCTCTACCGTTACCGTAGCAGGCAATTGCGTTACACCCAAGTACCCGGCTGCAGCAGACGGCACACCAATCTGAACCCGAGCATCCCAATCGGAAAAGTTCACACAGACCAGCTCCACCTCCCCGTCATGGCCTCGCAGAAATGCGAGATGATATCGGGGATCGTACACGTCACTATGCGGATTGGCATACTGCAGATCAAAGGTCTTCCCTTCCCGGAAAACAGGACGCATCGCCTCAAGCAGCAAACGCCGGTACAAGCATTGCAACTGACAGGCCTCGGTACTCAAATACCGGTCGGAATCGCCTTCCCGTACACCTTTCAACCAAGCTCGAACCGATGCAACGGACCAAAAATCAAAAATGGTGGTTCGGCCATCAACCCCACTGAATCCCTCCTGATCCATCCCCGCTTCACCCAGTTCCTGACCGAAATAAATCATAAACGGAACGGTGTTGAAAAACAAGGATACGTACAACGCCGGCAGTGCTTTCCAGGGAGACCCGGCAAAAAAGGGTGAAGCCAGGCGTTGTTCATCGTGGTTCTCCAAGAAATTCAACATGCGCGTCTGATGATTGCCCAGACGCATCCAATTCAAAGAAATATCCGAAGCGGGCTGCTTGTGATCCAACACATTACGCAGGGTATCATACAGTCCTACTTTATCGTATAGATAATCAAATCCGGCATCCAGGTAAGCACCGTACAATTCCGGAGAGTAGATTTCGGCAACGAATACCACATCGGGATAGTGCTGCCGGATCTGAGGAAACAGCCATTGCCAGAAAGCAACCGGGACCAGATGCACCATATCACAACGGAAACCGCCGACACCCTTGCCCAACCAAAAGAGCAGGATGTCCCGCATTTTCTCCCAGGTATCTTTGTTTTCGTAATTGAGCTTGGCTGTGTCACTCCAATCATAATCGAAACCTTTGCCCGGATAGTAATTACAATCCTCAAAATTCTTTGTATCAGAAAAATAGCAACGGGCTACATGGTTCGGAACAAAGTCCATCAAGGGCACCATACCCGCCGCACGGGTACGCGCCAACAGGGCTTCGTAAGCCTGCATGGCATCGTCACTACGACTCAGATAACGGCAAATCCGGTAATAGTCCCGGATGGCATACGGAGATCCGGCCTCCCCTTTCACACCCTCATCCCCAGCGGTAGCGTGATCTACGACACCGGTAAACCAAAGATGGGTGATGGAAAGTTTTCGTAATGCAGCCAAGACTGCATCATCGATATCCTCCAAACAACCACTGCCGTTCCTTTCCAACGAACCTCCGGGAATTACATCCTCGCGCAGGTTGCCGAAAAGACGCGGCAGCAATTGGTAAATCAGAAACTTACCCCGCATGTTTATTCTTGGGGTTCCCAGTTCAAGATTTTGTAGAAGTCGTATTCTTCGGGATTTGCCAAATACTTGCGGGCAGCCTCATAATCGGCCGGTGTAATGGCATGAAGAATATTGTGCATAACGTGATTGAACTTTTCGTTGCTCATATCCACCAGACGGGGCAGGATCTTTCCGGTTTGGGGATCTTGCAAATCTTTCAAATACAACGGGTGGATGCGGCCATCGTGATCGGCGAAGACCATACAGCCGGTTTCACCACGTTTGAAGAGTACCCAAACACCGATTGCCAATTGGGAGCAATATACCAGGTCGTAAGCCACCGGAGTTTGGCAACGCACGTCGTAACCGATTTCGATCGGACGGGTTTTGATCTTCAAGCCCAACTCGTTCAATTTGTTTTCCAAAGCGGTGTTAAAAATTTGGGCCTTGGATACTTTACCCAATTCCGGGTGACCGTGTGCATCGTAAGAGAACACAACCCCTGTCTTTTCCAATTCCGCATCACTCAGGTTGTGGAAGACCCCTTCGGAAATCATGATACCACCGTAGCTGATTCCCATGGTTTTGCGTTTCACAATCGAAGATACTGCCAGGTCAACGATCTTTTCTACAGTCACTTCCGTTTTGTTGAACATTTCGGGAATCACCACCATCGGATAATGGCAAGAGGCACCGATACCGAAAGCCAGGTGACCGGCAGAGCGGCCCATGGCTGCCACCAGAAACCAGGTTCCACTGGTACGTGCATCTTCATACACTGTCGTTGCAATACGGGTTCCTTCAGACATGGCTGAATAGTAACCGAAGGTCGGCACATCGTTCGGCAACGGAAGGTCGTTGTCGATGGTTTTGGGAACGTGGATGTTTTGAATCGGATAGTGACGTTCCTGCAGGAATTTGGCAATGCGGTTGGCTGTGGAAGCCGTATCATCACCGCCGACAGTCACCAACAACTTGACTTGATTGTCTTGGAAGAATTTCAAGTTGAATTTGTTATCGATGTCGTCTTGGGTCGGTTTGTACCGGCTCATCATCAAGTAGGAACCCCCACGGTTGAAGATATTGTCAGCCAAGAAGAAATCTATGTCTACGAAATCCGGTTCCTCAGAAAAAAGGCCTTTGTATCCTCCGTTCAAACCGATTACGCGATATCCGTTTTTCAAGAAAGTTTTTGCAATCGTCCCTACTACTGTATTGATTCCCGGAGCGGGACCGCCTCCGGTCAAAATAACAATCGAATCTTTCATTTTCCTTTTCACTTAAAATCAACTTACTTTTTGCCAGTGTGCAAAAACGGCGCAAATGTAGAACTATTTATTGAGATTGGATGAAAAAATCGTATTTTTGTACGATTATGGCGATGACAAAAACAGCGGCCCAAAAGCGCATAGAAGAACTCCGTCAGGAGATTCACCGGCACAACCAGAACTACTACGTCCTGAACATGCCGGAGATCTCTGATTTTGAATACGATGTGCTGATGATGGAACTGCAGGGCCTGGAAAAAAAATACCCGGAATGGATCACCCCGGACTCTCCGACACAAATCGTCGGCAGTGACTTGGTGAAAGAACCTGCCTTGCGGGAATTTGAACAGGCACCGCACCGTTATCCGATGTTGTCATTGGGCAACACCTACGACCGCAACGAGTTGGCTGCATTCGATGAACGCATACGCAAATCCACCGACCGGCCCTTCACCTATTCCTGTGAACTGAAGTTTGACGGAACAGCCATCTGTCTGACGTACGAAAACGGCCGTCTGGTACGCGCATTGACCCGTGGTGACGGATCCGTGGGCGATGTGGTGACCCGCAACGTGGAAACCATCACCGGAATTCCCAAGGTGTTGCACCCCCTGCCGGAAACCTCTGCCTTCTCCGGACTCGAGAACTTTGAGATCCGCGGCGAAATTTACATGCCCTTTGCCTCGTTTGATGCGCTCAACCGGGAGCGCGAACAACAGGAAGAACCGCTTTTTGCCAACCCCCGCAATGCCGCTTCCGGATCCTTGAAATTGCTGGACCCGAAAGCCGTCCGCAAACGGGGACTGCGCTGTGTGCTGTATCAGGTTTTGGGTGAAAACCTGCCATTCCAAAGCCATTCGGAAGCGTTGGAAACAGCCCGAGCGCTGGGATTGCCGGTCTCCGAGTACGCTCGGATCTGCCAGAACCTGAACGAAGTCTTGCAGTTCATTGAACATTGGGATGTGCATCGCCATCAACTCCCCTTCCCGATTGACGGCATCGTCATCAAAGTCAACCAACTGGAGGTACAAGCCCAAGTCGGTTTCACGGCGAAAGCTCCCCGCTGGGCCACTGCCTTCAAATTCAAGGCGGAAGAAGCCAAAACCCGACTCCTGTCCATCGACTACCAGGTAGGACGGACCGGTGCCGTGACCCCCGTGGCCAACCTGGAACCCGTCCTGTTGTCCGGAACCATGGTCAAACGGGCTTCCCTCCACAATTATGACCAGATGAAACAGCTGGATATCCGCATCAACGACTGGGTGTACGTGGAAAAAGGAGGAGAAATCATTCCCAAAATCACACGCATCGAATTGTCCGACCGTGATTTGTTCCAAAGCCTGCCACCGGAATTCCCGACGCATTGTCCGGATTGTGGCACCCTGCTGGTCAAAGACGACTCGGAGGCAAGGCACTACTGCCCCAACCAAACGGGTTGTCCCACACAGATCAAAGCCTGGCTACTGCACTTCGTGTCCCGAAAAGCATTGGACATCCATGCGGGTGAAGCGACCATTGAACAACTTTACAACGGAAATTTCCTGCGGGAACCCGCAGATTTCTACAACCTTACACAAGCCGATCTGCTCACCTTGGAAGGTTGGAAAGAGCGTTCCTCCGAGCGCCTGATCCAGTCCATCCAAGCTTCCCGACAAGTCCCCTTTGAACGGGTATTGTTCGGTTTGGGCATCCGTCATGTCGGAGAGACAACAGCCAAAACCCTGGTCTCACATTTCCACACCCTGGAAGCCTTGCAAACGGCCTCACGGGAAGCTTTGCTGGAAGTGGCAGACATTGGAGAAGTGGTGGCAGACAGCCTTTACAATTATTTTCGCAACGAGCGGAACCTCCTGCTGATTCAACACTTGAAGGAAGCCGGTTTGCAATTTGCGGCCCATGCCGACACGCAAACCCGGATTTCCGATTGCCTGGCCGGTCTGAGCATTGTCATCAGCGGAACTTTCTCCTGTTCCCGCGATGCGATCAAACAGATCATCCTTGCCCACGGCGGGAAAAACACCGGATCTGTCTCCAAAAAAACCAGTTACCTGCTGGCCGGAGAAAACCCGGGACCGGAAAAAATCAGCAAAGCAGAAAGTCTGGGCATTCCCATTTTGAATGAATCAGACTTCAACCAATTGATTAGCAAAGAATAAAAAGTATAAACAATTAAATTACACGAAACGATGAAAGACATCTTAATCAAAGATCGAGTTCACTACCTCGGCGTAAACGACAGAAAAAAACATTTGTTTGAAAACAACTGGCCCCTCCCTTACGGAGTCGCGTACAACTCATACCTGATCACCGATGAAAAGAGTGCCCTGGTGGACACCTTGGAATACGGTTCCCGTCCGGATTATCTGGACACCATCCGTACCCTGTTGAACGGAAAACCGCTGGATTACCTCATCGTCAACCACATGGAGCCGGACCACTCCAGCATGATCGGTGAAATCATCCGAAACTTCCCCAACGTAAAGGTCGTAGCCAATGCCATCACCAAAAAGATCCTGAACCACTACTACCCGATGAGCGACGAACAATTCTTCGAAATCAAGGAAGGCGACGTACTGGATCTCGGCTACCACAAACTGACCTTCGTGATGGTTCCGTGGGTTCACTGGCCGGAAACCATGGTCACTTACGATACCACCGACCAGATTCTGTTCTCCTGCGATGCCTTCGGTGCATTCGGCACGTTGGACGGCGGCATCTTCGACGACGAAGTGGAATTTGACGAAGTAAAAGAAAGCGAAATGCGCCGTTACTACTCCAACATTGTCGGCAAATGGAGCGGCATGGTACAAAAGGCATTCGGCAAACTGGCCGGCGTCCCGGTTTCTGTCATCTGCCCGTCCCACGGTCTGATCTGGCGCAAAGATCCCGCCAAGGTATTGGGTCTGTACGACAAATGGAGCAAGCAAATTTCGGACGACGGTGTTGTCATCGTCTATGCGTCCATGTACGGAAATACCGAATACATGGCCGACCACATTGCCCGGGAACTCTCCGAACGGGGCATCCGCAAAATCCAGGTCTTTGATGCTTCCAAAACCCATCCTTCTTTCATCCTCAATGAAATTTGGAAATACAAAGGTCTGATCCTCGGCAGCTGTGCCTACAACGGGGACATGCACCCGACCATGAGCACGCTGACCCACGAAATCGCCATGTCTGCCCCGACCGGCAAGACCTTCGGCATCTTCGGTTCTTCCACCTGGAACGGTGCCGGTGTCAAGGCTCTGAAGACCGCTGCAGAAAAGATGAAGATGACCCCGGTAGCCGATCCCGTAGAAATCCTGGGTGTTGCCGAAGCGCACAAATTATCCCATGCAGCTGCGTTTGCGGATGCATTCGTGCAAGCCTACCGTAACGAATAAGCCAATCCTGATTCCAAACTGATGATACCAACCCTCAAACACCGTTTACAACCCTGGCTGGAGAAAGCCCGCTCGGTCAAAAGCATCCACGTGATGCTGATTACAGTCCGGGATTTTGGCCGGCACAACCTGGCGGGAGCCGCAGCATCGCTGTGCTACTTCACCGCCATGGCCTTCGTGCCCTTGATTGCGGTAATTTTTGCCGTGACCGGTGGTTTGGGGTTGGATGCGTATTTGAGGGAGTTGACCCTCCGGTATTTTTCCAACAATGCGGAACTGGTCTCCGGCATCATGCGGGTAGCCGACAACATCGTGGCCACCACCAACAACGGCATCTACGGCATCATCTCATTCCTGATCTTCGTATGGCTCGTGGTCTGGTTGATGTTGAACCTGGAGCGTACCTTCAACCGCATCTGGAAAGTGGATGTATCACGGGTATTCTGGAAACGGTTGGTGGCCTATATCGCCATCCTGATTCTTGCCCCGTTTGTACTCCTGCTTTTCCTTTCCATGACGGTCAATCTGTCGCATTCGTTGGATACGTGGAAAATTCCCGGCTTCCAGTTCGTCCGGCCCTTTTTGGGATGGTTGACTACCTACGGGGTCATCGGACTGGTCCTGACAGCCTTGTACAAATGCATACCGAATGCCCGGGTAAAACTCCGGTACGCACTGATATCTGCGGCCTTTGCCTCCCTGGTTTTCGTGGTTGTACAATATTTCTATCTGGAGACCCAAATTTTTGTAAGCCGGCTCAACTCAATCTACGGAGCCTTTGCCATCCTGCCCCTGTTTATGGCCTGGATGAACATCAGTTGGAGCATTATTTTGACGGGAGCGGAATTGACCTACGCCCTGCAATTCGTACACACTCCCACCCACAAACCCCTTGAAAACAAAGAAAATGAACAAATATAAAATGAACATGTCCCTCTCGGAGGGCGCCGTCGATTTCATCGATGACCCGCGGTTTCACCAACTCATTGCTGAAACCCCTGAAGATTTGTCCCGTTGCCGTGAAATCTTCGCCAAAGCTTTGGACAAAAAGCCTTTGAGTATTGAAGAAACAGCCCAACTGCTGGCCATCCAGAGCCCGGAAGGCCTCGAAGAATTGTTCGAAGCAGCCCGTACTTTGAAACGCAACGTGTACGGAAACCGCATCGTACTCTTTGCCCCGCTGTACATCGGCAACTACTGCATCAACGATTGCACCTACTGCGGTTTCCGCAAGAGTCTCCGCACCGCGGTGCGCCAAACGTTGAGCAACGACCAGATCGTGGATCAGGTGGTTGCCTTGGAGGACGAAGGTCACAAGCGTTTGATCCTGGTGTATGGAGAACACCCCAAATACACCCCTGAATTCATTGCAGAGACCGTCAAGACCTGCTATGCCACCAAGAGCGGTAAAGGAGAAATCCGTCGCGTAAATATCAATGCAGCACCCCTGGACATTGAGGGTTACCGCATTGTCAAGGAAGCCGGTATCGGAACGTTCCAAGTCTTTCAGGAAACCTACCACCGTCCCACCTATGCCAAATACCATCCCGAAGGAACCATGAAAGGCGATTACATGTGGCGTCTGAACGCCATGGACCGCGCATTCCTCGGCGGTTGCGACGACATGGGCATCGGTGTTCTCTTCGGTTTGTATGACTGGAGGTTCGAAGTACTTTCTTTGGTAGCTCATGCCCTGCACCTCCAAAACACCTACGGCGTGGGTCCCCACACCATCAGCTTCCCTCGCATCCAACCGGCCGAAGGCATGAACCTGGAACTGCCCTACAAAGTCAGCGATGCTGATTTCAAGAAACTGGTCGCCATCCTTCGTCTGGCAGTGCCGTACACCGGTCTGATCATGACGGCCCGCGAATCCGAAGAGATCCGCAACGATGTGATTGACTTTGGTGTATCCCAAATCGATGCAGGAACCCGCCTGGAACTGGGTGGTTACAGTGAAAAACAGAAAGAAGAGCAAGCCTTGAACCGGGAACAGTTCCGCATTGGAGACACCCGGGAACTGGACGAAGTCATCCATTGGCTGCTGACCCGCGGATTCATTCCGAGTTTCTGTACGTCCTGCTACCGTTTGGGCCGGACCGGTGAACACTTCATGGAATTCGCAATCCCGGGCTTCATCAAACGTTTCTGCACGCCCAATGCCTTGCTGACCTTGGCCGAGTACCTGGAAGACTATTCTTCCGAAAAGACCAAAGAAGCAGGCTATGTGCTGATTGAAGAAGAACTGAAACTTCTTCCGGCTGAAAAACAGATTGGTATCCGGGCCCGCCTCCATCAAATCCGGGAAGGGCAACGCGACCTGCTGTATTAATCGAATGCATTTGCAACAACAAGACTGTTTGAATTACGACCTATGAGTACGTTTACACAAGAAGATTACGATCTGATCAATCGGGAATTTGAAGAACTCCGACTGGCAAGTCTCCGCCGCTGCGCTTCGCAGGAAGAATACGAAGAAGTCCTCCGGGCTTTCGATTTTGCCAACGAAGCCCACAAAGGGGTGCGTCGCCGCTCTGGAGAACCGTATATCATCCACCCCATCGCAGTCGCAAAAATTGTCGTACAGGAAATCGGCCTGGGACATAAGTCCATCGTCGCGGCCCTGTTGCACGACGTGGTGGAAGATACCGACTACACGGTGGAAGACATGAGACGACTCTTTGGAGACAAAATCGCCTCGCTGGTGGACGGGCTGACCAAAATCAAGGCCGCCATCGATGCCGACACCATGGGTCGTACGACCAATACGTTGCAAGCTGAAAACTTCAAACGCATCCTGCTGACGCTGAACGACGATGTCCGTGTGGTTCTGATCAAACTCGCGGACCGTCTTCACAACGTTCGCACCATCGGATCCATGCCCGGCTACAAAAAGGACAAAATCCTGAGTGAAACGATGTACATCTTCATCCCCCTGGCACAGCGCCTGGGGCTGTACAGCATGAAATCCGAAATGGAGAATATCTGGTTGCTGGAACGCGAACCGGAAGCCTACCATTCAATACAAAACAAAGTGAATCAAGTCATTGCAGAACGATGTGATGCCATTGACCACTTCATCGAACCCATCTCGCAATCCCTAAAAAAAGCCGGCTACAACTTCGAAATTTACAAACGCATCAAGACTCCGTATTCCATCTGGCGGAAAATGAACAAAAAGGGCATTCCCTTCGAAGAAATCTTCGACATCTACGCCCTCCGCATCATCTTCCAACCCAAGAGCGGCGAAACGGAACGCCAACAATGCTGGAACATCTACACCGCCATCTCGGACATCTACACCTCAAAGACCGACCGGATCCGGGACTGGACAAAAGAACGCAAGAGCAACGGTTACGAAGCCCTGCACTGCACCGTGATGAGCCAGATGGGCAGTTGGATTGAAATCCAGATCCGAAGTGAACGGATGAACGAGATTGCCGAGCGTGGCGTCGCAGCCCACTGGAAATACAAACAGGACAGCTCCAACGATTACAACGACCAAACCTTGGACCGTTGGCTGCAAATGGTGCGGGATGTACTGAACAACCCGGATGTCAATGCGTTGGAATTTCTGGATACCTTCCACAACAGCCTGTTGTCCTCCGAAATCTACGTCTTCACACCCAAAGGGGAATCCCGTTCGATTCCGGCGAACGCCACCGCTTTGGACTTTGCCTACTACATCCACAGCGAAATTGGTCACCGGGCCATTGCGGCAAAAATCAACCACAAACTGGCCCCCCTCTCCCAACGTCTGAGAAACGGAGACCAGGTGGAAATCATCACGGCAGAATCCCAAAAGCCCCAACGCGAATGGTTGGACTTTGTCGGAACCCCCAAGGCGAAGTCACTGATTTACGAAGAGCTGCGCGGCGAGATTGAAAATATTTTTCACAAAGGACAACAAATGCTGCAGGAAGCCCTTCAAAAATGCGATGTCCGCTTGAACCGCCGGGTGCTGAACAAGCTCATTGCCGAATACAAAGTGAACACCAAAGAAGAGCTTTACAACAAAATCGCCACCCGCATCATCGACCTTTCTGATCTTGAGAAAATCTTGCGGAAGAATAACCAGAGCAAGAACGTGATGTACTGGACCGTGCAACTCTTCAAAAACACCAAAGATGTTGAAAACGAGGATGATGACGAAGACGATGTAGACGAAAAAGAACGGAAGAACCGTGCTGAAGAAGCCAAAAAGAATCCGGGTAAAGAACGACTGCTGACCGATGACCCGGTCACGATGGAACGTTCCTATCGGGTTGCCGAATGTTGCTATCCCATCCCGGGAGACAACGTCGTAGGCTTTGTGGACGAGGATGGCAAAGTCATCATCCACAAAAAGACCTGTCCGATAGCCATCAACCTGGCCGCAACCGCGGGTGACCGCATCGTCAACGCCCGTTGGAGCAAACACACCGCCATCTCATCGCTGGCCCGCATCCGGATGATCGGCATGGACCGTCTTGGTATTCTGAACGAATTGACCAAACACATTACCCACGATCTGAACATCAACATGCGCAAGGTCTTCTTTGAAACCCACGACGGTATATTTAAAGGTATCATCGACTGCTATGTACTCAATACCGAAGTATTGGAAACCCTGATGAACCGCCTGCGGGAAGTCAAGGGCATTGAAAGCGTAACCCGTATTGAAATCACTGAGAACTAACAACATGAAACGTTATACCTGGCCCGCTATTTTGATGGGTTTATTGGTTTACACCCTCTTTCCCAACGGGTGTGCAAACACCAGCACGGCTCCGCAAGGCGGACCGAAGGACACCATTCCTCCGGTCCTGATGGAGACTTTTCCGCTGTACAACACCATTGGATTCCCGACAAATCCCGGTAAAAAGCACACCATTACCTTTACCTTCGACGAGTATGTGGTCTTGAAAGAAGCAAACAAAAACATCTTCCTCTCACCGCCACTGTCCAAGCCTCTCCAAACCAAAATCAAAGGAAAGAGCGTCGTAGTCAGCTTTCCGGAAGACCTGGACAGCAACACAACCTACTCGCTGGACCTGGGCGCAGCCATTGCCGACAACAACGAAGGGAACCTGATGCCGCAGTACATTTTCAGCTTCTCCACCGGCAACAACATCGACTCCTTGTACAACTGTGGTACCGTGGTCGATGCCAAGACCATGTTGCCCCTGAAGCAGATCACCATTCTCTTCCACAAGGACCTGTCGGACTCAGCGGTCTTCAAGTACCGGCCTCGTGCCGCCGCCAAGACAGACGCCTGGGGCTTTTTCACCGTCCGGAACCTGGCTCCGGGAGAATACCGCGTATATGCCATTGAAGACTTGAACAACAACAACCTGTACGACCCGAACGCGAACGAACGGATTGCTTTTCTGGATTCCCTGATCATCCCGGAACGCGTCATGAGCCTCGACAGCCTGGAACTTCAGTCCCTGGACATGAAAGACACCCTGAACTGCCTGGCCCGCCGCAGTGATTTCCAACTCTATCTCTTCAAGGAAACCCCGACCCGTCAGGTTTTGAAAAATTCAGAACGCATCCACGACCGGATGTTCTATGTGTCCTTTACGGCCCCTTATCCGCAAGTGGACACCATCGTTGCACAAGGACTTTCCAAAGAGGACCTGATCAGTCAAAGCAACCTGACCCGCGACAGCATCGCCTTCTGGATCAATCGTCAAGCGACCCCCGATACCCTGCAACTCTTTGTGCATTACCGGAAAACGGACGACTCCACTCACCTGCTGATCCAAGCGATTGATACCGTACGGCTTCCCAGACCGAAGCCCAAGCAGACCCACGACCGCAACGGAAATGCCGTAGAAATCAAAGACACCGTGGCCAAATTTGATTTCTTTGCCGATGCGGACAAGGTCGAACAGGACGGCATCGTGCTGGAATTCGCCTATCCCCTGCAACAAGCGGTCTTTGATTCCATCCGTTTCTCATCGACGGACCCGAAAAAGCAGGTCAAAGCCGAAACCTACTCCATCCAGCAGGACAGCACCAACCTGCGCCGCTATGTCATGCGGCCCGGAGCCAGCCTGCTCAGCGGATACGAGTACGAAGTCAAGATCCCTGCCAAAATTTTCGTGGACATCAACGGCAATCCGAACGACAGCCTGGTCAAACGCATCACCTTGCCTTCCGATGAAGCGTTGAGCAGCATTACCACCCATTTGCAACATGTCCACGGCACCTACATCGTGGAACTGGTGAACGAAAAACGGGACAAAGTATTCCGAAAATTCACCGCCCAATCGGATACCAGTCTTGTCTTCCCGTACATCAAAAAAGGCAAATACTCCATCCGGATCTCCAACGATGCCAACAACAACGGGATGATCGATACCGGATCGGTACTGGAACGGAAACAACCCGAAAAAGTACTGCTGTACCGCTTTGGAGCGGACCAGACGAACGAATCGTATCTGGTGGACATTCCCGAACGGACAGATTTAGAGCAAACCATTGATATTCAGTCAATGTTCCAATAATGTTATGAAGAATTTTATCCGATATTTCATCCTTTTCTGCTGCGGTTTTGTGTTGTGGACGGGTTCAACGGCCAGCAAGCTGCAGGCACAGACCCTGGACAAGGCAACCGGCCGTCTGATCATCGACACCTCCATGGTCGTTGTCCAGGCAAAACCGGAAAGACACCTCATCGGTCTGCGTTGGAATGCCGCCAACTGTGGGGTCAGTTTCTCCCCGGACTTGAAAGCCAAAGACATCACCACTTACAACAACATTTCGTTGCTGTACACCTATTATGCTCCCTTGTGGGGATACATGGACATCTTCGGTTTCCAAGCAGGCTTCAAATACGGTTCCTACGGGTTCGAAAGTGAATACAACATCAACAACATGGACCAGACGTTGACCTTCGTCCAAGTGCCTTTCATGTCGGCCTTCCACTACGACATCAACAAACTACGCATTTATTTGAACATTGGCCCTTATGTAACCTACCACTTGACGACCTCCCGGAGTACGGGTTTTGACTGTTACGACCAACGGTGGAACTACGGTCTGGAAGGTTATGCCGGCGTCGGCTACCAATTTGGGAAATTCCAGGTAGGCCTCGATTTTGGCTATCAGTATTCCCTGGGATTCCTTTTCCATCCGGAGAAACTCTCCGATACCTGGTGGCTGTATTCCTACGCCACCCAATGGACTTTTGGGCTATCTGTCCACTACCTGTTAACCGATTAACCTGAAACCTATGAGAACTATTTCCGTTCGTGTCGGAGACGTGGTACTGGGGGCCGGTCATCCGGTAGCCATCCAGACCATGTGCAACTGCAATACCAATGACCTGGAAGCCGCTTTTGTCCAATGCGAAGCCATGGCGCAAGCAGGAGCCCAACTCATCCGCTTGACTACCCAGGGGCTCCGCGAAGTAGCGTCCCTGCAAGCCTTGAAGGAACGGTTGCGGGCTGCCGGCATCCAGACGCCCCTGGTTGCTGATGTTCATTTCCGCAGCGATGTAGCCCTGGCTGCCGCCCGTGTGGCCAACAAGGTCCGCATCAACCCGGGAAACTTCCACAAAGATCATCAGGAAGCCATGCGTATCTTCCGGGAACTCATTGGCGTCTGCCAGGAAACCGGCTGTGTTCTGCGTATCGGTATCAACCACGGCTCCTTGGGAGAACGCATTACCGGACTCTACGGCGATACGGCCCACGGCATGGTGGAAGCCATGAAGGAGTGGATTGCGGTCTGCCAGGAATGCCAATTCGATCAGGTCGTTCTTTCGCTCAAAGCCAGCAATACCGTTGTGATGGTCGCCGCTTACCGCGAACTCTTTCAATGGATGCAGCAAGAGGGCATCCGCTATCCCCTGCACCTGGGTGTGACCGAAGCCGGAAACGGCCGCTCGGGCCGGATCAAATCCGCGGTTGGCCTGGCCTGCCTGTTGCAAGAGGGCATCGGTGAGACGATTCGGGTATCCCTCACCGAGAATCCAGTCAACGAACTGCCCGTAGCTGCCTTCATCGCGAACTTCTTTGCCCAAGCAGCGCCCCGTCCCGCCCAACCGGACCACAGCTCCCAACATCCCCACTTTGCTTTTGATAGCCAGGATATGGACGCCTTCATGCTGGAAGCTGCCTGTACCATCGGTCCCCTGCTCATGGATCACCAGGTGGCGGACTTCTCACTCACAGGAACTTGCAACGGTGTTCCCATCGAAGCCGCAGAACTGCAGGACATTCACGACGAACTGATGCAGGCCGCCCGTCGTCGTTTCACCAAATGCGAATACATCGCTTGCCCGAGTTGCGGACGGACGTTGTTTGACATCGAAACCACCTTTGCCGAAGTCAAACGCCGTACAGCCCACCTGCAAGGCCTCGTCATTGGCGTGATGGGTTGCATTGTCAACGGCCCCGGAGAAATGGCCGATGCAGACTACGGTTATGTCGGGGAAGGTGCCGGCAAAGTATCGATCTACAGAAAAAAGGAGCGGATTCACCAAGGGATTCCCCAAGAAGAGGCCATTGACCTGCTTTTGAAATTAATTGAAAACGATCGGAGCTAAAAAGTCACATTATATTTTGGGAATCATTTAGAGTTCCGTAAATTTACACAAACTATCAAAACAATAAACTTATGAAAACCTTACTTACCTGGGTAACCACCCTCATCCTTTTCTTGGGTTTGATCCAACCTGTTGACGCACGCAAAAAAGAGAAATACAAATACAAAGAAGCCCGCAACTACGAAGTAGTCATGCTGGGTGTCGGCAGTGATGGTACCAAAGTATTCAAAATTTACGCGACAGATAAAAACGTGGAACGTGCCATTGCATTGGCCAAAATGGCCGCCATTGAAGTGACTTTGTTCCGGGGATTGCCCGCGCGCGGCTCCATTGCCGCCACGCCCCGTTTGGTTGACAATGCCACCCTTCAGGCCAACGAAGATTACTTTGATACCTTCTTTGAATCCGGTGGACGTTACCTGCAATACCTGAATGTCACCACCGACGGCATGCCTTCCGGTCAGGACCGTCTCAAAGTAAAAGGCGGCTACAAAGTGGGACTTTCTGTGCAAGTGCTTTACGACAACCTCCGTCAGGATCTGGAAGCAGACGGCATCATCAAATCAATGACTTATGGTTTCTAATCTAACACCTATGAAAAAGATATTCTTTGCAGTATTGGGGCTTTTGGCCGTTTGTACAACCGCCTTTGGTCAAGCCAAAAAACCGACGATCATGGTTGTTCCGAGCAACATTTACATGGAACGCAACCAATATACCACTACATACCAGGATGCCTTTGGCAAAGCCAAATCAACCCCGGATTACGAAGCCGCTTTCCGAAAAGATGAAAATCTTCGTCTGGTCATTTCCGAGATGGGCAAAATCATGGCAGAACGTGGTTTTCCGCTCAAAGATCTGGAACAGGTGCTGCGTGGCATGAGTTCCGACGATGCACAACGCGCTTTGTTGACCAGCCGCAGCGGTACTTCTGTCATGGAAAGTCCTATGGATGAACTCAAACGTGTCGCCAAAGCCGATATCATCATGGATTTGGATTTCTCCATCAAGAAACAAGGACCGAACAAATACATCACCTTCAACCTGCGCGGTATGGACGCTTATACCGACAAACAAATCACGTCGGCATCGGGTAGCGGGGAACCTTCCACATCCGCTTCTGCAGCCTTGTTGCTGGAAGAAGCCGTCCTCAATTACATGGATGGTTTCAATGCCGCCCTGCAAAATCACTTCAATGATATGTTCGCCAACGGCCGCGAAGCAAAGATCACCTTGCTCGTGTTTGAAAATTCACCCTTGTCCTTCGAAGACGAAGTGGAGTTCATGAACGAAACCGTTACCCTGACCGATGTCATTGATTACTGGTTCAGCGAAAATTGCGTACAAGGACGTTTCTCCAACCTGACGGTAGGTGAATACGAACTGGTGTACGAACAAGTACGCACCCCGTTGTTCCGCACCGTACTGGGCAAAGAACGGGCATCCGATACCCGCACCTTTGTGACCGAATTGGGTAAATTCCTCAGCCAACACTTCAACCTTCCTTACAAAGTGAATACCATTGGATTGGGTGAAGCCTGGCTGATCCTGGGAGAACAATAGGATCCTCCATCCTTTCACGAAATACAACAAGGCCATACCTACTGAATGGGTATGGCCTTGTTGTATTTTACCCAAATTTAGTGATTGCCGGACTGGACGTACACCTCTACTTTTGCAACCGTAAAATTGTCTGTACAAAGCAATGAGAGTACGTATCTGCTACCTGCTAATCTGCACCTGGATGTGCCTGCTGGTTTCCGAAATTACCGGCATTTCAAAATCCATGTACGAAACCCCTCCGGGAACCCCTGTCTCGGGCCGTATTCTGGACGAACAGGGTTCTTCCGTGGAATATGCAACCGTCTATATCAAAGGAACCACGCTGGGAACCTTGACCAACGAAGAAGGATATTATGAATTGCACCTTCCCCATGGGCTGCACATCCTTTGTGTGGATCACATCGGATACAACACGATTGAAAAAGAGATCCGGATTCCGTCAAAGAACCTGGAAGCGCTTAACTTCACCCTCCAAGCCATGGCGCAGACCCTGGATGAAGCCGTTGTTACAGCATCCGGTATCAGCCGCATCCAACGTTCCGCTTTCAATGCCGTGGCGGTAGAAACGGGAGAGCTGCTCAATTCTTCCAAGAATCTCAGCGATGCCCTCTCCAAAACACCCGGCCTGAAGCTACGGGAATCCGGTGGTGTCGGCTCTGACCTGTCTTTGATGCTCGATGGATTTTCCGGCAAACACGTCAAAATTTTCATTGACGGCATTCCCCAGGAAGGCGTCGGAAGTTCCTTCTCCTTGAACAACATACCGGTCGGTTTTGCGGAACGCATCGAGGTATATCGGGGCGTCGTTCCGGTCAGTTTTGGCAGCGATGCCATTGGCGGTGTCGTCAACATCGTCACCAACAAAACGCGCAGAAAATGGTTTCTGGATGCATCCTATTCCTATGGATCGTTCAATACCCACAAATCGAGCGTACACACCGGGCAAACCCTCCGGAACGGACTGATGTGGGAACTACAGGCTTTTCAAAACTATTCCGACAACAACTACTACATCGATGCTGCCGTTGAGGACTTTGAGACAGGCCGCATTGACCGGACCAAAAAGGAACGGGTCCAACGGTTTCATGATACATACCACAACGAAGTACTCATTGGAAAACTCGGTGTTGTGGACAAGCATTGGGCCGACCGCCTGGTCTTCAGCCTCACTTACTCACAACAATACAAAGAAATACAAAACGGTGTCCGTCAGGAGATTGTCTATGGAGAAAAATTCCGTCACGGCCATTCCTGGATGCCTTCTCTGGAATACATCAAACGAAACCTGGGTATCCAAGGACTGGACCTGACCCTCACCGGCAACTACAACCGGAACAGCAGTACAAATGTGGATACAGCGCAATACAAGTACAACTGGTATGGCCAAACCAAACGGCTGAACTCCCCCGGAGAGCAGTCCTACCAACATGCCCGCTCGGACAACAACAACTGGAATGCAACGGCCACCCTCCATTACCGCATGGCTAAACACCATACCTTCACCTTGAACCAGGTATTCAATGCCTTCCAACGCAGCAATACCTCTTTGTTGGCCAAAGAAGCACTGGTAGAAGCCATCGACAAACGGACGCAAAAAAGTATCACCGGCCTGCAATACCGGTGGACACCCACCAGACGCTGGAACCTGTCTGCCTTTGCCAAATTCTACCAGTTGTGGGTCTCGGGCCCCATAGCTACCGATGCCAACCAAAGCCAATATGTCCGGACCACACGCAGCGAAAACGCCCTGGGTTATGGAGTGGCCGGTTCTTATTTTCTATTGCCGGGTCTGCAAGCCAAAGTCTCCTACGAAAAGGCATACCGGCTTCCGACCATTGAGGAAATGTTCGGAGACGAGGACCTGGAGATGGGGGATATCGGAATCCGTCCTGAAAATAGTGACAACTACAACCTGAATCTCAGTTACACCCCCCAATGGGGTACCCACCACCTGTACATAGAAGGAGGATTCTTCTGGCGCGACACCCGTGACTATATCCAGCGCAACCTGGTGGATTTGAGTGGAGGCAAAACAGCAGCCAGCTACATCAACTACGGCAAAGTACAGACCGTTGGAGGCAACTTTAGCGCACGGTACGGCTATGAGAAATGGTTCTCCATTGGAGGGAACCTCACCTACATGGATGTTCGTGACAACATGAAAATTGCCATGGGAACCACCGACAAACCGAACTTGGGTTATCGGGACCGCATGCCCAACATTCCCTACCTCTTCGCCGATTTGGACGTAAACCTCACCTGGCATGACTGTGGAAAATCAGGCAATGTCCTGACCTTTCTCTACGACAACCAATACCTCCATGCCTTTTACTACTATTCTTCCCGTATCGGAAGCAACAAGGATGACTACCGGATTCCCCATCAGTTCTCACACAACATCAGCGTGAGCTACTCGATGCAAAACGGCAAATACAACCTCTCCCTGGAATGCAGAAACCTGACCGATGAAAAGCTCTACGATAATTTCAGCCTGCAGAAAGCAGGCAGAGCCTTCTACGCAAAACTCCGCATCGCATTGGGACAACGATAAGAAAATCAATAAAATAGTTATAATTATGAAAAAAAGAATCCAATTCAGCAACGGGCTGCTGCTCTGCGGATGGATGTTTGTAACCATCGCTTGCAGTCAGGAAAGCCATCCCGAGGACAAGTTACCCGTTGGAGGCAACTACGTCCTTGCCACACAAGGACAATTTTCCAACACCACAACCCATGCACTTGTAACGGCAACCTCTTTGGAAGCAGGTTCCGTCGGTATGGAAAACGGCCTGGTCAACGACGGAGCCTCCTACTGGATCTTCCACTCCAACCAGTACCTTTATGGATTGACCTACAACCAAGGCAATGCCGGTATCACCCGTTCCTACATCATGGATGACGAAAATCATCTGCAGGCCCGACCGGCAGAATACGCCATCCGCCGCTTTACAACCTATGGTCTCTACAACCAGTACATCCTCACGACCTCGACCGGAGACGGACCTGTAGAATCAGCCGACGCCTACGGTTATCTGCCGAAAACCTTCCTGGTATCGTACCTGGATGTGGAAAAAGAAACCTACACCACCAACGACACGCAAGACCAACGGTATCGTTCCGAGAACTTCCTCGGTAACGGAGAATTTGTAACCTTGGCCGGTTTTCAAGAAAGGGATGGCAAACTATTTTCCGCGGCTGTCCCGATGGGTCTGAGCCAATACGGAGTCAAAGCAGACAACGGCAAGTGGGTACGTCCCGGTTACGAGGACCTGATCAAAACCGAGTCCGGTGGTTCCGGTAGCGGAGCCTACAAAGAAGGCGAGCTGCAATGGACACAATATCCTGACGAATGCTGGATTGCCATCTTCACCGACGAGACCTTGCAGGAACGAAAACTCATCAAAACCGACCGGCTCAGTTATGCCTGTGGCCGCAACAAATCCCAATACTACCAGATGATTTGGGCCGATGAGCTGGGCGACATTTATGTCTTCTCACCCTCTTATGCCAAGTACATGAGTGACAGTCGCCAACAGACTACCCTTCCGGCCGGTGTGATGCGAATCCGGAAAGGTACCGAAGAATTTGATCCGAATTACTACTACAACCTGGAGGAACTGGCCGAAGGACGATCCTTCCTGCGTACCTGGCCCGTGGGAGACAGCAAGTTTCTGATGCTCATGTACAGCGAAGCTCTAGATCCCGGCAAAACAATGACAGCCAATCAATTGGCAATTTTTGATGCCAGCACCGGAACCTTGACTCCCGTCACCGGACTCCCGAGTCCCGACAGCATTTCCGGCTTTGGCAACACCCCTTATGCCGAAGGCAAGTGCGCCTACATAGCAGTAACCACCACAAACGACTACCCGGCCATTTACGTCATCAACACCCAAGACGCCACGGCAACCAAGGGATTGAGCATTGAGGCTACACAAATCAACGGATTGGGTAAATTATATCCCCTGCAACGATGATGATGAAGAAAATATTCAAAAAATTACATCTCTGGCTATCCCTTCCCTTGGGTATCGTGATGAGCATCACCTGCTTTAGCGGTGCGATGCTCATCTTCGAGAACGAAATCACCGAACAAGCCCAAAAGAATCTGCAATTTGTCAAAACAGTCGAGGAGGAGACTCTTCCGATTGAAGTACTGCTTGAACAGGTAACCCCTACATTGGACAACGGCGTGGAAATCACAGGGGTCACGGTTTCAAAGGATCCTCGCCGTGCCTACAAAATCAACTTGTCCAAACCCAAAAGGGCCGGAATCTACATCGATCCGTACACTGGTGAAATATTGGGTAAAACAGAACGCCTGCCCTTCTTTCAGGTCATGTTCCGGCTGCACCGATGGCTGATGGACAGCAAGCCGGCTGATGGTGGAATTTTCTGGGGCAAAGTCATTGTTGGTATTTCGACTGCATTGATGGCTATCATCTTGCTGACCGGGCTCATCATCTGGATCCCCAAAAACCGGAAGTCCCTGCGCAACCGCCTCACGGTTCAATTACGCAAAGGCCGGCGCAGATTCTGGTACGACCTGCACGTCGCAGGGGGCTTCTATGCAGCGATCCTGCTGCTAGCCATGGCCCTAACGGGCCTGACCTGGTCCTTCCCGGCATACCGTGATGCTTTTTACTATCTTTTGGGGGCAGATACAAAAGGTAACAAAATTGTTAACAAGGTTAACAAAGATGTTTCACGCACTGATAATAAAACTTTTGTATATTCACAGTGGGAAAACGTGTTGCACCAGGTAGCCCAAGAGAATCCCGCATACAAACAGATCACCCTCCAGCCGGGAAAGGCACAAGTATCGTTCGCAAAATGGGGAAACCAACGGGCTTCGGACCAATATACTTTTGACCAGGTAACCGGACAGATCACCGGTCTCACCCGGTACGAAGAATCCCCCAAAAACACCAAAATCCGCGGATGGATCTACAGCCTGCACGTCGGCAACTGGGGCGGTTACTTCTCAAGGATCCTCTGGTTTTTGGCCGCGATGATGGGAGCGGCCCTCCCCCTCTCCGGCTACTACCTGTGGTTCAAACGAATGCGTAAGCAAAACTAGCCGATCTGTTCGCAATACAGACGGCCCAGTTCGATTCGGACAATCCGAACCCGTTCTCCTGCCATTGCCGATCCGATTTCGATCTGTGCATCGAACCATTTTCCGTCGATTTCGACCTTGCCGGAAGGACGCAACGCCGTAACAACCCGAGCCTCTCGCCCGATCAACAATGCGAGGGGCTCTTTCTCTACCCCCACATAGCCGGCAGCTTCATCCAAATTGGTCTTCAAGGCAATATGTCCAAAGGCGCGCATTTCGTAGATCCGACCAGCGCCCCAGATAGCAAAAATCAGCACTGCCAGGAAAGAGCCCGTAACAATCAGCAGGGGCTGCAAAACCGGCAGCAGGTTCAATGTACCCTCAAAATACAGCACCTCGTTGTCCACCATGGCAAAAATCAGGGAGCCGAATGCCATCAGGATACCGGCTATACCAAAAAAGCCAAAACCAGGAAAAGCAAATAGTTCAACCGCTATAAATATCACCCCAAGGAAAAACAAGGCAATTTCCCAATGCATGGCCAAGCCTTCCAAATACAAGGGTGAGAAATAAAGCAACGCTCCGGCAATAGCAACGATGAGCGGAAACCCAATTCCGGGACTCTGCATTTCGAAGTAGATTCCCCCAATGATCATCATCAGAAAGAGACTCTGCAACATCGGTGACATGAGGATCAACAACAACTGCTGTACCCAGGACAATTCCTGGTGTTTCAGTTCATACCCTTGCGGAGCGAGACAAGCGGCCACCGCTTCCACCGATTCCGCATAGCCTTCGCAATAACCGGCCGCCCGCGCCTCTTCCGGTGTGAACGTCAAGACATTCGCCGTATCGGTCATCTGCTGGGCAATCTGGGGATCCCGGTGCCATACCTCGACGGGACCGTACGGTCCTTGCACGATCTTTTTTCCATGGGCTTCTGCCGTTGAACGCATCATGCCCCGCATAAAGGACTGATACTTGTCAGGCATCACTTCTCCCTGCTGGTTCACAACCGTAGCCGCTCCGATGGAACTCCCCGTACGCATATAAATGGAGTCACAGGCAATGGAAATCAATGCCCCCGCAGAAGCAGCCTGCACGTTGATGAAAGATATCGTCGGAATGGGGCATTGCAACAAAGCGGTCCGAATGCTGTCGGCCGCATCCACCGCACCACCATAGGTATTCATATCGATGATCAGGTAATCGGCCGGCAAAGCAACCGCCTCCTGGATTCCCAGGTTGATCTTCCGCATCGAAGACCGGTCAATATCCTGTTTCAAATCAATGACATATATTTTAGCGGCATCACGCTCCTGCGAGGAGTGCTGCGATGGACTTGCCTGCACATAGATACAAGACAAAAAAGGGAGCAGAAGCAATGACCACAATACGGCCAGCCAATGCAATCTGGGTCGTAAATTCATCTGGATTTTCTTTTAAGAATGTATGGCAAAGATAATACAAAAACGGATAAAAATGGTATATTTGCACTTTAGTATGAAACGAGCAACTTTAATCCTGGAAAATGGCCTTGAATTCAAAGGCTATTCATTTGGATACGAGGCTTCTGCAGATGGCGAAGTCGTATTCAGTACCGCGATGGTCGGTTATCCTGAAAGTCTCACGGATCCTTCTTTCTCCGGTCAACTCCTGTGTGTTACATTCCCCCTGGTCGGCAATTATGGCGTTCCCGAAGACAGAATCGACGCTATGGGCCTGCATCAGAATTATGAATCGGAAAGAATCCACGTCCGAGGCGTGATCATTTCCGATTATTCATTCAACTACAGCCACTGGAGTGCCGTAAAGAGTCTGGATCAATGGCTAAAAGAAGAAAAGATTCCTGGGCTGTTTGGCATTGATACCCGCGAATTGACCAAAATCCTGCGCGACAACGGATCCATGTTGGGCCGTATCGTTCCGGAAGGGGATACTACCACCGGCCCGTTCTACAACCCGAACCTGGACAACCAATTGGCCCTGGCCAGCTGTAAGGAAGTCATCCACTACCCTTCCAGCAACCCGAATGCCAAACGCGTCGTCTTGGCCGACTATGGTGTCAAACACAACATCATCCGCCACCTCATCAACCGTGGCGTTGAACTCATCCGCGTACCGTGGGATTATGATTTCAACCAATTGGAATACGATGGTCTCTTCTTGTCGAATGGACCCGGTAACCCGGCTTATTGCGACGAAGCCGTGAACCACATCCGCCGTGCCATCGAACTGGAGAAACCCATCTTTGGTATCTGCATGGGTAACCAATTGCTGGCCCGTGCCGCCGGTGCTCAAACCTATAAACTGAAATACGGCCACCGCAGCCACAACCAACCCGTTCGTCTGGTGGGTACCAACAAGTGTTTCATCACATCCCAAAACCACGGTTTTGCCATCGACGAATCGACCTTGGGTGCGGATTGGGAACCCTTGTTCGTAAACATGAACGACGGTACCAACGAGGGTATCCGCCACAAGAGCGGACGCTTCTACTCGGCGCAATTCCACCCGGAAGCGGCCAGCGGACCGACTGATACCGAATTTTTGTTTGACGATTTCCTTAATCTCTTATAGTCCCGAGTTATGTTGGATCAAAAATTTAAGAAAGTACTGCTCCTGGGTTCAGGAGCGCTGAAAATCGGCGAAGCCGGAGAATTTGACTATTCAGGCTCACAAGCCTTGAAAGCGATGCGGGAAGAAGGAATCTACACCGTTCTGATCAACCCCAACATTGCAACCGTACAAACGTCTGAAGGCGTAGCCGATAAAATATATTTCCTTCCGGTAACTCCTCACTTTGTTGAAGAAGTTATCAAAAAAGAACGTCCGGACGGCATCCTGCTTGCCTTCGGTGGACAAACGGCCTTGAACTGCGGCGTCAGCCTGTACCGGGACGGCATTCTCGACAAATACAATGTGCGTGTGCTGGGTACTCCGGTACAAGCTATCATCGATACCGAAGACCGTGAACTCTTCGTCAAGAAACTGGACGAAATCAACGTGAAGACCATCAAGAGTGTTGCCGTTGAAAGTCTGGAAGATGCCTTGAAGGCTGCCAACGAATTGGGTTACCCTGTCATCCTGCGTGCCGCTTACGCATTGGGAGGCCTTGGCAGCGGTTTCTGCAACGATGATGCAGAACTGACAGCCCTGGCGGAAAAGTCCTTCTCCTACTCTCCCCAAGTGCTGGTGGAAAAGTCACTCAAAGGATGGAAGGAAATCGAATACGAAGTGGTTCGGGATGCTTACGACAACTGCATCACCGTCTGCAACATGGAAAACTTCGACCCCCTCGGTATCCACACCGGAGAAAGTATCGTGGTTTCCCCTTCACAAACCCTGACGAACTCGGAGTTCCACATGCTCCGCGAATTGGCCATCCGCATTGTACGCCACATCGGCATTGTCGGTGAATGTAACGTACAATATGCCTTTGACCCGGAATCCGACGACTACCGCGTCATCGAAGTCAATGCTCGTTTGAGCCGTTCTTCGGCTCTGGCTTCCAAAGCGACCGGTTATCCGTTGGCATTCGTAGCAGCCAAATTGGGCTTGGGTTACGGCTTGTTTGAACTGAAAAACTCGGTTACCAAAACCACACCGGCTTACTTCGAACCGGCATTGGACTACGTGGTCTGCAAGATCCCCCGCTGGGACTTGACCAAATTCCAGGGCGTATCCCGTGAGATCGGTAGTAGTATGAAGAGTGTCGGCGAAGTCATGGCCATCGGTCGTACCTTCGAGGAAGCCCTCCAAAAGGGTCTCCGGATGATCGGACAAGGCGCACACGGCTTCACCGCCAACAAAGAGATCGTCGTTCCCGACATCGACAAAGCTTTGAGAGAGCCTACTGACAAACGGATCTTTGTCATTTCCAAGGCTTTCCAAAAAGGATATACCGTAGATCAAATCCACGAACTCACTCGGATTGACCGCTGGTTCCTGGAAAAACTCTACAACCTGATCCGCACTGCCAAACAATTGGAAAATTTGTCCGATCTGAAAGAATTGGACGAAGAATTGCTCCGTTTGGCCAAATCCCAAGGTTTCTCCGACTTCCAGATCGGCCGTCACATCTACAAGGACAGCATTGACGCCGAAGAATGTGTGAAGATCGTCCGCCAATACCGCAAATCCATGGGCGTTCTTCCTGTGGTCAAACAAATCGATACCTTGGCGGCAGAATTCCCTGCACAAACCAACTACCTGTACCTCACTTACAACGGAACCGCATCGGATGTCCACTACCTGGGCGACCGCAAATCCGTTATTGTATTGGGTTCGGGTGCCTACCGGATCGGTAGTTCCGTAGAATTTGACTGGTGTAGCGTAAATGCCCTTCAAACCATCAAAGAACGTGGCTGGAGAGGGGTCATGATCAACTACAACCCGGAAACCGTTTCCACAGACTACGACATCTGCGACCGTCTGTACTTCGATGAGCTGACCTTTGAACGTGTATTGGACATCTACGATCTGGAACAACCTCATGGTATGATTGTATCCGTTGGTGGCCAGATCCCCAACAACCTGGCCATCCGTCTGGACGAAGCCGGAGTTCCTCTGCTTGGAACGGCTGCACGTTTCATCGACAACGCAGAAGACCGCCACAAATTCTCCTCCATGCTGGACCGTCTGGGCGTAGACCAACCACGTTGGAAAGAATTGTCCTCGATGGAAGATGTAAACGAATTCGTACACCAGGTAGGTTATCCGGTGTTGGTTCGTCCTTCTTATGTACTTTCCGGTGCCGCCATGAACGTTTGCTCGAACGATGACGAATTGTACGAATTCCTCCGTTTGGCTGCCAACGTATCCAAAAAGCACCCGGTCGTAGTCAGCGAATTCATCCAAAATGCCAAAGAAATTGAGTTGGATGCAGTAGCCGACCGCGGTGAAGTCATTGCCTACGCCATTTCTGAACACATTGAATTTGCCGGGGTACACTCGGGGGATGCAACCATCCAGTTCCCGCCCCAAAAATTGTATGTGGAAACTGCCCGCCGCATCAAGAAGATCGCCCGTAAAATTGCTGGCGAACTCCAGATCTCGGGTCCCTTCAACATCCAATTCCTGGCAAAAGAAAATGATATCAAAGTTATCGAATGCAACCTTCGTGCATCCCGCAGTTTCCCGTTCGTTTCCAAAGTACTGAAAATCAACTTTATCGAATTGGCAACCCGCATCATGCTCGGGGAACGCATCAACCCGCCCCACAAGAGCGCCTTTGACTTGGATTATGTCGGTGTCAAAGCATCACAATTCTCCTTCTCCCGTCTGCAAAAGGCAGACCCGGTTTTGGGCGTAGACATGGCCTCTACCGGTGAAGTCGGCTGCATCGGTGACGACTCCAACGAAGCCATCCTGAAAGCCATGCTGTCAGTCGGATACCGCGTTCCTGAAAAGAACATCCTCATCTCGTCCGGAGACAGCAAGAAGAAGGCTGAACTGCTCACCGCATGCAAGCTCCTGGCAGACAAAGGATACAAACTCTTTGCAACCGGCGGTTCCCACCAATACCTGGTGGACAACGGTATCGAAGCAACCCGAGTTTACTGGCCGACCGAAGAAAACCAATTCCCGCAAGCGCTCCAAATGATTCACGACAAAGAAATCCATTTGGTAGTCAACATCCCCAAAAACTTGACCCAAGTTGAATTGGAAAATGGCTACAAGATCCGCCGGGCAGCGGTAGACTTCAACATCCCGTTGGTGACCAACACCCGTTTGGCATCGGCTTTCATCACCGCATTCTGCAACCTGCCGATTGATCAGATGGAAATCAAGAGCTGGGACGAATATACTTCCTAGGCTCCGGCTTTATAAAACAAAATGGCCCTACGAACCTTGTCACAAGGCGTAAGGGCTATTTTGTTGGAGTAGCACCTTGAAAAACAAACAATAACCTTAACTAACATCATTTCAAATGAACCTTAAGTATCCTTTCAAACCGAAGTTCTTCGAACTCTTTCAAAAGGGCAAATACAGCAAGGACATGTTCCGGTCGGATCTGATCGCCGGATTCATTGTCGGTATCATTGCTTTGCCTTTGGCCATTGCCTTCGGTATTTCTTCTGGCGTGACTCCCCAACAAGGGTTGATCACCGCCATTGTAGCCGGTTTCCTGATGTCGTTCTTTGGAGGTTCCCACTTCCTCATTGGGGGTCCGACCGGAGCCTTCATCGTCATCGTTTACGGCATCGTTTCCCAGTACGGACCCGACGGGCTCATCGTCGCGACCCTGATGGCCGGTATCATCCTGGTGCTGATGGGGGTCTTCAAATTGGGAAGCGTCATCAAATTCATTCCCTACCCGATCGTCGTCGGTTTTACTTCCGGGATTGCTGTTGTGATCTTCTCCACACAAATCAAAGACTTTTTGGGTCTGCAGATCGAGAATGTTCCTTCTGGCTTTATTCCCCAGTGGATCTGCTACTTCCAACACATGTCCACCTTCAACTGGATGGAAGCCTTGCTGGCCCTGACCTGCCTGCTCATCATCATCTTCTGGCCGCGTGTAACCCGTAAAATCCCGGGATCCCTCATTGCCATCCTGTTCGGTATTGCCGTGACCGTTGCCTCCAACTACCTGGACGGAGTTGAATTTGCCACCATCGGATCCAAATTCCCGGAACTGGCAGGCGGTATGAGTCTGCCCAAACCCCAGATGCCCAACCTCAATTGGAACGACATCACCTCGCTGGTGTCACCGGCCTTTACCATTGCCATCCTTTGTGCCATCGAGTCCTTGTTGGCAGCCATGGTAGCAGATGGGGTAACCGGTAAAAAACACGACTCCAACACCGAGCTCATCGGTCAAGGGATTGCCAACATCGTGACCCCGATGTTCGGAGGTATTCCGGCAACCGGCGCCATCGCACGGACCATGGCCAGCATCAACAACGGTGGTAAATCCCCGGTAACCGGTATCGTACACGCCATCGTATTGCTCCTGATCTTCTTATTCCTCATGCCCTACGCCGTGTACATTCCCCTGGCCTGCCTGGCCGCGATCCTCGTCATGGTTGCATACAACATGAGTGAATGGCGTACGTTCAAATACTTGCTGAAGGGCGACAAAGCGGACGTAGGTGTCCTCCTGCTCACCTTCTTCCTGACCGTTATTTTCGACTTGACTGTCGCTATTGAAGTCGGTGTGCTGCTCGCGATCATCCTCTTTGTGAAACGTGTATCTGAAACCTCTCACATCAACGTCTTGAGCGAAGACCACGTAGCCGCTACCGAAAACGACGAAAAGGCCCAATTGTCGGATACCGAACATCTGACCATTCCCAGCAACGTAGAAGTTTACGAGATCGACGGTCCCTTCTTCTTTGGACTGGCAAGCAAACTCGACGAGTTGGACAACCGTGGCGGGAAAAAGAACATCGATGTCCGCATCATCCGCATGCGCAAAGTTCCTTTCATGGATACCACCGGTATGAACAACTTGCGCAACCTGTGGAAACGTTCTGAAAAAGAAGGCATCCGCATCATCCTGTCCGGTGTAAACCCGAAAGTACTCGCAAGCCTTGAAAAGATCGGTCTTGTGAACGAAATCGGCAAAGAATACATCTTCCCGCACATCATCCCTGCTTTGGCAAAAGCCACGGAACTGGCTGACAAAGCCAGGAAATAAGCGGTAAACCAACCCTCAACGAAAGCGGCTAAACAGTTTGAACTGATTAGCCGCTTTGTTTTATCATTCCCATTGAAGAATTAATTACTCAAAAAACACTATCTTTGGGAAGTATCCGTTAAAACCATGGCTAATAAACGAAAATTTGATACCTGCTTCTTTGAACGCTACGCACAAGTCCTGTTGGAAACCCTGTTGGGTCCAGACTATGCAGACTTGTTGAATTTTGACCGACCGGATTTGCAAACCATAGACAAACGTCTGGGCATCGAAGTGACGCGCGCCATGAATGAGAGCAAAGATGCAGCAAACAACCTGCTCAAAGAAATGGCCGGTATGACTCCTCGAAATACAGAATCCTCCGAAGACTGGCAACAGGTCCAAGCTACGGGTTACGGCTACGGCCTTCCCGGAATGCAATACATCGGACACCAGGAGTACGAATATTGGTCCCTGGCTCTGCCCCTACAACGCATCCTGACCAGTAAAATCGAGAAATTAGGCAAAGGATTTTATGGCCGGTTTGGGACCTACGGCCTTTTTGTTTTCTGTCGGGACCTATTGGCCAACGATCAAGTGGAAGCGGCTGTAGAATATGCCCTGTCCTTGCAAAACAACCTGGATCTCCGGTACCAAACCCTGTACCTGGCCCAAACAGACCGCTTGTATGTCTGTGATTTGACCGACAACCGACTGTACCAAGGCATGACGGACCGCATCGTCTCCTACCACATCCCAGAAGAACAACGACGGAAATTTTTCTTGAAAGCCGTACTCCAGGAATCAGAGTCAGAACCTAAATTCCAACGAGAAGAAGTTCGGGATTAAGAGCGCATCAATCTAGGAATACAGATCTACGGATCATCATAAAAAGCCAAAGGGACTATCCCTATAAATACGAAAGGAGGCGACTAAATCCATATTGTCACCTCCTTTTCGCAACGGGCTTGGGACCCGCTTATTTCAACATACCTTTCAGGCGCTCGGTCAACAGCGGAACAATCTTGTTCACATCGCCCACGATACCCAAGTCAGCCACTTGGAAGATGGGAGCGAATTTGTCTTTGTTCACCGCTACGATGAAGTCAGATTCTTCCATACCTGCCAAGTGTTGGATGGCCCCTGAGATACCCAAAGCGAGGTACAAGTCCGGACGAACGGTCTTACCGGTTTGACCTACTTGACGATCGTGGCCAATGATACCGGCATCCACCATGGCACGAGAAGAAGAAACTTCTGCGCCCAATACGTCTGCCAAGTCACGCAAACGGTCGAAACCTTCTTGATTACCCACACCGCGACCACCGGATACGAGGATCTTCGCTTCTGCGATGTCCACCATACCTTTGTCTTCTTTCACATTTTCAAGCAATTCCACTTTGAAACGTGCGGTATCGAATTTGGGTTCAAAAGGAATGACAGTACCTTTGCGGTTGGGATCTGCAGCCATTTTTTGCATCACACCCGGACGTACCGTTGACATTTGCGGACGGTGTTCGGTACACATAATGGTTGCCATCAAGTTACCTCCGAAGGCCGGACGGGTCATCATCAACTCACGGGTTTCCGAGATTTCCAGTTTGGTACAGTCTGCGGTCAGACCTGTTTCCAATCGTGCAGAAAGACGGGGTGCCAAGTCACGACCAATGGTCGTTGCACCAAAGAGCAAGATCGAAGGACGGAAAGCCTTCACCACTTGATCCACCACTTGTGCATATTGTTCGGTCAAATAGAATTCCAATTCCGGACGGTCCACACAGATTACATCGTCTGCACCGTGCTCAATCAAGGTTTGGCATTGGTTGGTAATGTCTTTACCAACGAAAATAGCGACTACCTTTTCTTCCAGTACATCAGCCAATTCACGAGCTTTTCCAATGAGCTCCAAAGCTACCGACTGGATCACACCTTCGCGTTGTTCTGCGAAGACATAAACTCCTGTATAATCTTTCTTTACTAACATACTGTTCTTAGATAATGAATTTTTCTTTCAATTTGCTGATGATGATGCCTACTGCTTCTTCTGCATCGACTTCGAAAACTTCACCAGCTTGTTTCAAGCCTTTGGTGAAAGCTTTGGCCACGCGGGTCGGAGAACCTTTGAGACCCAATTTTTCTTCGTCCACTTCGATGCGGTCTGCACCCCAGATTTCAACCGGTTTTTGGTAAGCTTCCACAATACCGCGTACGTTCATGTAACGGGCTTTGCAACCAGAAGCCAAAACGGTCAACAAGCAAGGACCTGCGACGGCCAAGCGTTGGTAACCTTCTTCGGTTTCTTTTTTCACTACGAAACGGTTGTTATCCCACTCCAAATCAGCCACATAAGAGATTTGGGGAACATCGAGGTGCTCTGCGATTTGGGGACCTACTTGCGCCGTATCACCGTCGATCGCTTGACGACCAGCGATGATCAAATCCCATTTCAACGTACGGATAGCACCGGCCAACGCATTGGAGGTTGCCAAGGTATCCGCACCGGCAAATTTACGGTCAGTCAACAAGATGGCTTTGTCAGCACCCATCGCCAACGCTTCGCGCAACACCAAGTCTGCTTGCGGAGGACCCATGGTAATCACCGTTACTTCAGCACCGTATTTGTCTTTCAGACGCAATGCCATTTCCAAACCACCTTTGTCATCGGGGTTCATAATGCTGGGAACACCTTCACGAATCAGGGTCCCGGTCACCGGATTGATCTTAATTTCTGTCGTATCCGGAACTTGTTTGATACATACAACTATCTTCATACCAGCATCTCCTATTTGAATAATTTACCAGCAATTACCATACGTTGAACTTCAGAAGTTCCTTCGTAGATTTCGGTAATTTTCGCATCACGCATCATCCGTTCTACAGGATATTCACGGGTGTAACCGTAACCACCGTGGAATTGTACGGCTTTGGTAGTCACCTCCATGGCTGTTTCAGCAGCAAAGAGTTTTGCCATTGCAGCATCCGCTGAGTAAGGTTGACCCATGTCTTTCTTGAAGGCAGCCGAACGAACCAAAAGACGGGAAGCTTCCACTTTGGTTTGCAAGTCAGCCATTTGGAATTGGGTGTTTTGGAAAGCAGACAAGGATTTACCGAATTGTTTGCGTTCTTTGGTGTAACGAACGGTCTCATCCATAGCACCTTGTGCGATACCCAACGCTTGAGAAGCAATACCGACACGACCACCGTCCAAGGTCTTCATAGCGATACCGAAACCACCGCCCAATTTACCGAGCAAGTTGTCTTTCGGGATGCGGCAGTTGTCGAAGATCAATTCAGCCGTAGCCGAACCGCGGATACCCAATTTCAATTCTTTTTTACCTACACTGAAGCCCGGAGTATCGGCTTCCACGATGAACGCAGAAATACCTTTCACCCCTTTGCTCTTGTCGGTCATTGCAAACACCACGTACACGTGCGCATAACCTGCGTTGGTGATGAAGATTTTGTTTCCATTCAATACCCATTCGTCGCCTTCCAACACAGCGGTTGTTTGTTGTGCGGAAGCATCGGTACCAGCATTGGGTTCGGTCAAACCGAAAGCACCCAACCACTCACCGCTTGCCAATTTGGGGAGGTATTTGCGTTTTTGTTCTTCGGTACCGTGTTCAAAGATCGGAGCCAAGCACAAAGAAGTGTGAGCAGAAACGACTACACCGGTCGTACCACAAACGCGGGACAATTCTTCCACAGCGATGGAATACATGATGTTGTCTCCACCAGCTCCACCGTACTCGGTCGAAAGCGGAATCCCGAAAATGCCCAATTCGGCCATTTTTTTCACCGTTTCCATCGGGAAACGTTCTTGTTCGTCAATTTCCGCAGCCAAAGGTTTTACTTCTTTGTCCGCGAATTCACGGATCATCTGACGGAACAAGGCTTGTGTTTTATTTAATTCAAAATTCATAGAAAATCAATTAATTAGCAAGCTTTAACAATAATTGCAGTACCCATACCACCACCGATACAGAGTGAAGCCAAACCGACTTTCTTGTCGTTTTTCAACAACTCGTGTACGAGGGTTACGAGAATACGGTTACCGGATGCACCAATCGGGTGACCCAAAGCAATGGCACCACCGTTGATGTTGGTTCTTTCATCGATCCATTCACGGGTTACACCGTGTTCTTCAATCAATTCGCGGATTACACCCAAGGATTGTGCAGCAAAGGCTTCGTTCAATTCAATCAATTCGATTTCTGACAAGGCCAAACCGGCACGTTTCAAAGCTTGACGGATTGCCGGAACCGGACCCAGACCCATCACAGAAGGATCCACGCCACCTTGACCGGTAGCTACAATTTCTGCCAAGGGTTTCAAACCCAATTCTTTCACTTTGTCTTCAGAAGCCAACAAGACGAAAGAAGCACCATCGTTCACACCCGAAGCGTTACCAGCAGTTACGGTACCGTCTTTTTTAAACGCAGGTTTCAGTTTGGCCATTTTTTCCGGAGTTGAAGCACGGTTCGGGAATTCATCGGTATCAAATACGATGGTTTCTTTGCGACCTACGATTTCAATCGGAACGATTTCTTTCACGAATTCACCGTTGTCCACTGCACGGATGGCTTTTTGTTGGGATGCAAATGAGAATGCATCTTGTTCTTCGCGGGTAATACAGTATTTCTCAGCAATGTTTTCCGCAGTAATACCCATGTGGTAGTTGTGGAAAGCATCGGTCAAACCGTCGCAAACCATGTGGTCAACCGCTTGGATGTTACCCATCTTATTACCTGAACGCAAGGTACCGGGCATCACAAAACCCGCATTGGACATGGATTCAGTACCCCCTGCCAACACGATTTCGCAGTTACCCGCCACGATGTCGGTATATCCGTTCAAAACACTCTTCATACCGCTACCGCAGATCATGTTCACGCCGTAAGCAGGAACTTCTGCCGGAATACCAGCCAAGATTGCAGCTTGACGGGCTACCCCTTGTTTTTGGCCAGCGCAAAGCACGTTGCCGACGATAACTTGGTCTACTTGTTCCGGTTGTACACCCGCATCAGCCAAAACGGCTTTGATTACGCGAGCACCCATTTCTCCGGGTTGGAGAGCGGTCAAACCACCCATCAATTTACCAATGGCGGTCCGTTTCGCTGCTACAATGTATACTTTTCTCATAATTGCATCGGTTTAAGGTTTTCAGAAATAATCAATTGGGCTTCGGTAGCGGCTTGTACTTCTTCTACCGTAAATTCAGGGTGAATTTCGGTCAAGAGGATGCCTTCCGGAGTAATTTCCATCACACCCATTTCGGTGATGATCTTGTTGACTTGGCCAGCAGCGGTCAAAGGCAAACGGCATTCTTTCAAGATTTTGTGAGCACCTTTGGCTGTGTGCTCCATGGTCAGGATGACTTTGTTGGCACCCACCAGCAAGTCCATCGCACCGCCCATTCCGGGAACTTTCTTACCCGGGATGATCCAGTTCGCCAAGTTACCTTTTTCGTCCACTTCCAATGCACCCAAGAATGTCACATTCACGTGACCTCCGCGGATGATTCCGAAAGAATCGGCAGAACTACAGGTGTAAGCACCGGGGTTGGCAGTAATGAATCCACCACCCGCATTGACATAGTTCGGGTCTTCGTTTCCTGCAGCCGGAGTCGGGCCCATGCCTACCAAACCGTTTTCGGATTGCAAGGTCACAGAAACGCCTTCGGGCAAAAAGTCAGGAATCAAAGTCGGCAAACCAATACCGAGGTTGACCACGTCACCGTCTTGGATTTCCAAAGCAGCACGTCTTGCGATTACCTCTCTGACTTGATTTTTATCCATAATGTATCTGATTTAATTATTGTTCGTTGCGTTTTACAATTTCTTGAGCGACAAAGGAGGCTACATCGTCAGCGTAGGTATTCATACCGAAACCGGCATCGTAACCCAACTCTTTAGCCAATTCGTGGGTAATACGGGGACCTCCGCAAACCAAAATCATTTTGTCGCGCAAGCCTTCTGCATCCATCAATTCCACCAATTCGGTCAAGTTTTGGATGTGCACATCTTTTTGGGTCACGGTTTGAGAAACCAACAACGCATCAGCCTTCAACTCTACTGCCTTGGCCAAGAACTCTTCGTTCGGCACTTGGCTACCCAAGTTGTAAGCTTCGATCATGTCGTAACGTTCCAATCCGTAGTGACCGGCATATCCTTTCATGTTCATGATAGCATCGATACCCACGGTATGAGCGTCGGTACCTGTACTTGCACCCACCACCACGAGTTTGCGGCCGATGTGCTCGCGGATGTACTCGTCGGTTTCGTGCATGTCCATCACAGACGATTCTACCTTCGGAACATAAATGGAAGCATAGTCCACGGTTTGGGTTGCACTTCCGTAGCAGTTAAAGAAGGTAAAACCAGGGGTCAGTTCGCGGTAGAATACTACTTGCGGATTTTCCAATCCCATTTTACGAATCAATTGTTTTGCTGCCTCAATGGCTTCGTCGCCCATCGGTACCGGCAAGGTAAAGCTCAATTGTACTTTACCATCGTTCATCGTATCACCATAAGGTTTTACTTTGGTCAAGTCCAAGGTCTTATCGAAGTCCTTGGCTTGCATTGAATACAAACCACCGCTCATATTATTTTCTCTCCAACATTAATTTAACAAACGGGTTGAGGTAATTTGCACCTTTTTCGCAAACACCTTCCAAACCTTTACCACCATTCTTCGGACGTTTCACGTCACCGAAGATACCTTTTTCCAAAGCTGTGAACAAGCCTTCTTCGTTCAATTTTTCCAAGAGTGCGATGGCGTTGTCCAACACTTCTTTGGCACGATTGCGAATGATACCGCCTTCTTTGAATTCCATTTCGTCTCCGATGCTCTTCATGTTGTTGAAGATGTATTTTGCATTCTCGATGGAGAGGAAACGGTCTGACATAAACGGCGTGTGGATTGCCTCTGTCGGCATACCCAGCAACTGCAAACCTTGGTTGGTCCAGATACCGATCATGTTGAACAGTGCATCTTGGATGTGACCACGGAAGATGTTACCGGTCATGAATTTTGTAGGAGGCATGTATTTCAACGGGGCATTCGGGAAGATTTCACGAGCCATTTGTGCTTGTGCCAACTCGAACAAGAAACCGTTTTCCAACTCAGGATCCATTTCGAACGCGTGTCCGAGACCCATTTGTTCTTCCGGAAGACCTGCCAACAAAGCCAATTGCTCGTTGATGATGTCCGAAGCCAATACGGTGTGGGCTTGTTCGTAAGCATCTGCGGTGGTCAGGTAGTTGTCTTCACCGGTGTTGATGATCACACCTGCATAACCGTTGATCACGCGAGAGAAGAATTGGTCCACCAAGGTACGTTGCATGTTGATGTCGCGGAACAGAATGCCGTACAAAGCATCGTTCAACATCACATCCAAACCTTCGAAAGCACCCATGATGGCGATTTCAGGCATACAAAGACCCGAGCAGTAGTTGCACAAACGGATGTAACGGCCAACCTCTTCCCCTACTTCGTCCAAAGCAGCACGCATGATGCGGAAGTTTTCTTGGGTAGCGAATGTACCGCCAAAACCTTCGGTGGTAGCTCCGTAAGGCACATAGTCCAACAAGCTTTGGCCAGTGGTACGGATCACCGCAATGATGTCAGCACCTTGACGGGCAGCCGCTTGCGCTTGGATTACGTCTTCGTAGATGTTACCTGTAGCTACGATGACATAGAGATAAGGTTTGTTTCCTTCGCCGATGGTTTCCAAATAATTTTCACGACGGGCGCGACGGGTCCGGATGCGGTCCAAACTTCCGTCGATCACGGGTTGCAAGATTTGATCGATGGTTGCACGGTCACAAGCTTGTACTTGGGTCAGATCCAATTGACCTGCAGCCACTTGCTCTGCAATCTCTTGCGGGTTTTTACCGGTTTGTACCATGGCACAAGCCAAGAAATACAAAACACCTTCTTTCAAGGCACCACGTTCTTTGAGGTGTTCAACCACCACGTTCGGAAGCGGAACTCCGTTTTCATCCACACCGTCAATGCCCATCAAACGGCACAAGGTACGTTCAACGGCAACGGTAGTATAACGTTCCACGAAGGATTGCACGTCTTGGGCAATGTTTCCTGCCAATTCGCGTGCATGCGCTACCTTCTTGAAATCCAATCCTAATTTACTCTGCATAAACTCTTTTTCTACCTGTTATTGTTCAATATATTTTGTGCAGTCTGGATCCATTCAGCATCCAACTGCAAATGTGCGGCTACTGCCAGCGCTTCGTGCGGCACCTCGTCATAAGGCGCATCCACCAAAGCGTAATTCATCGTTCCATTCTCCAATCCGCGAACCTTCAAACGTCGGAATGACTCGCTTCGCAAATCGTAATGGGTTGTCATCACCAAGCTGGGACACAAGCGGCCCATCACCCGCAACAAGGCATCCACCAAAGCGGTACCTTCGATCGGATTCGTGCTGCGCGCCGGCTCATCGATCAGCACCAAGGCCCGTTCTCCTTGTCGAACCGCCTGCAAAGCGGCGTGAATACGCAACATCTCTGACGAGAACGAAGACAGACCTGCTTCCAAGTCCTGACCGTCCCCATGACAGAGGTAAACCGACTCGTAAATCCGCATGGAAGCAGATTTGACCGGTAGTGGAATCGCCGCCTGGTACAAGTATTGGCACAAAGCCAAACTCTTCAATACCACCGTTTTACCACCCATATTTGAACCAATGATGAGCAACGGGGTATCGCCATAAGACAAACTCACCGGCTGGTAAGCCTTGCCTTGTTGCGACAACAGCGCCTCGATCTGGGGATGACGAAAGTCTTCCAAATGTACCTGCTCCCCGGCAGATTCCTGCGGGATTACCCGGTTGCAACGTACCATCAGCAATGCCTTCGCCAAATTCAAATCGGCATCGGCCAACATCTGAAGGGTCTCGCGCAAAGGTTCAATCGCCGGAGCCAACAAACGGGTCAACCGTTCACGGACCCGGGCTTCTTCCATCATGGAAGCCCCCACCAGGTCAGAACGCTCCTCACCCAGCGGCAACTTGCGGATCTGCTTGCGCAGGTCCGCCAATACCGGCGAATAGGAGTCATAAATGTAAAACGTAGCGACCCCGGTTTGATCCGGGTCCAACCATCGTTGCACCTGTTCCAATTCACAAGGCACATCAAAATCCAAACCCGCTTCCTGGTGCAAGGCTGCGACCTCTCGGGCCAGGATTTCCAACAGCTTGATTTCAAACAACTCCGTATCTTCCAGGACCAAACCACCTGCGATACGTTCCAGCGATCCACTCAAATCCTTCAAGTTGCACAATTTGGCGTGCATCCGATCCGGCCAGTTTCGGGCAACCCGATCCAACGCATCCCGGTACTCCGCAACGGCTTGATAAGCCGACCGGATCTGCTGGGGATGAGTGTACAGGTCCCGATCCAACAGACGACGACGGGCCAAGGACGAAGCCAACGGCAGTTCGTCGATGCACCAGCGAAGTCCACAAGGACTGTCCATCAAGGATTTAAGCTTCATAACTATTCTTTACAACATCGTAAACCGGCAAACCAATCTGCTCAGACAAGGCCTGACACAAGTGATCCGAATCAAAACGGATTCCCGTGGGCGACGTCGGATTCACACACACGGCCAACAAACGCGTGGTTTGTTCCACCGTAATGCGTCCGCCCCTCTTCTGGAAAACACGGTACACCTCCGGTGTGAGAAACAGACGGGAGAAATCCTTCACCACGACCTCCGTCTTCGGGGACAAATCTGTCACCCGCTTCAAGAAGCGGTCGGTCAAGGCACCCGTTACGCGCAAGGTCGCAGGTTGCTCACCCAAAACCTGTTCGGCGGCTCCCCCACCCAAAGCGGAAACCTCAGCCAGTTCATCCACATCCACGGTCGTCTTCGGCAGACGAATCAATTCCACCTGAAAAGCCGTCTTGCGAAGAAGCGTCGGCAAATGTGCCGACAATGCGGCTCCGGTCGATAAAATCATCGCCTCACTCACCGCCGGAGAAGCTGAACTC
Source organism: Bacteroidales bacterium (assembly GCA_045638645.1). Classification (GTDB taxonomy): domain Bacteria; phylum Bacteroidota; class Bacteroidia; order Bacteroidales; family UBA932; genus JAGCJX01. The sequence goes on from JAZUBU010000016.1 coordinate 56,500, forward strand.
ACCCGAGACAAGGCCCCGTCGATGAGCATCAGGTCCATTCTCAAACGGCTGACCCCCTGCATCCAACGCTGCAATGCCTGGGCAGAAGAAGGTCCGGACAACATCGCCGTCCCGGCCACAAGGCTGCGGGCCGTAACGACCGGTCCCAAGGGAGTGGATTCGCGGGAGAGGTCCACCAACTCCGAAACCAGTTGCCGTTCCCGATAATAACGTTCAGCCGTTGAAAAATAACAACCTTCGGGCAAGACAATCTGAGGTTTCGGTGTCAGCGTCACTCGGTCCGTGGTTTCCCCATCGACACCGATGGAGGTCACACAGATTTTTTTGCGGTCAACAGGAAGCCTCCTCAAGATGTAGTTCAAACATTCGGTCTTGCCGACATTTTTCTCCATACCCACGAGGGACACGCTCCGGCAAGCCAATATATCCTGAATAAAAGGCATCCTGCTACAATGTCAATCAACTATTTCTTGTGTACTCTTTCTTTACGAGCCAATACAGAGGGCTCGATGGACATACGTTCACCTTCCAACAACGAAGCAACACCTTCGGTCTTACGTTCCTTGCGGCATTCTTCACATTGGCAGTCGTTCACGTAGTTGGTCGGTTCGGTGTAAGTGGTAATCACACCTTCAAAGTTACGCAATACCACTTTGCCAGGAGCTTGTGAAATCACGTATTGCGGCATGACCGGGGTCTTTCCACCTCCACCGGGAGCATCCACCACAAAGGTCGGTACTGCATAACCAGAGGTGTGGCCACGCAAACCTTCGATGATTTCGATACCTTTTGAAACCGGAGTACGGAAGTGCTCCAAGCCCATAGACAAGTCACATTGGTAAATGTAATACGGTCTTACGCGCATTTTTACCAAACCGTGCACCAATTTCTTCATGGTATGAACACAGTCGTTCACGCCACGCAACAACACCGATTGGTTACCCAACGGAACGCCGGCATTGGCCAAACGTGCACAAGCTTCTGCAGCTTCGGGGGTAATTTCATTCGGGTGGTTGAAGTGCGTGTTCAACCAGATCGGATGGTATTTCTTCAACATGTTCACCAAGTCATCGGTAATCCGTTGCGGGCAAACCACAGGGGTACGAGAACCGATACGGATGATTTCCACGTGAGGGATTGCACGCAAACGAGAAATGATGCTTTCCAAACGAGCGTCACTCACCATCAAGGCGTCACCACCGGACAACAATACGTCACGAACTTGGGGAGTACGGGCTACGTATTCAATAGCGCGGTCAATGCGTTCAGTCGGAGACTCGTTGTCGTTTTGACCAGCAAAACGGCGACGGGTACAGTGACGGCAGTACATTGAGCACATGTCGGTGATCAACAACAACACGCGATCCGGGTAACGATGGGTCAAGCCCGGTACCGGAGAGTCTTCGTCTTCGTGCAAGGGATCCAACAAATCCGCTTCAGCTTGGTGAGTTTCCAGTGCGGTAGGGATTGCCTGACGACGAATCGGGCAGTTCGGGTTGGTCGGATCGATCAAAGAGATATAATAAGGTGTAATGGCCATCCGCAAAGTAGAGAGGGTCTTTTTCACACCTTCTTCTTCTTCGGGAGTCAATTCCACATATTTTTTCAATTGGTCGAGGGTTTCAATGCGGTTCTTGACTTGCCATTTCCAGTCATTCCATTGCGCATCGGTTACCTCGGGAAACAAAATTTTTCTTCTGCTTTCCATAGTCTCTAATTACACATAAAGTTTTTCAAAAAGGTCTCGAATCACCTTCGATTCCCGTAAAATATTGAGGGTCAGATTAGCATGTCCTTTTGCATAACCGTTACCCACGATGAGGTTGATGTCCTTGCCTACTCCTTCTGCACCCAAAGCTGCTTTGGTAAAGCTGGTTGCCATGGAGAAGAAATACACACATCCCTGTCCTTTCGTCACGAGGATGGAGGTCATCTCGGTCGAAGGCACATTGACGTTGTTGATGGTCACATCACAACCACGTCCACCGGTAATGGCCATGACCTTGTGGTACACATCCATTACATTGGTCGCATCAGCAACGATCACATCGGTTGCCAAGCCCATTTCCTGAACCCGGTGCGCATTTTCTGCAGAGTACTCCACCACGATCACCTTGCCGGTCGGGCCGACATTCTTCATCGCTTGGTAACAACAGAGGACACCCGATTTTCCACCGCCACCGATGATGCATACGATGTCACCTTCGGTAACCAGACGGTCCACCTGAGCAGGAGCACCTGCTACGTCCAAAGCGGCCAACGACAAACGCTCCGGAATGTCGTCGGGCAGGATGGCATAAAGACCGCTTTCAAACAAGATCGCCTGTGCATCCACGTCCACTTGGTCTGAATCCGGAGACAAACGTTTGATCTCGTTCAATTTCAGCGGAGTCAACGACAAGGAAACCAAGGTCGCGATCTTATCTCCCACTTTAACCGGTTGGTTTTTCGGGAACTTGGGTCCGATTTCACGCACCGTTCCAATCAACATACCGCCCGATCCGGTCACCGGATTCTGCATTTTACCACGCTCTCGGACGATGGACAGAATCATTTCCTTCATCTTGTCAGCGTCTGCGCCGCAGGCTTGTTTGATCTGGGTATAACTTGCAGAATCGATGTTCAAGGTCTCCACATCAATGAGCATTTCATTGTCGTAAATGCTCATGGTGTTATCAAGCTGTAAAGCCGGCTGGGGAAGAGTCCCCGCCGGCGAAACTACTCTGTGCGTACCGTATCTACATCCAATCTTAGACATACACGTACGGATCAGAATTATGCGTAAAGTTCAGTAAAGATTTCTCTGAGTTTTTCGCACTCACGCAATTCTTGGAGTGTGATTTCTGCGTGGCCTTTGGTATAACCGTTACCCACGATCATGGTTACGTCGCTACCTACACCTTCTGCGCCCAACGCTGCTTTGGTAAAGCTGGTTGCCATAGAGAAGAAGTAAACCACACCGTCATTTTTGGTTGCCAAAATGGTGGTCATTTCGGTATCCGGAATGTTCACGTTGTTGATGGTCACATCACACATTTTACCACCGGTGAGTTCTTCGATTTTTTCCAAAACCGGAACCGGTTGGGTTGCGTCTGCAGAGAATACATAGTCGCAGAAGCCCAAGTCTTGCATACGTTTGGTACTGCGTTCGCTGTGGCACAAACCGATCACTTTACCGGTTACACCTGCACGTTTTTTCGCTTCGTAGCAGCACAACATACCGGATTTACCACCTGCACCGATGATGAGAACGGTGTCACCCGGTTTCACCAATTTAGCAGTTTGTGCCGGAGCACCTGCTACGTCCAAAGCGGACAAAGCCAATTTTTCAGGGAGATCGGAAGGAATCTTAGCGTAGATACCGCTTTCGAACAAGATTGCTTTACCTTTGATGTCCACTTGGTCTACGTCAGCACGGATTTCCAAGATTTCGTCGATGCGGAGCGGAGTCAAAGACAAAGATACCAAGGTTGCAATTTTGTCACCTTCTTGCAAATCGATTTTGCCTTTCAAGGCATCACCGATTTTTTCAACGGTACCCAACAACATTCCACCTGAACCAGTCCAGGGATTGCGGTGTTTACCTTGTTTTGCAACGATGTCAAACATGATTTCTTTGATCTTTTCAGGATCGTGGTTGGCACGTGCAGAAATATCAGTAAAGGAAGCTGAGTCAATGTTCAAGGTTTGTACATCAATCAAGATTTCGTTGTCATAGATTTCATCCATGTTGTTGTCAATCTTGTTGGCCGGTTGCGGAAGAACACCTTTCGGCTCAATCACACGGTGAACACCGTATTTGTTACCTTTTTTTTGTGTCATATTCGTAATTTTAAATGATTTATATTTTTAACTTCTTTGTTTCAAACCCAGAATTTCACGAGCTTCTGCGGAAGTAGCTACTTCACGGCCCAATTCTTTCGCCAAACGTACCACTTTGGCTACCAACTCACCATTGGACTTGGCAGGCACCCCACGTTCCAGGTTCAAGTTGTCTTCGAAACCTACGCGAACGTGTCCACCCATGGTAATCGCAGCAGCAGCCAAGGTAAATGCGTGACGGCCGATACCGGTAGCAGTCCAGGTAGAACCTGCCGGAATCGCATTCACCAACCAGCAAAGGTTTTGTACGGTAGCCGGAGTACAACCCGGAACGCCCAATACGAAATTGAATTGCATCGGAGCACCCGGCACTTGGCCTTTGCGAGCCATATTCAAAATGGTATCCAGGTGACCCATTTCGAAGCATTCGTATTCAGGTTTGATGTTGTTTTCCAACATACGTTTTCCGAAAGCACGCATCATCGGCATGGTGTTTTCAAACACATCGTCACCGAAGTTGCAAGTACCACAATCCAAGGTAGCCATTTCCGGATACAACTCAGTCGGTTGCAAACGTTCTTCTGCAGTCATTCCCACAGCACCACCGGTGGAAGGAATGATGATCACATCCGGACAAACCTTGTAGATCGCTTCAATGCATTCTTTGAAACGTTCTTTGCTTTGGGTCGGAGTACCATCGTCCTCACGAACGTGCAAGTGAACAATGGCTGCACCTGCATCTACTGCAGATTTTGCTTCGCGAACGATTTCTTCAACGGTATAAGGAACCGCCGGGTTTTGTTCTTTGGTTACTTCTGCACCGCAGATAGCAGCTGTGATGATCAATTTATCCATAACGGCCAATTATTTTTTACGTTGGCATTTGCTGGGAACTACACAAGTACCGCTTGCACGGCAAACTACGATCGGTTCTTCCAACACGTCAGCAGCTGAATCAGAAATGTCCGGACGAGGTACGATCACTTTGCGGGCTTCGAACACCATTTTGCGGGAAGAGTTACCTACTTGGGTAATTTCACCCACCGCTTCGATGTAGTCACCTGCAAATACAGGAGCCATGAATTCCACATTGTCGTAAGCTTTGAAGAGTCCTTCGTCGCCGTCGTTTTGAATCAACAATTCGGTTGCAACGTCACCAAACAATTGGAGCATTTTTGCACCGTCTACCAAATTTCCGCCGTAGTGAGCATCGTGGCAGCTCATGCGTACGCGAATCAATGCTTGTTTTGCCATAATCTATTTAATTTTAATTCAATTATTTACTTACACAAATATGATCTACAAAGATACCCGGAGTGTGAATATGTTCCGGAGCGATTTCGCCTGCTTTTACCAATTCTTCGGCCTCTACAATGACCAAATCCGCAGCCGAAGCCATCAGGGGGTTGAAGTTTTGGGTGGTTCCCTTGTAGAACAAGTTTCCGATTTCGTCAGCAACAGAAGCGCCAATCAACGCCACGTCTGCACCCAGGGGTTTTTCCAACAAGTACTCAACGCCATCCACCTTCACGGTTTCTTTGCCTTCTGCCACGATGGTGCCCAAACCGGTACGGGTCAATACACCACCCAAACCGGCACCTTTGGCACGAATGCGTTCTGCCAATGTACCTTGGGGAACAAATTCGATTTCCAATTCACCGGCATTCATTTGGTTACCGGTTTCCGGGTTTGTTCCAATATGGGATACAATCAATTTTTTAACTTGTTTATTTACGACCAATTTACCCATTCCGCGATCCGGAAAACCGGAGTCGTTGCAAATCACGGTCAAATCTTTAACACCGGATGCGACCAATGCATCGATGATTCTATTCGGAGAACCGGCAGCCAAAAAACCGCCAATCATAATGGTAGCGCCGTCTTGAATTTTGGCGACAGCTTCCTCAATCGAAATCAATTTCTTCATTCAGATCGTGTATTAATAAATTATTCCCGCAAATATAGCAAAATAAACGACAAACCGAACGCAGAATGCATCGCAAATCACCAAAAAATAAGCAGCCAACCGAAAATTACCGATTGACTGCAAATCCGACACTGGAATGGGCTTGAAAAGGACTATAAACTGCGGTGGCTGCGTACCGGATTGGCATACAATTCCAAAAGCAATTGCCGCAATTCATTCCGGTCAAACTCACCACGGGTGGCTTCCGGCTCATTGGCCAGCAAAGCATCCAAACCCGCTTCCATATATTTTTCAAAATACGTTTTCTCTTCCAATGTGTATTCAGCCGCATATTCCGGACAAGTCGCCAACAAATCGTAGGCAATGTAATTGTTGGGCCACAAACGGTAATTCGCATTGATTTTACGGTCCAACAAGGCCGCCAGACCCCGAAAACGGTCGTTCTTATCCAACTGGCCGCACACATCCAGTTCCTCCCGGGTCAAAGGTTCTCCAAAATGGAAATGAACCCGGCCTTTTTTCTGAAGAATCCCTGTCAGGATGCTGTTCATGTCCTCACCCGGTGCTTTGACATACTCCCTGCGACGGGAAATGTAGGTCTCACGAACTTTCAGAAAATCACACGGTTCAAACTCATAGGAAACCGAAACAGGCAAGATGGCCAAAGCATTGAAATCGTCCACAAAATTACCGCTTCCGCTCATGTCCAGCATTTTCAGCAAACCTTGACTGGTCTGGTCTGCACCGTCTTTGGTCCGTCCGCTGCGCTGCGCCAACCAAATGGATGCGCGACCGTTGGCCACACTCTCACGGATGTAACCGGACAACTGCATAGAATTCACGTACAGTTCCCGAGGACTTCCCTTCCGAATGACTTTGATCATCCGGTTGCTGCGCATAATATCTTCCACGAACTGCGATGATATCAAATTGTCCCCAACGGCAATCTCCGTTCTGGGCACCTGATTGCGGTAAAAAATCAATTGCATGATACCCGGATCCAACACAATGTCCCGATGGTTGCCCAACAACAGGGACTTCTCCGGACGGAGGGTATTTTCAATACCGGAACATGTCAAGCCGGCGGTTGTTCCCTCCAACAGACGCTGCATCACAGAAGCCATTACCTTAACCTGAAACTCATCCACGGTACGCAACGATCTCAACAACGCCTCAAAACCAGCACGTTCTGTTCCCGGAGCAATAAAATTCAGAATATTGGTCAACAAGGGATGCGCTGCAACACGATCCAATGCCGCCATCATTTCCTCGTCCGTATAAGGCCTTATGCCATCGTATTTTCCTGTCATATCAGTCATTCACTACTTTTACACGAATAAAATTTTCCAACAAACCCAGCACCACCACAACATAGAAGAAGGCCAGCATCAACACCACACCCAACGCCCCAATGGTCAAAGCGGTAAACAGGTTGTATAAAAACGAGCACCCCAACAGCAGGACCAAAGCCACTGCAACAATGCTCAAATAATTGCACAAAATAAACAGACACAGTATCAACGCCATGGATGACAAAACCGCTGGTACCAGGAAGAAGAAATTTTCCCCCAGCGCAAAGGTCATCGCAGCCCCCAAGACCGTCATCAACAACATCACAGCCATTAGGGTTTCGTTGGCAAAGAAAGGACGTTTGCCCATCCGGCGCCAGAAGACCCCTACGACAGCCAATACCACCACCAAGACGGCCATCAACCCGATCCAGGTATCACCCGGAATGAACTTCGTCGCTGTCAGGTTGAACGGCGTTCCAGCGCAAGCAGCAGCTAGCCAAGCAATTCCTTCTCCCAACAACAGGATACCCAAACCCCAGGCCAAGAGACACAAGGATTTGAGAAGCACCTGCTTCGGACGTACAATATGGGTTTTGGTATGCAAGACAAAAGCTAATCCACAAAGGAACAAGGCCACGAATGCAAACCATTGGTTATCGGTTTGGGTCAGCTTCACCAATCCCACCCACGGAAGGGTAAAATAGACAGCATTCTCCTCACTCTTCAAGGCCTCGGGACTGGCATAAGCGGACTCGGTCAGATACCGGCAAACCATGGGCTCCAATTGGGCCCCATAATGCTGGATCGTCTGCACATCAATGTTGGCAAAACAGTCCAAATCCGTATGATAATAGCTGATGTTATCCAAACATGAGAAGTTTACACCGGGCAAACTGTCTTTCACCAGCGTAAAATCCGTAAAATTCGGCATCATCTTGTAAACCACCGTTGTTAACGAATATGTTACAGGATATTTTGCCGTCTCGGCATACAAATCCATCACGTTGGAATCTCCCGAACCGGTCTCAAAAAGCAACGCCGGACCTTTGACGCCGCGTGCCTCCAGATTGACCACAAAACCCACCTTATCAAACAGCTCCGGATGCAGCTCTGTAGCACGTCTCATCCCATCCATTCCGTTCTCTTCCGAGTCCGTGAACAGGACTTTGATCCCCTGCTTCCAATCGCTCCGGTATTGCAATGCAACACGAACGAGTTCGAGGGTCGTACCCAAACCGTAACCGTCATCCGCAGCCCCGTATGAATAGACGGTGCGATCCAGCACTTGCTGACGGTAACGGGAGTCCAGATGCGCCACAAAAAGCACATACGAACTGGCCGGTACCTGCTCGGGTTCAAAAACCGCGTAGACATTGGCAATGTCATAGTAACCGCCCAATCGGAATGCAACGGAGTCGTATGCATACAACTGCGGATTACCACCCAATTCAGACAAACGATCTACCAGATAGGAACGGACTCGTTCCCGTGCTTCGGGATGTTCTACGGAATGCGGCTCCTGTGCAATGACTGCCAAGTCATTAGCTACACGCTCGGCCGAAAAACAAGACTCTTCGGCCGCGGACACCACTTCCGGCATCGATCCAAGTCCAAACGCTCCCCAAACCGTCAGAACAACGGTCACCAGAGCCAGGACAACCCTGATCTTACGACCCAAACCCCATTTCATAATAACTAACTCAAAGCTTTACAGTTCAAAGGATTGGCAGGATCTTTCCCTTCCGGAGTAAAGGCATATTCAATACGTTCCTTGTAAGCCTCTTCCACTTTAGAGCGTACCATCTTCATGGTGCTGTTGATCATGCGGTTCTTTTCGGAGAAAGGTTCATCAGCGATCACAAAGGTGGCAGGGAGCCAACGGTCCGGGAACATACCGCCAAACTCACGACCCGAACGGAACTTGTCCAAATCCTCCCGGATCTTACGGGCTCCTTCCGCACCTTGCGGCAGTTTGTTCTTGTCAACATCCAGCACACAAATGGTATAAGGTGACTGGTTGTTGTACATCATGGTATTGTTCACATAAGGAAGTTTCTCCGTAATGCATTCTTCAATTCCTTCGGGCGCATACTTTTCGCCATCCGAAGCAATAAGCAGACTCTTGAAGCGTCCCAAAACATACAAGAAACCGGATTCGTGCATATACCCCATGTCTCCGGTGTGCAACCAACCATCTTTGACAGTCTCTGCAGAGGATTTGGGGTTTTTCCAATAACCCGCCATCACATTTTCTCCACGAATCACAATTTCTCCTGATTTTCCGGTCGGACATTCGTTGCCCTCTTCATCCAAGATACGGAGGTCCATCGGTTGCACCAACAGACCTGAAGACCCCAAACGATAGCGTTTCAGCGTATTGGCAGAGATTACCGGAGTCGCTTCGGACAAACCGTATCCTTGCAACATCGGCAGACCGATGGCACAATAGTAGCGTTGCAAGTCAATGTCCAGCAAGGCTCCTCCGCCAACGAAGAAATCCAGTTCTCCACCCAGGCCTTGACGCACTTTCTTGAACACCAGTTGATCGACGGCCCAAATCAGCGGCTTCAGCAGGAAGGTTCCGTTTGTTCCACGGTTCCAACCCTCTTTGTTATAACGGATTGCGGCATTCAAGCCGACATTGTATAAAAATTCAGCAAATTTTCCGCTGGCATGTACGGTTTGTTCAATGTTTTTCTTGAAGTTCTTAGCGATGGCCGGCACCGACATCATTACATTCGGCTTGAACTCTTTGATTGCCATCGGAATGTTCCGCAAAGCCTCCATCGGCGTTTTGCCTGCAGGCACCGTTGCAATACGGCCTCCGTTCTTCATCATCGAATAGAAACCGACCACGTGTGCAAAACAGTGGTCCAAAGGCAGAATGATCAGCATTTTATAGCCTTTGGTGATCGGAACCAGGCCCAACGACTGGTCCACGTTCGCCGTGTAGTTGCGGTGCGTCAAGCAGACACCTTTCGGATCTGCTGTTGTACCCGAAGTATAGGTAATCGTTGCAAGATCTTCATTCTGAATAGCTTGACCAATAGCAAGGAATTCTTCGCGATGCTCTTTCAGATAGGCTCTACCACGCTCCATGATATCTTCGTAGTACAATTCGTCGGGACGCATGTCCTCTACGCGATCCAGCAAAATCAAGTATTTCAGATCGGTCAACTGCTCGCGGATGGTACGGATCTTACGCAATTGCTGACCAGAGACAATCAGGTACTTGCACTCAGCGTGGCGCATCCGGAACAACAAATCGTTGCTTTCTTCCAGTTTGATGGACAGCGGCACAGAAACCGCTCCCGCATACAGCAAGGCCAGCTCGGAGCAAATCCACAAGTTGCGTCCTTCCGACAAAAGGGCAATGTTATCTTTCGGTTGCACACCCAAGTCACAAAGACCGGCACCGAAATCATAAACTATATCACGTAATTGGTTAAAGGAAGTAGGTTCAAAAGTTGAATGCAACTTCTCGTACATAAAAGGAGCATCTCCATAGTTCCGCACGGCATTCTCAAAATGATCAATAATGGTATTTTTCATAAACACATTATTTAAGGTTAAGGTTAATTTGCACAAAATTAGTCAAAATAACTGAATCGGCGCAAAGAAAAAGTATAAGGGACGCCACCTTGGTCGCGAATCTCGCTACGACACCAATTTCCCCAAGGATCGTAATCGGAATACGTCGTAATTACATAAAAATCTGTTCCCACATACCCCGTTTTCTCAGAGGCCAGACGGCCATCTGCATCGTAGACATACTCCGTGAATTCTTGCACCCAACTACCCGCTTCCCAGTATCCGACAAGCCGGCTCCGGAGCCGCCTATTATCATCAAACTCCTGCTTTAGCTCAGATATCTTATTTCCTTTGTTATCAACAAATAATTCAGAAAGCAAAGAACCATCCTTGGCACGCGTGGACCGCATCTCCCAGACCCTTTCTTCCGTGACCAAGTGACGGGCTATCGAGAACACCTCGTGCGAACGGACATCATACGTCCAACGGATTTCCAAATCTTCATTGAACCGAACCTGACGCGAAATTCTCCCTACGTCATCGTACTCATTGAAATACTTGAAATAACCTTGCTGTCCGTACTTTCCACCCTCCTGTTCTACAACCTGGCCAAGGTCGTTCAACAGAGAGACGATCATGTATTCCTGTTCGTCCGAAACACGACCGGCAGCCCGGTTGGTTTGTTCCAGCAGTACCCCTGCCTCGTTGTACAAGCAAGCGGTCTGAAACATGGCATCGGGATACACGGCCACCAGACCGGAGTCCGATTCCGCAGCCTCAAAATCCACCTTTACCATCTCTTTAATTGGACCTATTAATCCACTAATTGTCCTATCATTATGAATAAAAATATCATGAGAAGAACAGGCGGTTGCCAAGAGCATGAAAACAGCAACAATGGCACAAGAAAACTTATTCATTTTTATCCCGAATCAACAACGAAGAATCACCATAACTCAAGAAACGGAAGTCATTTTGCAACGCGTACTGGTAAATCGTTTTCCAGCGGTCACCGCCTCCAAGAAAAGCAGAAATCAAGAGCAACAGGGTACTCTGCGGCTGGTGGAAATTGGTCACCAGGGCATCCACAATGCGAAAACGGTAGCCAGGCACAATAATGATGCGCGTGCGGGCAGCAATCTCCTGCAAACCATGCCGATCCATATAAGACAACAGGGAAGTCAAAACCTGCTCAACACCAGGCTCATCCCCGGTTTCCTGATAGGGTTCCCATTGAGCCACCGCATCCGGCACCCAGGCTTCCGGTCCAGCTTGCAGACAGTGCTTGCCCAAGAAATACAAGGACTCCAGGGTCCGGACAGAGGTGGTTCCTACCGCTACGACCGGCCCGACGGAACGCTGTTCTATCAAGACCTCCAACAACTTACGGGTTACCACAAAGGGTTCTGAATGCATTTGGTGATCCGCAATGTATTCACTCTTGACCGGCATAAACGTACCTGCACCCACATGCAGACAAACCTCCGCACGTCGAATGCCCCGGGCATCAATCGCCTTCAACACCGACTCCGTAAAATGCAGTCCAGCAGTCGGCGCTGCTACAGATCCACGAAACTTCGCATACAGGGTTTGATACCGTTCCAAATCCATTGCCTCTGTATCACGGTTCAAATAGGGAGGAATGGGAATCTGCCCACAAAGCTCCAGAACACGGGAAAAAGGTACACCGGTTTCCCAGGTAAAGCGCACAACAAAGCTATTGGTCTCTCTTTCGAGCATTTCAGCTCTCAAATTGAGTGCAGCCGTTTCTGGATTACTACCCACTGAATACAAGGCGATTAGGCCGTTTTTCCACTTCTTTGCATTGCCTACGACTGTCCTCCAGACACACGACTGGGTAGATGCAAAGGAAATATTGTATTCTGCAGGAGTTACGGGCTCCAAACAGAAGATCTCGATCATCGCACCCGTATCCTTCTGAAAGAACAGGCGTGCTGGAACGACCTTGGTGTTATTGAAAACCATCAAAGCTCGATCAGGCAAGTGGTCGGGCAAGTGGACAAAGACATCCTCCGATACCACACCTTTATTATATAGCAACAATTTGGATCCGTCACGATTGGGGAGCGGGTATGCCGGTATGCGGTGCTCCGGTAGCTCGTAATTGAAATTTTCGATCCGAATGAGAGGCTCCATTTTAGGCGATTTAAGCGATTATTTTTTGCAAAAGTAACCAATACTTAGGTGAACACAAAATCGTTAAAATTTGATTTTTTGTTTACAAATTTGATTTACATTTTTCATTGCATCAGATTACATCGTTTCTAATTGTTTACACCAATGATTACAAAATCAATATTTGTTTTCTTTTGTATTATAATTTTTTCTTATGCTTTATTTTTTGCAATCGTACCTACCTATTTATGAGTTACTTATATTATTTAACCTTATTGCTTAGTCAAGGTCGTTTCATTCTCTTGCAAAACTTCTCGTATACATGGAATTTCAAAAAAACACATATTTCGAGTTTAATTGTCTGATAATCATTAGGTATATGCAAGATTATTTACTTATTAACTTTAGGTTGATGACAGCAACATAAGTCCTTTAGAATAAAGCGTATTCTAGCTGGGGGCTTTGGAGTGTTTACAATTTTGTGTTTACATTTGTTTTTTATCTTCGGTGCGTCGTTTCGTTATAATTTACTACATTTGTATTCTCTAAAGTTTACATTTATGAATAACCGTTTACAGCAATTTTTAACCTTCGAAAACCTCACTCCGGCCCGTTTTGCAGACATGATGGGGCTGCAACGCTCCGGAATCTCTCACCTGCTGTCCGGACGCAACAAACCGGGATACGAATTCATCAAAAAATTTCTGACGACATTTCCTCATGTGAATGCGGAATGGTTTCTCCTGGGAGTTGGCAAAACCTACAAACACCCTCGGACGGAATCGGATGAGACGGAGACAACTCCCCTTCTTCCCGGCGTCACAACAAACGAGTCTCGCGAATCACACAGTGCCATGACGGAAGGCCTGCCGGAAGCATCACTCTTTGCATTCAGAGAAATGACCGGCAGTGGTTCAAACGAAATTTCCAATGATTTTCCCGAACAATCTCCCTCAGAAATGGTTATATCGCAAGGAAATCAAGATATCACACCCTTAAATGAGGGTCACTTTGCAAAGAAAACCGCTCCAGAGCGCATTGTAAAGCAGATTCCCCCAAAAAAAATCGGCCGAATTACCGTGTTCTACACGGATGGAAGTTTTGACGAATTTTTCCCTCGATAACGCCATTCTTCTATAGAATTTATACTTATCTTTGCATCGCAACAGAATTACGGAGTATTACGTTCCATAATAAAACAGATCATGTACAAGCTACTGAAACCTATTCTCTTTTTGTTTTCTCCTGAAAAGGCGCACGCCATCGTGATGACGTTGTTGAAAATTTTGTCCTTTATCCCTGGAGCAAATGCTATTTTGCGATTGTTCTATACGTATAAGACACCCAAATTGGAACGCGAGGTCTTTGGCATCCATTTTAAGAATCCCATCGGTTTGGCTGCAGGTTTCGATAAGAATGGGGAATACTACAACACCATGAGCAATTTTGGATTCAGTTTCGTGGAGATCGGATCCATCACCCCCGAAGGACAACCGGGCAATCCCAAACCGCGCTGCTTCCGTTTGCCTCAGGACGAAGCGATCATTAACCGGATGGGTATCAACAATTACGGGGTGAAATATGTGGTAGAACGTCTCAAAAAGGACAAGCCCAAAGTGATCATCGGCGGCAACATCAGCAAAGCAAGCAAAACCAGCAACGAAGAAGCTTGGAAAGACTTGGAAAAATCTTTCTCCCTGCTCTATGACTTTGTGGACTACTTCGTATTGAATGTGTCCTGCCCGAACGTAAAAGATTTGACCAAACTTCAAGATGTCAACAACTTATCAGAAATTATCGACCGTCTGCTGACCCTGCGTCGCTACTTTGATGATTACCGTCCGATTTTGTTGAAGTTGTCTCCGGACATCCCCAAAGCACAATTGGATGAAATCATTGATATGGTGATGATTTCTGGCATTGATGGCGTTGTGGCTACCAACACGACCCGCGAACGTCCCGCCACTCTACGCACCCCGCAAGAGCGCATTCAAGCCATTGGTGAGGGAGGACTCAGTGGAGCACCCCTGTACCGTAAAAGTCTGGAATTCGTTCGATACATTCATCAAAAGACCAATGGAACACTGCCCATCGTTGCTGTAGGTGGTATCATGACCCCTGAGCAAGCACAAGAAATGTTGGAAGCAGGAGCCTCCCTCATCCAAATTTATTCCGGATTCGTCTTCAAAGGACCCGGTCTTGTCCGCAAGATGTTAAAACACCTCAATTCGTTGAACTAGATTTATTTACATGAAACAGGCGGCCATCTGCACCATCGGAGATGAGATCCTGATCGGTCAAATCGTTGACACCAATTCATCTCACATAGCCCAAGCCCTGAACGAAATCGGCATCCGTGTTGCCACCATGGTTTCCATTGGTGACCAGCGTTCTGAAATCTTGGGAAAATTGGATCAACTCCTGCAAGTGTACGACCTGGTCATCATTACTGGCGGTCTCGGACCCACCAAAGACGACATCACCAAACAAGCCCTGGGAACCTTGTATGGATCCTCCACCCTGTACGAACACGCAGAACAAGCGGAAATTGTCCGTCAGCTCTTGACAAGAAGAGGGGTTCCTTTGTTTGAAACCAATCGGTTACAAGCCTATGTACCAGAAGGTTGTGAGGTATTGACCAACCGGCTTGGTACAGCTCCCGGTATGGTCTTCCGGTTCCCGGAAACACGCTTTGCACACCGTCCGACGCTCTATGCCCTACCGGGTGTGCCCTTCGAGGCCCTGGGATTGTTACCCGATGTGCTGAACGATATTCGCCAACACCAGGACTTGGAAGCTATCCATCACAAAACCTGGTGTACTTTTGGAATTGCCGAATCTACACTGTCGGAAATGATTGCCGATTGGGAAGATTTGTTGCCGAAAGACATCAAACTGGCCTACCTGCCCAATACCATCAACGGTGTCCGTCTCCGCCTCTCCTGCTACGGAGACACAGCCACCCATGCAGAACAACGCCTCGTCCAGGAATTCGAAAAGATTCGCCCGATTTTGGGCAGTGCTCTCTACGGTAGCGATCTGGATACCTTACCGGGAACATTGGCCCAAACCATGAAAGAGCAGCAAGCATCCGTTTGTACAGCCGAGTCGTGTACTTGCGGACGCGTTGCACACCTGCTGGGAAGCATCCCCGGAGCCTCAAAATACCTGAAAGGCGCCCTCATTGCCTACAGCAACGAGGTAAAAATGAATGAGTTGAATGTTCAGGAGGCCATTCTGGCACAAGACGGTGCAGTCAGCCAACGTTGCGTGGAATCCATGGCGACCGGAGCACTCAAAAAGTTCGGAACAACCTATGCCGTTGCCACATCCGGTATTGCCGGACCCGATGGCGGCTCTGTAGAAAAGCCCGTCGGTCTGGTTTGGATTGCCGTTGCTACCCAACGGAAAGACGGATCCATCCGAACCGTTTCCCAATCATTCAATTTTGGTGGAGACCGGGAACGAAATATGGAACGTTTTGCAGCAAATGCCCTGAATCTGCTTCGCCTGGAGCTTCAGAAAAACCGCTAGCTTACGCTCCTGAACCCAATGCCTCTTCCGGTGCAGCAGCCATTTCCACGGATCGCATGACCCGCAGGAAATTTCCGCCCAATACACCACGAATCACTTCGTCCGAATGGCCACGACGTTGCAATTCCTCGCGAATGACACCGTAGGCTGCGATATCGCGCAAACCATCGGGAGCAACCGAGATACCATCAAAGTCAGAACCTAACCCGACATGTTCCGGGCCGACCAAACGCATCACGTGCTCAATGTGATCCACGACCAGCTGATAGGAAGGTGACGGGAAACGGGTCAACGCATCCATCGCTTCGTTGTATTCTGTTCGCAAGCAATCCAGCTCTTCTGCCGTATGTCCCAATGAACGATGGACTCCGGCCCCAATGGCCTCCCGATAACGCAGTTGCAAGGCATCCATGCGGTCATCGGCTTCATGAAACAAGGGATTCTTTCCAAAATCAGCATCCAAAAAGGCCGGATAGAAATTGATTTGAATGACACCTCCGCGGGAAGCCAACCGCTGGATCATGGCATCGGTCATGTTGCGGGGATGATCACACAAGGCTTGGCAGCAGGAATGCGTGGCCACAACGGGCGTGCTGGACAATTCCACCACTTGATCAAACGTCGCATCGCTCACATGCGAAACATCGATCATCATACCCAAGCGATTCATTTCTGCAATCAATACGCGTCCAAAAGGGCTGAGTCCTCCCCAACGAATCTCCCCTGCAGCCGCTTTCATCGCTGCATCACAGACTTCGTTGTTTCCATTGTGCGTCAAGGTCAGGTAACGGACGCCCTGTCTGTAGAAAAACCGCAACAAATCCAGGTCCTGCCCCAGGGGCAAGGCATTTTCCATTCCCAGAAAAACAGAAGACAAACCGGCACTCTTGTTCGCCAAGGCCTCCTCTACCGAAAAGGCAAAATCAGCCAACCCCGCATGCTTGGCCTGCTGTACAGTCGCATGACAGGCTTCCAACATACGCAACGATCGACGCAAAGCTTCATCCTGAGTCAAAGCATTGGAGGTGTACAAAGCAAAAAAGACACCATCCACACCCCCGCTCCGCATCCGTTGAAAATCAAAATGACCGCGTTCCGGACGTTGGGTCACATCCAGACCTTCCAAAAGCATCGAAGGGGTATCACAATGCGAATCCAGGACGAAATCGTAAGCCATATTCAAAAAAAACATTATTGTTTTGTACGTTGACGTACAGCCTCATACAAAATAACCGATGTAGCAACAGAGACATTCAATGATCCAATCTCTCCTGCCATCGGAATACGGGCCTGTGCATCACACAAGGCCAAAACCGGAGCAGAAATCCCCTTTCCTTCCGAACCCATGACCAATGCTGTGGGTTGTCGGAAGTCCACCGCATACATCAGATCGTCCGTTTTCTCTGTTGCTCCGACAATCTGGAAGCCGCTTTCTTTCAGGTAGTACAATGCCGTCTTCAAGTTCGGAACCCGACTGGTCGGAATCCGCAACAAAGCCCCAGCAGAAGTTTTTACGGCATCCGCATTGATGGCAGCACCGCCCTTGGCCGGGAGAATGAGACCGTTCACACCGGCACATTCTGCCGTTCGGGCAATGGCCCCAAAATTTCGCACATCACTCACGCCGTCCAACAAGACGAAGAGGGGATTTTCGGTTTGGGCCAATGCATTTTCCACCAACGTTTCCAGTTCGATAAAATCAATCTGCGCCAAAAAGGCGACTACCCCTTGAGCACGGCCCTTTCCATAACGGTCAATCCGCTCAGCAGGAACAAATTGCACGGGAATATCCTGCGATTGGGCCATTTCCAGAAGCTGGCGAAAACGGTCGCCTTCCAGCCCTTGTTTGAAGAGGATCTTCTCAATCTTTCGTCCGGCCATCATGGCTTCCAGGACGGGATGCATACCATACAGGTAATGGGTCGTCGTATTTTCTTGATTCATACCGATCGTATATTTACTTTATTCTAATTATCTGATATTAACTTAATTCCATCCATTCTTCCATCTTGATATCCAGTTCACGCTTGATTTCAAGATACTTGCGCATGACCCCATCCAGGTCCATGGAAGGATCCAAAGCAGAGAGAATGGCCTCCTGTTTTTTCAATTCTTCTTCCAAAAAGGCAATGCGTTTCTCCAGATTCTCAACGACTTTCCGTCTGCGGCGCTCCTCCTTCTGCTCTTCAAATGACTTGGGTGCTGCCGCAGAAGCGGGCTGTCCGGCAGAAACAGCCGGCGGTTGTTGTTCGCTTCGCTTGTCCGCCTTTTTATCGGCCTTCTTCTCCAACTTTTGAGGATCTGCCGCTTCCAGATCCGACAATTGATCCAGTTTCCGTCGATCCAGAAACTCTTGAACCCCGCCCAAGTGCTCTTTGACACAGCCATCGCGGAACTCATAAATTTTGTCCACCAGACCATCCAGAAAATCCCGGTCGTGGGAAACAACAACCAAGGTTCCATCGTACCGTTGCAAGGCCTGTTTGAGGATGTCTTTCGACCGTATATCCATGTGGTTGGTCGGTTCGTCCAAAGCCAGCAGGTTGTAAGGGTGCAGGATGAGTTTCGCCATGGCCAAACGGGAGCGTTCTCCCCCACTCAACACCGCCACTTTCTTGTCAATATCCTCTCCTTTGAACAAAAAGGCAGCCAGGATGTCGCGCAATTTGGTACGGATATCGCCGACCGCAACGCGGTCCAACGTACCAAAAACCGTTTCCTGCTTGTCCAGTATATCTTCTTGATTCTGGGCATAATAACCCACCGCAACATTGTAGCCCAGTTGAGCGGTTCCTTCCAGCGGATCAATTTCCCGCATCAGCAACTTCATCATGGTACTCTTTCCCTCGCCGTTGCGGCCGACAAAGGCAACCTTCTCTCCACGCTCAATCGTAATGTTGGCATCCTTGAAAACAACTTTCTGGGGATAACCGCCAATCAGGTTCTTGGTTTGGTACACCACCTGTCCGGAACGGGGAGCTGGCGGAAACTTCACATTCAGGGCCGATTTGTCTTCTTCATCAATTTCTATGCGATCCAGCTTGGCCAACTGCTTGATACGCGACTGCACCTGGTTGGATTTCGTCGCCTTGTAGCGGAAACGCTCAATAAACTCCTCACTCTTCTCAATCATACGCTGCTGGTTCTCGTAAGCGGCCTTCTGTTGTGCAATGCGTTCTTTACGAAGCACAAGATACTGACTATAAGGAACTTTATAATCATGAATATGCCCCAACATAATCTCTACCGTACGTCCCGTTACCCGGTCCAGAAAACGGCGGTCGTGCGAGATCAGCAACAAGGATCCGCTGAACGTTGTCAGGTATTCCTCCAACCATTGGATGGACTCGATGTCCAAATGGTTTGTAGGCTCATCCAACAACAGAACATCGGGACGGCGCAACAGGATTTTCGCCAACTCAATCCGCATGTTCCAACCTTGACTGAACGTACTACGGGGACGGGTCAACTCTTCTCGTTTGAATCCCAAGCCCATCAGAGTCCGTTCTGCCGTTACCTGCGGAGAATCGGTACGGATCATGGAAAGGCGGTCGTTCAACTCGTTCATTTCCACAATCAAGTCGTTGTAGGCTTTGGATTCATAATCCGTACGTTCCGCCAGCTCCTGCCCGATTTGCTCGATGCGCCGCTCCATTTTCTCGGCCTCGGCAAACACGGTCATCGTTTCCTCAATAACGGTCCGCTCCTTGGAATAACTCATGATTTGAGGCAAATAGCCCAAGGTAATTTCATTGGGCATCATGATCTGACCCGAGGTCGGATGATCAATGCCCATGATCAATTTCATGATGGTGGACTTACCGGCTCCATTTTTTCCCACCAGACCGATGTGTTCACCATCGCTGATGTGGAAGTTGATGTCATCCAACAAGGTAAAGCCACCGTAGGCTACGGTCAAATTATTGATAGATATCATTTCTTACAAACAAGAATACTAAGTTCATACAACAAATACATCGGAATTCCGACCAGACACAAGGTAAAAGCGTCTCCCGTGGGGGTTATGATGGCTGCCAGGATCAACAAAACCACAACAGCATGTTTTCGGTACTGCTTCATCCACGCCCGGGTCAGGACCCCGATACGGGAAAGCACGGCGGCCAACGTGGGCATCTCGAAGACCAGGCCCATCATCAGGCAGAGACGAATGAACATAGCGATGTAGGACTGCAGAGAAATCTGGTTTGCCACCGTCTCACTCACCTGATAGGTTCCCAAAAACCGGAGAGTCAGGGGAAATATCAGGAAATAAGCCATCAACAAACCGACCAGAAACATCCCTCCACCAAACAGGAAGGCTCCTTTCACAGCACGTTTTTCCGATGCATACAACGCCGGTGCCAAAAATCCCCAAAGCAAATAAAGGATATAGGGAATGCTGACCACAAATCCAGCCCAAAAGGAAATCTTCAAATGGATAAAGAACTGGGCTGCCAGATCGATGTTAATCAATTCCATGGAGAAAGCATCGGGTGCCGGCAAACCGACACGGGTCAACAGCCACTGCAATCCCCGATACAACACAAATGAATCATCCAAAGGAGCCAAAATGATGCGACCGAAGACCATGTCCTTTGCCAGAAAGGCCACAATCATACCAACAACAATGACGAACAACGCTCGGATAATGATCCCGCGAAGCTCGTCAATGTGCTCCCAAAACGTCATCTCGGTGTCGTTCCCCACAGTCGTCCTCTTATTTTTATTCGGTTTTCGAATCGTCCTTCAATTCGTCTTCGATGCCCTTCACACCCTCTTTGAAACTCCGGACACCTTTACCGATTCCTTTCATCAATTCAGGAATCTTTTTACCTCCAAAAAACAAGAGCACAATCAAGGTAATGACCAGAATTTCGGTCAAACCGATGGATCCCAAGAAAAGAATGGTTTTCATAGCGAGTTTATTTTAAGTAATTAATATTCAGCAATTATAACAAATTTATTCTACCCGGGCACACTTCCGGAAAGCTTCCAAAAAGAAGTCTGGCACACGAGTCGGGCGTCGGGTATCCGCATGGATAAAGCCCAACACGACCTTGCCAATTACCACCAGATCACCGGCCTGGTTATAGATGTCCGTCAACACTTCCACACGAGCCATCGGCTCTTTTTCAATGCGACTGACGATGCGCAGCACATCCCCCATCTTGGCCGGAGTCTTGTACTTGCATTCCACTTCCACCACCGGCATCATGATGCCCCGTTTCTCAATTTCATAAATGGGCAGTCCCAAGTCGATCAGACATTGGTGACGTCCACACTCAAAATAACGGATGTAATTCGAGTGGTGAACGATCCCCATCAAATCTGTCTCGTAATACCGGACCTCCAACGATGTTTCCGACACACAGTACATAGGCTTACTTTTTATTCAACAAGCGTTTTACGCCACGAATCAATTCACCGATCCAAAGTACCAGGCTCGTAGCTCCCACAATGCCCAACCATTCCTTGCCACTAAGGGGTGTTGTACGGAAGAAGTCTCCGCCGAACGACACAATCAGCATTTGCAGAACCAGAATCAGCAAAACAATGAATACAAAGGATTTGTTTTGGTTCAAATGGCGGAATGCGGAGAAGTTGGTTCCGGCCACACGGGCATTGAACAAGTTCCACACCTGCAAAAGTACAAAGGTGGTAAAGAAGAAGGTCAACTCGTGCGTATCAATGCCACCTTGACCTTGCAGGAAGAACAACATGGCCAACAACAAGCCCAAGAAAATGAGTCCGACACCGAAGATATTGAATGCCATCGGTCGGGTAATGATGAAGGCCTCACGACGGCGGGGTTTGTTCTTCAGCACACTGGGTTCAGACGGCTCACTGGCCAATGCCAAGGCGGCAAACGTATCCATGATCAGGTTTACCCACAACATTTGCGAGACTGTCAACGGGAACTCTACCCCAATAAACGGTCCGATCAAGGCGGTCAACAAGGCAACTACGTTGATCGTCAATTGGAATTGGATGAAACGTTGAATGTTCAGGTACAATGAACGGCCCCAACGGACAGCATTCACAATGCTGGCAAAGGAGTCATCCAACAAGATGATATCACTGGCTTCCTTAGCAACAGAAGTGCCACTACCCATGGACAAACCGACGTTGGCATAGTTCAAGGCAGGAGCATCGTTGGTACCATCTCCAGTCACTGCCACCACGGCTCCACTTTCTTGCAACAGGCGCACCAGACGCATCTTGTCTGCCGGGCGGGCACGGGCCATCACCTTGATCTTCAAGGCAGCCTGACGGGCATCCTCCTCACTCAAAGCAGCAAACTCCACACCGGTAATGATATTTTCATCCGTATCTGTACTCAGCCACAAACCTGCCTGACGGGCAATCTCGCGAGCCGTAGGAGCGGTATCGCCGGTAACGATTTTGACGGCAATTCCAGCTTGAGTACAAGCTTGCATCGCAGCAGGCACATCGTCCCGGATCGGGTCCTCAATGGCAACAAAACCTTGGAACGAGAAGCGTGCATCTTCGATGAGCTCTTCGATCGGCAATTCGGCACGGTCCGTTTCCACCGTCGCTTCCAGGAATCCCAAAGCGCGCATACCCCGATTCTGATAGACTGCAATTTCCTTCAGAATATCCGGCACATCAATACCCTGCACCAATTTCAGGACAATCTCCGGAGCACCCTTCAAATACAGTTTCAAATGTCCTCCTTCTGCGAACTTCGACTCAACCAGGGTAGCCATGTATTTGCGTTCGGTACTGAAAACCAATCGTTGCACCACCTTCGCCTCTTCTCGGATCTTCACATAATCAAAGCCTTTGTCCTGCAGGGCCATCAGCAACGCACATTCGGTCGGGTTACCCACTTCCTGAATGTTGTTCGAATCACGGGTGTCCAGGAATGCGGAAGAGTTGGAAGCAAAGGCTTCTGCAACCTTTGCATCAATGCCATGGGCAAAAGCAGCTTCCTTCACCCGCATCCGGTTCTGCGTCAGCGTACCGGTTTTGTCCGTACAAATCACGGTGGTTGCTCCCATGGTCTCACAAGCATGCATCTTACGCACCAAGGTATTGGAGGCCGTCATTCGGCGCATGCTATACGCCAATGACAAAGTCACACTCATCGCCAATCCCTCAGGAACCGCTACCACAATCAGGGTTACGGCAATCATGAAGAATGACAACAGCATCTCAAACGTCTCCATTGACCAGTCAAAGGACTTGCCTTGTACCAGAAAATCCAATATGCAGAGGGCTACAAAGGTTGCTCCGGCCACGATGAAACTGATTTTACTGATGATGCCGCTCAGCTTGTCCAGCTGTTGGTTGAGCGGTGTCTGTTGGCCCGTCAACTCCGTAGCCTGACGTGCGGTCTTGCCAATCTCGGTGGCATCCCCCACCGCAAAGACCTCCATCACACCGGAACCTTCCGAAACCGTGGTACCGCGATAAATGCGGTTCGGAGCGTAAGCTCCTTCAAATTCATCCACTTCTCCGGGTTTCTTCTCCGCAGGAACGGATTCCCCATTGAGGGTAGATTCGTTCACGGAAAGACTCATCGCCTCCATCACGACCCCATCGGCCGGGATCTCATCCCCTTGTTCGACAATCACATAATCTCCCACCACAATCTCGGTCTTGGGAATCATCACCACATTGCCTTCACGATACACCTTCACCAATACAGAGTCGTTGATCTGATTCAGTACGTCAAACTCTTTGGCGGCCCGGTATTCGTTGATGAACGAAAGAAAGGTTGCCAGAAAGACAGCGATCAGGATACCAAAACTCTCGGCAAACGAACCGTGAAAATATCCCGTAATGAACGACAACAAGGTTGCAAACAGCAACAACTTGATGATCGGATCATTGAATTTTTGCAAAAACAGTTTCCAAGCAGGAATCCGCTCCGGGGGACTCATGGTGTTTTCCCCATGTTTGGCACGGCTTTCCTGAACTCGTTGTGCATTTAAGCCTTGGTAAATTTGCATAATTGTTCTTTTAGGTTAGTTAATTTGGTCATTGCATCAGATTCTTTCTTCCGCTCCATGGCAACCACTTGTTCGGGTGCATGGTTCACAAATTTCTCGTTGGAAAGTTTTGCACGCACACCTTGCAAAAATTTCTCCAAACGAAGAATTTCTGATTCAATTTTTGCAGCCTCTTCCGCTTCATTGACCAAACCCGTCAACGGAACACGGAATTCGATTGTTCCCACCATAAAGGAAGCACCTGCAGCGGCCTCATCGTCAAAGGCTTCGGTCAGCACCGTCTCTGACAGGTTGGCCATACGGGCAACCACCGGCAAGATTTCTTCCGGGAAATCACCCTTGATCACCAGTTTCAACGGCTCTTTCGGTGACAAACCTTTGCTTTGACGCACATTCCGCAACGCAGCGATGGTCGCAGTACCGGTTTCAAAACGTTCAATCAGGGCATTGTCATAAACCTGTACTTGAGGTTGCTGCGACAGCATGATGGTCTCGCCTTCTTTGCGTTCTTCCAAATTCTGCCACAACTCTTCGGTGATGAAGGGCATGATCGGGTGCAACAAGCGCAACAAAGTATCAAAGAAACCAATGGTTTGATCAAATGTCCTACGGTCGATGGGTTTGCCGAATTCCGGCTTGATCACTTCCAGGTACCATGCGCAGAAATCATCCCAGAACAATTTATACAAGGTCATCAACGCATCACTGATACGGAATTTATCAAAGTGGTCGTTCACGACTTCCATGGTCTTGAAGAGCTTGTTTTGGAACCAGTCCACTGCCAGACGGGCATGGGAAGGCTGTTCCTGCGCTGCCTCCACGGTCCATCCGCAAACAAGGCGGTACGCATTCCAGATCTTGTTGCAGAAGTTACGGCCTTGTTCCACTTGCGACTCATCAAAGAGAATATCGTTACCGGCAGCACTGCAGAGCAACATACCCAGACGCACACCGTCTGCACCGTATTGTTCCATCAACTCAATGGGATCCGGAGAGTTGCCCAAGGATTTGGACATCTTGCGGCCCAATTTATCCCGCACCGTACCGGTCAGGTAAACATTTCGGAAAGGAATGTTTCCACAGAATTCATTGGAGGCCATAATCATACGGGCAACCCAGAAGAAGAGGATGTCGGGAGCCGTAATCAAGTCGTTGGTCGGGAAATAATAGGCCAGTTCTGCATTCGGTTCACGATCGGGGCAACCGGCCTTCTCCGGATCAAACACAGAGATGGGCCACAACCAGGAAGAGAACCAGGTATCCAATACATCTTCATCCTGCTTCAGATCGGATGCTTGAATGTTCGGATCCAAAGCCCGTGCCGCGGCCAAAGCGGCCTCCGCGTCGGCTTCCACCACAAATTGGCCATCCGGCAGGTACCAGGCAGGAATTTGTTGTCCCCACCACAACTGACGGGAAATGCACCAGTCCCGGACATTTTCCATCCAGTGACGGTAGGTGTTTTTGAATTTATCGGGTATCAGACGAATTTGGTCTGATTCGACACGTTCCAGCGCATCCTTGGCCAATTCATCCATTTTCAGGAACCATTGCAGGGACAGACGCGGTTCGATCACGGCATTGGTCCTCTCTGAATAACCCACTTGTGAGTTGTACGCTTCTTCTTTTTCCAGGTGACCGGCCTCTTCCAACATCTTCACAATCTTCTTACGGGCAACAAAACGATCCTCACCCACCAGGATTTGGGCTTTTTCGTTCAGGCAACCGTGCTCGTCGATGATATCCAGTACAGGAAGGCGATGACGCAAACCGATTTCATAGTCATTGATGTCATGGGCCGGCGTTACTTTCAAACAGCCGGTACCGAAGTCCATGGTCACATAATCATCTTCGATGACCGGAATCTCACGACCGATCAACGGAATCAGGATCTTTTTGCCACGCAAATGGTGGTAACGGGGATCTTCGGGGTTGATGCACACCGCAGCATCCGCCATGATGGTTTCCGGACGGGTGGTTGCAATCACGATGTAATCCGAAGTGGCGGCACCGTTCTCAGAGATAAAATAGCGCAAATAATACAGCTTGGAGGGAGTATCTTTACGGATCACCTCTTCATCACTCACCGCAGTCAAACTTTGCGGATCCCAGTTCACCATCCGTACTCCTCTGTAAATCAAGCCTTTTTTATAAAAATGAACAAACGTACGAATCACCGCGCGGCTCAACGGTTCGTCCATCGTGAACTTCGTGCGCTCCCAATCGCAGGAGGCCCCCAGTTTCTTCAACTGTTCCAGGATGATACCCCCGTGTTTTTCTTTCCATTCCCATGCGTGCTTCAAGAACTCTTCGCGGGTCAACGACGATTTGTCGATGCCTTCAGCCTTCAACTTCGCCACTACCTTTGCTTCGGTTGCAATGGAAGCATGGTCGGTACCGGGTACCCAACAAGCATTTTTCCCGGTCATGCGGGCACGGCGTACCAAGACATCTTGAATGGTATTGTTCAACATGTGGCCCATGTGCAAGACACCGGTAACATTCGGCGGAGGAATAACAATGCTATAAGGTTCACGTTCATCCGGTTCTGAATGAAAGAACCTGTTTTTCAACCAATATGCATACCATTTGTCCTCAACTTCCGCCGGATTGTATTTTGCGGATAACTCTGTATTCTTCATTTTTGTCAAAATTTAACCCGCAAATTTAACAAAATGCTATCTTTGTGCCATAAAAAATTACTCAAAACACCGATTTATTTAATAGAAAGCACGATATGAGCGCAAATAACAACGACGGAAAACTCAAAATTGAGATGACAAAGGAAGTTGCCAAAGGAGTTTACTCCAACCTGGCCATCATTTCCCACAGCCAAACAGAATTCTTGATCGATTTCGCCCAACTTTTCCCGGGCATTGCCAAAGCAGAAGTCGTTTCCCGTATCATCATGGCCCCGGAACACCTCAAACGATTGGCCATTGCCCTCAACGAGAACATCCGCAAATACGAACAGTCTAACGGAGAAATCCAATTGGGCGGCAACAAGAACAACATTCCTTTTGGTTTCGGTCCCAATACTCCGAAAGCCTAATGACGCAAGCTTGCCAACGAAAAATATCCATCCTGGGGGCTGGGAACATGGGTTTCCGGTTGGGCATTGCCTTGGCTGAAAACGGATGCTGTATCGAGTATGTGTGGAACCGCACAGCAGAGCGTGGCGAAAAATTGGCCAAAGCCCTGCAACGCAACCAGTCTCAGGCCACCTATACGGACCAGTTAAAAAACTTATATCAGTCCGATATTCTGATACTTGCAGTTTCCGATGACGCCATTGCTCCGGTCATTGACAGCCTCCTGGCTACCTTTGCCCCCCTGCAGGAAAAGTCCCCTCATACCCCCATTGTACTGCACACCAGTGGGGCAACTCCCTACTCCGTTTTCGAGCCGTTGTTGCAAGCCGGCTACCGCTGTGGCGTTTTTTATCCGCTCATGACCCTGAGCCGGACCAAGAACGTCAATTTCATGGAGATTCCCCTGCTTTTCGAAACCTCGGACGAACAGGTCAAACAATGGATGAGCGAAATTGCCTTTGCGCTGAAAGCCGAATACATGTTCTGCGATTCCGACAAACGGCTCCGTATGCACACGGCTGCAGTCTTTGCCTGCAATTTCACCAACTACCTGCTGGGACTTGCCTTTGAAGTGGCCGGCAACAGCCACACATTCCTCATGCCCCTGGCCTGGGAAATGTTGCGGAAGGCCTTCCTCAAAACACCCTGGGATGCCCAAACCGGTCCGGCCATCCGCGGTGACCGCAGCACCATCGAAAAGCACCTCCAACTCCTCAAGGACCTCAACCTGCCGGAAGAAGAAGAATTGTACCGCCTTCTGACAGAACGTATCGCCCAACGTTTTCAATCCGGAGCAACCGGATATTACCCCGAAGAAACATGCCAAACTACAAAGTAAAACTACATAAAATCAAGGCTTTGGCCTTTGACGTAGACGGTGTCCTGACGGATGGATCTGTCCTTTCCACCCCCGACGGTGATTTGTTACGGACTTTTGACAGCAAAGACCGGATGGGTATCCGTATGTGGGTCTTGAAAGATCACCCGGTCGGGATTTTCACCGGAGGCATCTCTCAAAGCATTGCCCGCTTCTTTCAAGGCATTATGCCGGAAGAGTTCGTATTCCTCGGCGTTCGGGACAAACTCCCGCATTTCCTGGAGTTCTGCAAACGGCTGAATGTATCCCCGGAAGAGGTAGCCTACGTCGGAGATGACCTGCCCGACATTCCCGTTTTGCAACGCTGTGGTCTGGCAGTTTGTCCGCGCGATGCTGTCAACGAAGTCAAAGCCGTGTGCGACTATGTTTCCTGGTATCCCGGGGGACACGGATGTGCCCGAGACCTGATTGAACAAATCATGAAGGTACAGGGCGAATGGGAACTGGATCTGAAAGCTTACGCTGCCATTGATCCGATTACAGGAGGAAGTGCCCAATGATTCTGAACGAACTCATCCGGCCGTGGTCGGTCATTCTGGCCTCGGCCTCACCCAGAAGACAAGAACTGTTGCGGGATTTGGGCATTGACTTTGAGGTGGACACCCAATCCAAAACCGACGAGCAATACGATCCGAGCATGCCCAAAGCTCGCGTGCCCGAATTCCTCTCCCAACTCAAATCCAACGGTTTTCACCGCCCCCTGCAAGCCCACGAATTGCTGATTACTGCCGACACCCTGGTCTGCGTAGAGGATGAAATTCTCGGCAAGCCGGCAGATCGGAACGAAGCCGTACGCATGTTGCAGACCCTGTCCGGCCGCACACACCAGGTCTTCACCGGGGTCACTTTGAGAACGTATAATCGGACACATTCTTTCTGCGTACAATCCGATGTCGTATTCCGAGAAATCACTTTAGATGAAATCGACTATTACATTGATACATACAAACCTTATGACAAAGCAGGATCTTATGGAATCCAGGAATGGATCGGCTATGCAGCCATCACCGGACTTCATGGATCGTACTTCAATGTAATGGGATTGCCCGTGCAACGCCTGTACGACGAGCTGGTTCGGTTCCTTTCCGAACAACCGGAATAACCCAAACAACCGGAACAAGCCGAACCTTTCCCGATCAACGCCCGTCACCCCCCGATGGACGGTCACTGCTCATCCCGCAAGAGGCGGTAGACTTCCAGGTATTCCAACCATTCTTCTCCCGCTTCCCGCTCGAGCAGATCAATGCAGAAATTGGGATGCTGCATCAGGGTTTTGATGTGTTCCACGATGCGCTGGTTCCGTTCTCTACCCGTTGGCGGTTGTGCAATCCGGACGGGTTCTTCCGCTTGCCTGGTACGATGCACCCCGCGTTTGAGACACAAATCACAGACCCAGCAGTCCGAACTCTCCAACTGACCGAAATAGGCCAGCAAACGGCGGCTCCGGCAGGGCATGGAGACAAAGCGTTCGCCCCCCTCGTCCCGACAATAATCCAACATGGCCTGCATCCGATCCTGAAAGACCTGCTTGCGTTGCGCATACATTTTGGGGGACAGGTAAAGATTGGAAGGCAACAGCCGTTCGTTGTGCAAATGCAGCAAAGGAGTCCGCTGGCGAGGACGATACTGGATGATATGCATCCGGGAAAGCTCCATCAGACGTTCGTGCACCTCCGGTTGGCTGACCAGGGTCGCACGGGCCACCTGCTCTTCATCAATCCGCACAAATTGTGAAAAAATTGCCGGATACAGGCGCATCAACGCCTTGACAAACGCATCAATGTCCTTGCGTTTCAATTGTACATGGTACAATTCTTCCCGGGTTACATCGAACATGACGCGGGCCGGATTATCCAGTTCCTCCGTCAAAATCCAATAGCCACACAGCTCAATGTACTTGATGGCATAATAGGCCATGGATGCCTGCAGCTTGTAGCGACGCACAAAGTCCATCCAATCAAAGGCCAGGGTCATGCCCTCCCCTTCCTCAAACGCCAGATTCAGGTAATTGAATACTTTCTGGTAAATGTCTTTGATGTATTCGGGCTCCGGAAAACTCACTTTGAAAATCTGTGACAAACGCTGCTCATCCTTGCCGTTCCACAGAAGCACTGCAAAGGATTTTTCTCCGTCACGACCGGCCCGTCCGGCCTCCTGAAAATAAGACTCCAACGATTCGGGCACATTAAAATGCACCACAAAACGCACATCCGGTTTGTCAATCCCCATGCCAAAGGCATTGGTTGCAACAATCACCCGCAACTGGTCGTTCTTCCAGGCCGCCTGCTTGCGATTGCGCTCTGCCTGGGTCATGCCCGCATGGTAAAAATCCGCCGCAATCCCTTTGGACCTCAGAAAATCAGCCAATTCCTCACATTTCCTACGCTCCCGCAGGTACACGATTCCGGAACCGTCCACCCCGTTACAGACACGCAACAACTGACCAAATTTATCCTCGACACGCCGGACGACATAGGAAAGATTCGGACGTTCAAATCCAGAACGGAGCAGATTCGGAGCCTTGAACTGCAAATTCGCCATGATTTCCTGCGCCACCTGCTCCGTAGCGGTCGCGGTCAGGGCCATGACCGAAACACGGCTGCCTGCCGCTTCATCCAACAACGGACGGATCTGCTGGATTTCCAAATAATCCGGCCGGAAATCATAGCCCCACTGGCTGATGCAGTGTGCCTCATCCACCGCAAGCATGTTCACCGGCATACGTTGGACTCGCGCCTTGAAAATCGGTGTTTTCAAGCGTTCTGGCGAGAGGTACAGAAACTTATAGTCTCCGTAGATTGCATTGTCCAAAGCCACATCGATTTCGTGGGCAGACATCCCCGAATGCACCAGCAGCGACCGGATGCCCCGGGCATTGAGGTTCTCCACCTGATCCTTCATCAAAGCAATCAACGGAGAGATGACCAGACAGATTCCCGGAAGGACCATAGCCGGCACCTGAAAACAAAGGGATTTTCCCCCTCCGGTCGGCAAAATGGCCAACACATCCTTCCCCTCCAAAACCTGCGCAATAATCTCCCGCTGCATCGGCCGAAAAGCCGGATACCCCCACACCTGCTGCAATATTTCCTCTGGTTTCTTCATCACAATAATTACTTGACTTTGTCCTTTTGATTGCCTATATTTGCGCCGCTTTTTGTGCACATCGCAGAATCGCTGACAAAGATAGGAAAAATGAGGTATCCATCCCATCTGTGGCAAAAGATTTGCGAGGAAAAAACAACTTGACAAACGAATACAGAAAATAATACAACAACATTTAAATACTATTCAACATTATGGCAAATATTGATTTGAGCAAGTACGGGATTCAAAATGCTGCTGAGGTAGTTTACAACCCCGATTACGACACGCTTTATCATGCAGAATTGGACCCTTCTTTGGAAGGATTCGAAAAAGGTCAAAAAACCGAATTGGGAGCAGTTAACGTAATGACAGGTGTGTACACCGGCCGTTCTCCCAAAGACAAATTCTGGGTAAAAGACGACATTACCAAAGATACCATCTGGTGGACTTCTGACGAGTACAAAAACGACAACAAGCCGGTGACTCCCGAAGCTTGGAAATCATTGAAAGAAATCGCTGTCAATGAATTGTCCAACAAAAAATTGTACGTAGTTGACACTTTCTGCGGCGCAAACGAAAACACCCGTTTGAAAATCCGCTTCATCATGGAAGTTGCATGGCAAGCTCACTTCGTGAAAAACATGTTCATCCGTCCGACCGAAGAAGAATTGGCTAACTACGGCGAACCGGATTTCGTGGTTTTGAACGCTTCCAAAGCAAAAGTTGAAAACTACCAAGAATTGGGTCTGAACTCAGAAACCGCAGTTGTGTTCAACTTGACTGAAAAAATGCAAGTGATCATCAACACCTGGTACGGTGGTGAAATGAAAAAAGGTATGTTCTGTTACATGAACTACCTCCTCCCCTTGAAAGGCATCGCTTCTATGCACTGCTCTGCCAACGTAGGCAAAGATGGTGACACCGCTATTTTCTTCGGTCTTTCAGGTACTGGTAAAACGACCTTGTCAACCGACCCGAAACGCGAACTCATCGGTGATGACGAACACGGTTGGGACGACGACGGCGTATTCAACTTCGAAGGCGGTTGCTACGCAAAAGTAATCAACCTCTCCAAAGAAAACGAACCGGATATCTACAATGCCATCAAGAAAGACGCCTTGTTGGAAAACGTTACTGTGGATAAAAACGGCAAGATCGATTTCGCAGACAAGAGTGTAACCGAAAACACCCGCGTTTCTTACCCGATCTACCACATCAACAACATCGTGAAACCCGTTTCTAAAGCAGGTCCTGCGAAGAAAGTAATCTTCTTGACTGCTGACGCATTCGGTGTACTTCCTCCCGTTTCCAAATTGACTCCGGAACAAACCCAATACTACTTCTTGAGTGGTTTCACCGCTAAATTGGCAGGTACTGAACGTGGTATTACCGAACCCACCCCGACCTTCTCTGCTTGCTTCGGTGCAGCTTTCTTGTCTCTCCACCCGACCAAATACGGTGAAGAACTCGTGAAGAGAATGCAACAATCCGGCGCAACTGCTTACTTGGTAAACACCGGTTGGAACGGTACTGGCAAACGTATTTCCATCAAAGATACCCGCGCCATCATTGACGCTATCCTCGATGGTTCTATCGACAAAGCCGAAACCATCACCATCCCGATGTTCAACCTCGAAGTTCCGACTGCACTTCCGAACGTTGACACCAACATCCTGGATCCCCGCAACACCTACGCAACTGCTGAAGCTTGGGAAGAAAAAGCCAAAGACTTGGCAGGCCGTTTCGTGAAGAACTTCAACAAGTTCACCGGAAACGAAGCCGGTAAAGCACTGGTTGCTGCTGGTCCTGTTTTGTAGTTTCTACCACACTTTACCATAGGAAAGAGGCTGACCCAAAAGTCATTGACTTTGAGGTGAGCCTCTTTTGCCACTTTGTGGTCCCCTTCCCTTTTCGAAAGCCAATGCCGCCAGGGGCTACTGCGACATCGCTCAACATAGAACAACCCTATCGTCCATTAAATTTTAATTTCTGATATTTTTTTATTAAAATCGCAACAAATAATCTTAGTTCTAACTATTTAATGATTCACACCTATGAAAAAAAATCATTTTATTGCGGTTCTTCTTACGATTCTTATCAGTAGCATCAGCCTTTGGGGTCAGAACATTAAATCCAATTCCATTGATTTAACCTACAGCCCGGTAACCCTCAAAGCCTCGGGAGGCGGAACATCTATTTCCGCGAACTTGGATGCCTTTTCTGCCAATTGGGATCAAACCATGTCCTTGACTGACAGACAACCCATTTTCCTTCGATATGGTGCAGGTCTTCAATACGCTTGGGGAGGCGATAAGGAAACCTCTTATGGCACAACCTTCAAAAACACAATTTCTTTCCTCACCGCAAAAATTCCCGTGAATGTTTTGTACCGCCTGGATATTCCCAATACCGAGTATGCTTTCGTTCCGTATTTTGGCATCAATCTCCAAGGACATATTCTGGGACAGGCAACATACAGCTACAACAATGTTTCTGAAACCACAAACTACTTCTCTAAAGATGATATGGGAGAAGGCAGATACAATCGCCTTGTCGTAGGTTGGCAAATTGGTGCAAGATTGACTTACCAGCGGTATTTTTTGGGTATTGCTTACGAAGGGCCTATCACAAACCTTTACAAAGAAAACAATGTAAAACTCAACATGAGCCAAATCAACCTTTCATTGGGCTTCTCATTCTAAATTTTGAATCGATCAACTCTTTTCAAAGCAAAGAAAAAGCTGCCGGTTTGTACCTGAACCGGCAGCCTTTTTACCTATACATCGTCAAATTATATCACCCACTTATGAGGGTGTTTTTGTATATTTGCAGACTACTAGAGAAGCCAATAGAAAGCTAGCCACCATGAGCGAGATACTGATCAAAAATGTAACCCTAAAAGGACAGCAAGTTGATATTCAAATATCGGGAAACAAAATACTTGCAATCAACCCGCACCCCAAGGATGAGGGAGTCTCAGGCGGCATTGCCCACCTGATGTCCGGCATTGCCAATTTCTTCTCCGGCATGTCCTCCGGCGATCACGGCTCGGGCAACCTGCCCAACATTGCCCAATCTGGCATGTCCCGTGGTGCCCGCGAGGGAGCTACGGTACAAAAGCTGAAAATCATCGACGGAACGGGTAAGTGGGTCATTCCGGGTCTGATCAACATGCACACCCACTCGGGCATGACACTCACCCGTGGATTCGAAGAAGACAAGCCCCTGACCGCCTGGTTGAACCGGGTTTGGGAAGTGGAACAAGGTCTGAACGAAGAAATGATCTACTGGGGAACCCGCCTGGCCTGCCTGGAGATGATCAAATCCGGAACCACCTGTTTCAACGACCAATACTGGATGATCGATCAGGCAGCCAGCGCGGTAGAAGAAGCCGGTATCCGGGCATTCCACTCGTATGTATTTCTGGACGGAGGAGATCCCGAAAAAGCCAAACGGCAACGCCAGGAAGCGGAACTGTTCTTCGAACGGTCCCGACAATGGGATCCGCGCAACCGCTTTACCCTGGCCATCCATGCCCCTTACACCGTTTGCGAAGAAAACATGCGATGGGTCCGGGATTTTGCAAAAGAAAACGATTTGCTGATTCATACCCATTTGTCAGAAACCCAAAACGAAGTCAACGAATCACTGCGTTTGTACGGAAAGACCCCGATCCGCCGGATGTACGACCTGGGCATCCTTTCCGATCGTGTTCTCTCCGCACACTCCCTGTGGCTGAACGACGAAGACATCGCCTTGCTGGGCGAAACCGGAGTTACCACGGTTCACAACATCAACTCCAACCTGAAACTGGCATCCGGGGCCCGTTTCCGCTACAAAGAGCTCATGCAAGCCGGAGCCAATGTCACGTTGGGAACCGACGGATGCGGCTCCTCCAACAACCTGGACATGCTGGAGACCATGAAAACATCCGCCTTGGTGCAAAAAGCTTGGCGGGAGGACCCGGCCGCCCTGCCCATCCCGGAACTCATGGACATGGCGACCGTCAACGGAGCCAAAGCCCTGCAGCTCAACACCGGCAAAATTGAAGTGGGAGCCTTGGCCGATCTGGTGCTGATTGAAACCCGTACAGCCGCCTTCACCCCCATGCTGGACTTCTATGCCAACCTCATCTATTCCGCCAACAGTTCGTGTGTTGATACGGTCATCTGCGACGGCACTGTCCTGATGGAAAACCGGCACGTTCCCGGTGAAGAAGAAGTCCTCGAGCGAGCCAACGAACTGGCCTTGCAACTGAATGGAAGAATATAAGAATACAAATCATTAATTTACAACAATATGGACCAACGAATGATTGAAATCAATCAAGCTGCCGAGTACATTCAATCCAAACTCAACAACCGGATTCCTACCGTCGGCATCGTGCTGGGAAGTGGTCTGGGCCGTCTGGCTGACGAAATCGAAGATCCGACCATCATCCCCTACGCAGACATCCCCAACTTTGTAAAATCCACCGCCATCGGCCACAAAGGCAACTTCATTGCCGGGATGCTGGGTGGGAAATTTGTCATTGCCATGCAAGGACGTTTCCACTACTACGAAGGTTACCCGATGAACAAAGTAACCCTGCCGATCCGTGTCATGATCCGTCTGGGCATCCAAGCGTTGTTTGTCTCGAATGCCGCCGGAGGCGTCAACTTTGACTACCGTGTGGGCGATCTGATGATCATCCGGGATCATATCAATCTGTTGCCCAACCCGCTCATCGGTCCGAATCTTGATGAATTCGGTCCCCGCTTCCCCGACATGACCCGTCCCTACGATCTGAATCTCATCCGCCGGGCGGAAGCCATTGCCAAGGAACTGAACATCGCCCTGCAGAAAGGGGTTTACCTGGCCAGCTCCGGCCCTACTTACGAAACACCGTCTGAATACAAATACTTCCGCCTCATCGGTGCGGATGCTGTGGGCATGTCCACCATCCCCGAAATCATCGTTGCCCGTCATGCCGATGTGCCGGTATTTGGCATGTCTGTCATCACCAACGAAGCTCACGACGACTACGCAGAAGACTTCAAAAACGATGGAGACGACGTGGTGCGTGCTGCCAATGCTGCTGCGGACCGCATGATTGCCCTCTTCCGACAATTGATTGCAAAAATGGACTAGTGCGCAACAAAAAAATCGCATCTATCACAATATCAATAGATGTAACAAAGTTGTAAACCATATAAACAATTTTGTTACATCTGTTTTTTTACGGATATCCTGCTCAAAAGAAGTGACTGTTACAACGAAGTGGACACCGAAATATGACCCACTCGAAGATCACAAGCCAGCAGTTCCTCCCCGCCGTATTGGGCGACCAAGTCATAAAACTTGCTATCGTGCGAGAGCCGCAACTGATGACACAACTCATGCACCAGGACCGCATCAATGTATTGGCGGGGCAGTTTGATGAGTTGGCGGTTCAACCAGACTGATTTGCTGCGCGAATGAAAATATCCCCACAAATTAGACCGGACACCAAAAGACAGACGTTTGTAAGGCAAGCCTGTCTGCTGAGAAATCTGAGCCAAACGCTGTGTCAGATAGGCCTCTGCAGCCTGCTTGAGGAGTTGCATTCCAAAGCCGATGATGGATTCCCGCACCGCACGCAAGGCAACATCCATGTTCTGGGGTACCAAGATGGTATAAACCTGATGGACAGCCACCTCTCCTTCTACGTTATAGCTCATACGCGATTGATGAGTCCGGCCAATCTTCAACGTCACACAATCGTATTTCCGCTCAAACGACTCATCCAGCAAGGCCGGCAATCCATCCTCGGAACGTCGGTTCTCCCGTTCGTCCAAGCGTTTCACCACCAGCGGCAGCAGAGCATCGTAGAAGGGTCCTTTTGTCCGCAAAAATTCGGGCACATACACTCGGATACAGGCTCCCTGGATGCGCAAAACCACCGAAGACTGCTCGGAAGGACAAAATTCCAGCCTCCCGAGGACCGGATCTTCCATGACATGGACCTCCGTATCCGGCGGCTGCGGGTGCTGCGCCTGCAACGACCTGAAACGGTCACCCACCCAACTTTGGGACCATTTCTCACCCCCCCTTTCCAAAGCCCGACCGTACCAGTGCAGCGCCCGGTAAAGATCCTGGGGCGTACCATAACCCATTTCGTAACAATAGCCTACATAGGCAAAGGCACTGGTGTTATTGTAATAGCCATACGAACCTCGCCGGAAATAATGCATGGCCATGGCATACTCCCGTTTTTTCAGATACTCGTAACCCGTATGAAAATAGTGTGTACAACTCATTCGATTTTCTTTAACCGTTGGGAAACACAAGCGTACAAATCGTTGTGCGGATCGTAATGCAACCCATAAAATCCCAGACTTTCTGCGGTTTGGATATTGGCCAGTGAGTCATCAATAAAGAGGGTCTCCTCGGGAAGGATCTTGGTCTTTTTCAACATTTTTTCGAAGATGGAGGCATTCGGCTTGGCATCTTTCATCTTGTAGGACAGGAAGAGTTTCTCAAATAATTCCTCCATTTTGTAGCCCTTTTCCTCAAACATTTCACGAACCCGAACCATGGAAATGGGATTGGTGTTGCTCAACAGGAAAATCCGGTAGTCATGGCGATAGAAGAGCAAGGTATCAATCTTATCCTGAGGAAGATCCGTCAGGTAACAGTTCAACGAAAAATCAATCTCATAATCTTTGATTTTTGGTTTTCCCGGTTCGTCCTCGGAATTGATCCGGATGATGTTCCGGAATTGCTTGGCAGAGAGTTCCCCCGTCTCAAACTTATCGAAGAATCCCAACTGACGATACGTGCTGAATACGGACGCAAAATCCCGGTACCTGACAATCTCATCAAACGCCCGTAAGCATCGGATTCTATTGAGGTTAACAAGGACACCGCCCAGATCGAAGACCAAATTCCGTATCATACCCACAAAGATAGTTTTTTTCCGATATTCGGACAAGGATTTTACGATTTCTTCCGAAGATTGTTTTTCTTGAAGAAATAGGATATTCCGGCGATATTTTTTAGTATATTTGCGAGAATTAATAAGCGCTTATGGTAACAAAACAACTGATATCCCCTAAAAGCATCGTGGTTGTCGGAGGTTCTGACGACATCCACAAACCGGGTGGACGAACTCTTAAAAACTTGATCGACACCCAATTCTCGGGTCAACTCTACGTAGTAAACCCCAAATGTGATACCGTTCAAGGTGTACAATCTTACCGCAAAGTAGACGATCTTCCGGCCGTTGATTGTGCCATTTTGGCGATTCCGGCTGGCCTCTGTACCGAAGCGGTCAGCGTGCTCTGCAACAAGAAATCCTGCCGGGCCATCATCATCTTGTCTGCCGGTTTCCACGAAGACAGTCCGGAAGGAGCTGCCATTGAAAAAGAAATCACAGATATTTGCAACAGCACAGGTACATCCCTCATCGGTCCGAACTGCATCGGTGTCATGACCCCGAGCTATGCCGGTGTGTTTACACAACCAATTCCGAAATTGGCTCCCCACGGAGTGGATCTGATCTCCGGTTCCGGAGCAACCATCGTCTTCATCCTCGAAGCTGCCATGCAACTGGGACTGACTTTCAACGAAGTTTTCTCAGTTGGAAACAGTGCCCAACTGGGTGTGGAAGACATCCTGGAATACTTGGATGAGTCGTACGTTCCGGGCAAGAGTGCTCCGGTAAAAATGCTTTACATTGAAAGCATCAACAATCCGCATAAATTGTACAAACACGCCGCTTCTTTGGCCGCAAAAGGGGTCAAGATTGCGGCTATCAAGTCCGGTTACAGCGAAGCCGGCAGCCGTGCTGCTTCTTCCCACACCGGTGCGATGGCCTCTCCGGACAAAGCCGTGGACGCGCTCTTCCGCAAAGCCGGCATCATCCGTTGCTACAGCCGGACAGAGCTGGTGACCGTGGCTTCCGCACTGATGTATCCGGAACCGCAAGGCAACCGCATTGCCATCATCACCCACGCAGGCGGACCGGCCGTGATGCAAACAGACGTCCTGTCCAGCAATGGCGTGGACATCCCCAAGATCGAAGGACCGAAAGCAGATGCCCTGCTCAGCAAACTCTTCGCAGGTTCCTCTGTTTCCAACCCCATCGACTTCCTGGCAACCGGTACCGGTGAACAACTTGGAGAAATCATCGATGCCTGTGAGAACGACTTTGATGTGGATGCAATGACCGTCATTTTCGGATCCCCGGGTCTGAGAACCGTAGGCGATGTGTATGACATTCTCTACGAACGCATCCAAAAATGCAAGAAACCCATTTATCCGGTTCTTCCGTCCATCGTCAACGTGGCCGATGACATTGCTGCCTTCCAAGCCAAAGGAGGCATCAGCTTCCCGGATGAAGTAGCCTTGGGTTCAGCTTTGGTAAAAATCATGAACCGTCCGAAACCGATTCAAGAAGTCACCCTTCCTCCCGTTGACCGCAAAATGATCCGCAAAGTCATTGACAGCAACAGCAACGGTTACCTGGCACCCGAACAGGTGCAAACCTTGCTGGATGCAGCGGGTATCAACCGGGCCAAAGAACGCGTGGTCTTTGACGTGGAAGGCCTGTTGGAAGGAGCCCGCGAAATCGGCTATCCCATCGTTATGAAAGTCGTTGGACCCGTTCACAAATCGGACGTAGGCGGTGTTACCCTGAACATCACCGATGACAATACCCTCATCAACGAATTCAACCGGATGATGAACATTCCGGATGCAACTGGAACCCTTTTGCAACCGATGCTCTCCGGTACCCAGGTCTTCGTGGGTGCAAAACGGGATGAAAAATTCGGTCCCCTGGTGCTCTGCGGATTGGGTGGCATTTATGTGGAAGTCTTGAAAGACATCAGCTATGCCCTTTCTCCCGTTTCGGATAACGAAGCTCAGGAAATGTTGCGCAACCTGCGCAGTTTCAAATTGTTGGAAGGCGTTCGCGGACAAGAAGGAGTGAACCTTCCGCTGTTTGCCGAAACCATCCGCCGTGTTTCTGCGTTGTGCGAGGCCGCACCGGAAATTTTTGAAATGGACATCAATCCCTTGTTGGGCAATGCCAAACAAGTCATTGCCGTGGATGCCCGTATCCGCATTGAAAAATAAAAGAACAGCTGATGAAAAAGTTAGTAGCCTGGTACAAAGCACAAACTCCGACAACCCAAGGTATGATTTGGATGGGCGCGCTTTTGGTCATTGGCATCATCCTCCGCTGGGATTACATTTTTGAAACCGTCAAACGATCGTTCGGTTTTTTTGGAGAATAATTTATTAACAAACAACTTAATAACAACTTTTTAAATTAACAGTTATGGCATTAAAAGGAGCTATCGTCGTTGATAACGAAAGATGCAAAGGTTGTGGTGTTTGCGTGGCAAACTGCCCTACCAATACCATTGCGTTGGCCCAAGAGGTAAACGGCAAGGGTTACAACTTCGCCTACATGGCAAATCCTGACAGTTGTACCGGTTGTACAAACTGTGCTACCGTATGTCCCGATGCGGTAATTACCGTTTATAGAGTTAAAATTTAATTTGGATTCAATATGGCAGAAAAGATTCTAATCAAAGGTAACGAAGCCATCGCTATTGCTGCAATTCACTGTGGTTGCGACGGTTATTTCGGTTATCCGATTACCCCTCAATCTGAGGTAATGGAAACATTGATGAAAGAAAAACCGTGGGAAACTACCGGTATGGTTGTGCTCCAAGCGGAAAGTGAAACTTCTTCCATCAACATGGTTTACGGTGGCGCTTGCTGCGGTAAAAAAGTAATGACTTCATCTTCCAGCCCGGGTGTCAGCTTGATGGCAGAAGGTTTGAGTTATTTGGCAGGTGCTGAACTCCCCTGCTTGGTTGTAAACGTAATGCGTGGTGGTCCGGGTCTGGGTACCATCCAACCGAGCCAAGGTGACTATTTCCAAGCAACCAAAGGTGGTGGACACGGAGACTACCGTATGTACGTATTGGCTCCCGCTTCTGGA
Source organism: Bacteroidales bacterium (assembly GCA_045638645.1). Lineage (GTDB taxonomy): Bacteria > Bacteroidota > Bacteroidia > Bacteroidales > UBA932 > JAGCJX01. The sequence continues at coordinate 97,750 of JAZUBU010000016.1, forward strand.
CAAGATATGTATGACTTCGTTGACAAAGCATTCGAAGTTGCATTCAAATACCGTATCCCTGCCATGATCCTGGCTGACGGTGTGATCGGTCAAATGATGGAAAAAGTAGAATTCCGTCCGATGAAACCCCGTCGTACCGAAGAAGAAGTAAAAGCACAATGCGATGCTTGGGCAACCGTAGGTAAAGGTGCTCACCGTGGTGGCAACACCATTACTTCTTTGGCATTGGATCCGGAAGTGCAAGAACGTCACAACATCCACCTCCAAGCGAAATACAAAGAAATGGAAGAAAACGAAGTGCTCTACGAAACCTACCGTGCAGAAGACGCTGAACACTTGATCGTTGCTTTCGGTTGTATGTCCCGTATTTGCCAAAATACCGTGGATGAAGCTCGTGAAAAAGGTATCAAGATGGGTCTGATCCGTCCGATTACCCTCTTCCCCTTCCCGAAAAAAGAAATCGACGCATTTGTACCGCAACTCAAGAGCATCATGTCTGTTGAATTGAACGCAGGTCAAATGGTTGAAGACATCCGTCAAATTGCGAACGGTCGCGTACCGGTTTACTTCTACGGCCGTCAAGGTGGTATCATCCCGTCACCGGAAGAAGTTCTCGAAGCTTATTTGAAACACATTTAATTTAGAGCACTATGGATATCAAAGATATTATCAAACCCGAAAACAAGGTGTATGGCAGAACCCCTGTTTTGAAAGAAAATGTGATGCACTATTGTCCCGGCTGCTCACACGGTACCGTTCACAAACTCGTTGCTGAAGTTATCGAAGAAATGGGCATCCAAGACAAAACCATCGGTATTTCACCGGTAGGTTGCTCTGTATTCGCCTACAACTACTTGGATATTGACTGGCAACAAGCCGCTCACGGTCGTGCACCGGCCTTGGCAACAGCTACCAAACGTTTGAACCCTGACAAATACGTGTTCACTTACCAAGGTGACGGTGACTTGGCTTCCATCGGTTGTGCAGAAATCATGCACGCTTGCAGCCGCGGTGAAAACATCGTTGTCATCTTCATCAACAACGCCATCTACGGTATGACCGGTGGACAAATGGCTCCGACCACCTTGTTGGGCATGGTTACTGCAACCACTCCCTACGGTCGTGACCCGAAACTCAACGGTTTCCCGCTCAAAATCACCGAACTGATTGCTCAATTGGAAGGTACTTGCTACGTAACCCGTCAATCTGTTCAAAATCCGGCTTCTGCCCGCAAAGCGAAAAAAGCAATCCGCAAAGCGTTTGAAAACCAAGCGATGGGCAAAGGTACCTCCTTCGTAGAAATCGTTGGTACTTGCAACTCCGGATGGAAGATGACACCCGTGAAAGCAAACAAATGGATGGAAGAAAACATGTTCCCCTTCTATCCCCTCGGAGACATGAAAGACAGATAATAATTAAACAGTAACATATTTATGAAAGAAGAAATCATCATTGCCGGTTTCGGGGGACAAGGTGTTTTATCAATGGGTAAAATCTTGGCTTACTCCGGTATTATGCAAGATCAAGAAGTAGCATGGATGCCTTCATACGGTCCGGAAATGCGTGGCGGTACTGCCAACGTAACCGTTATCCTCAGCGATGACCGCATCAGCTCTCCGATCTTGAGCAAATTTGATACAGCTATCATCCTGAACCAACAATCGTTGGACAAATTTGAATCTCGCGTAAAACCGGGTGGATTGTTGATCTACGATCCCAACGGAATTACCCGTCACCCTGAAAGAACAGACATCACCGTTTGCCGCATCGCAGCCGTGGATGAATCTGCCAAATTGGGTAACGCAAAAGCATACAACATGGTGGTATTGGGTGCATTCCTGAAAATGAAACCCATCGTGACCATGGAAAACGTAGTGAAAGGCTTGAAGAAATCCATTCCTTCCCGCCACCACCACTTGATTCCGATGAACGAAGAAGCCATCAACGTAGGTATGAACGCAATTGAAATTGTAAACCAATTGTAATCACCAACCTACGGATCAATGAAAGAGGGCTGCCGGTCGTCAGCCCTCTTCTATTTTTCTTTATCCGAAACCCGTTGTTTAATACAATTCCGAGTTGGAGAAATTTCTCCATCCCATGAAAGCATAAACCAAAACAACTACGGAACAGATGATGCCCAAGAACGGAATGAAGGCCAGAACGATGCCAATCAACGAAACCAGCATCATCGTCCACAATTGTTGTGCACCTTTGGCAGCCAACTCGTCGATAGGCAACTTACGCAAAATACCAAAACCCTGCATCATGAACACAAATCCGATGATGTTGAAGATGAGTCCTACGATTCCCAAGAACGGAATGATATCCAGAATCGTACCAACCAATCCAAACAGGGCTCCTCTGTAAATTTTGGCAGTACCTTCTTCCATTTTTGTACCAACTGCACTATCACGCATTCCCTTGATACCCAAGAAGTAATAAATGTATCCCAACAATCCTAAGATGCCTACGATGATCGGACCGAGGAATCCACCGGCTCCTTCACCGGAAGCCAAGGAGGCCAGGGCGGCGGCACCTGAAATCAAAGCAATGATTGCTCCTACAACGCCTGTCAACAATGTGTACGTCAAAAATCCATAGAAAGCTTTGTTTACGCTTGCTTTCCAAAGTTCAGCTTTATTTTCCATAGTACTAACTATTAAAATGATTAAAAATCTTTTCCAAAGGTACTCATTTTTCTTTGTGTAAGCTACAATTCATCCTCAGAATATTACTTCTTGCCCACACTGCTCTCCAACCAGGCGGTATTCTCCAGATACCAACGGACCGTTCGCTCAATGCCTTCCTCAAACTGCAAGGCAGGTTCCCAACCCAACTCCCGCTGGATTTTTGTAGAATCAATGGCATAGCGCAAATCATGACCGGCACGATCCGCAACGAACGAAATCAATTCCTCACTGAATCCTTCCGGATGGCCCAATTGCCGGTCCACCGTTCGCACCAACACCCGAATCAAGTCGATGTTTTTCCATTCATTGAATCCACCGACGTTGTACGTTTCCCCTACCTTCCCTTTGTGGAAAATCAGATCGATGGCACGGGCATGATCTTCAACATACAGCCAATCCCGGACGTTTTCCCCTTTTCCATAAACCGGCAGAGGTTTTCGTTCCAGAATATTCTTGATAAACAAGGGAATCAACTTCTCCGGATACTGGTTCGGCCCATAATTGTTCGAACAGTTACTGATCACGACGGGCAAACCATAGGTATCGTGAAAAGCGCGCACCAGGTGATCGGACGAAGCCTTGGACGCTGAATACGGTGAGTGGGGCCGATACTTGTCCGTCTCCCGGAAAAAATCGGTACCATAGGCCAGATGGTGTTCTCCGGATGAGGCCTTGGTCTGGAACGGAGGCTCAATTCCTTGCGGATGCGTCATTTCCAGGGCGCCATAGACTTCATCGGTAGAAATATGGTAGAAGCGGTTACCCTCATAAGGTTGCTCAGCTTCCCCCCAAACGGTTTTGGCAGCCTGCAACAGCGAAAGCGTCCCCAAGACATTGGTCCGGGCAAAGGTAAACGGATCCTCAATGCTCCGATCCACATGACTTTCTGCAGCCAGGTGTACAATTCCGGTTACTTGCTCTCGACGGAGTAAATCCAGAACAAGTTCAAAATCACAGATATCCCCTTGAACAAACGTATAATTCGGCAAATGTTCCACGTCCCGAAGGTTCTCCAGGTTACCGGCATAGGTCAATTTATCCAGATTGATGATCCGATACTGCGGATATTGCGTTGCAAACAAACGGACCACGTGACTGCCGATGAAACCGGCACCGCCCGTAATCAATAAGGTCTTTTGATACTTCATAAATTTCTTCAAGTTAGGCCTCCAGCGGCTGGTGGAATCCTTCTTCGGATGCCAGACGCAGGAGGTATTGTCCGTACGGATTGTTGGACATCGGTTGTGCAATGCGCTTGAGATCTTCCGCCGTAATCCACCGGTTCTCGTAGGCAATGGCTTCCAGACAGGCAATCTTCAGTCCCTGACGCTTCTCGATGACCTCCACAAAAGTAGAAGCCTCCGCCAACGAATCGTGGGTTCCGGTATCCAGCCAGGCAAATCCCCGTCCAAGGGTCTCCAGGCACAATGCTTCTTGTTCCAGAAAAGCCTGATTCACAGAGGTAATTTCCAATTCTCCCCTCGCGGAAGGTTTGATTCCCTTGGCAATTTCCACTACCTGATTGGGATAAAAATACAAGCCGGTGACCGCGTAATTGGATTTGGGCAGCTTCGGCTTCTCCTCAATGCTCAAGACTTTACCGTGGGCATCCATTTCCGCAACACCATAACGCTGCGGGTTGCTGACCCAATACCCGAACACGGTTGCTAACGAGGACTGCTCCGCACGGGATACCGCTTGGGTCAACAAAGAGGTAAAATGGGCTCCAAAAAAGATGTTGTCCCCCAACACCAGACAGACGCTGTCGTTGCCGATGAATTCCTCACCGATGATAAAAGCTTGTGCCAATCCATCTGGAGAAGGCTGTTCGGCATACTCAAAACGGACACCCAGATCCGATCCATCCCCCAACAAGCGGCGGAACCCCGGCAAATCCTGAGGGGTCGATATAATCAGAATCTCCCGAATCCCCGCCAGCAACAAAACGGAGATCGGGTAATAGACCATGGGTTTGTCATAAATGGGCAACAACTGTTTGCTCACCCCCTTGGTAATGGGATAGAGCCGAGTACCAGACCCACCCGCCAAAACAATACCTTTCATATTGACACTGAATTTTTACAAAATTAACGAATCTCTTCCGAATATCCATTCGGATTGTTCTTCTGCCAGTTCCAGGCATCCCGGCACATGTCTTCGATGCCGTACTCTGCCACCCAACCCAACTCGTTCCGCGCCTTGGTGGAATCACTGTAACAAACCGCAATGTCCCCCGGACGACGATCCTGAATGCGGTAAGGGATGGCCACACCATTGACCCGTTCAAAGGTCTTCACGAGATCCAACACAGAATATCCGGTACCCGTACCCAGGTTATAAACTACTGCACCACACTGTTTTTCAATGGCAGACAGGGCACAAACATGCCCCCTGGCCAAATCCACCACATGGATAAAATCCCGGACCCCCGTACCATCGGGTGTATCGTAGTCATTGCCAAACACTCCCAACTCCGGACGTTTTCCTACAGCCACTTGCGTAATGTACGGCATCAGGTTATTCGGTATCCCGTTGGGATTTTCCCCAATACGTCCGCTGGGATGTGCACCGATCGGATTGAAGTAGCGCAGCAGAACCACGTTCCACTCCGGATCCGCTTTCTGCACATCCATCAGCACCTCCTCCAGCATGCTTTTGGTCTGACCGTACGGATTGGTGCAACGGCCTTTCGGACAATCCTCGGTAATCGGTATTTGGGTAGGATTGCCGTAGACGGTCGCTGAAGATGAGAAAACCAGGTTCTTGCAGCCGTGTTTTCGCAACTGATCCACCAGAACAAACGTGCTGTTCATGTTATTCTCGTAGTATTCGAGCGGCTTTGCAACGGATTCGCCAACCGCTTTCAGTCCGGCAAAATGAATGCAAGCATGGATCGGATGCAAGCTCAGGATTTCATCCATCGCCACGGCATCGCGGACATCCACCTCATAAAAAGGAAAATTCTTCCCAATGATCTGGGCTACACGAAAAAGGGCCTCCTTTTGTGCATTGACCAGGTTGTCCACAACAACAAATTCATAACCGGCTTTATCCAGTTCTATCAACGTATGACTACCGATGTAGCCTGCGCCGCCGGTCACCAAGATTGTTTTACTCATATTCAGCTTCTATGATTTTGGCAAATTTAAGAAAATCATCCCCGACTCCCAACCGGGATCACCAAAACGGAGAAGAAAATGCGCTTTTTTCTTCTCCGTTGCCCATCAGGCGACAAATATGGTGTCCGGCCCTTGTGGAATTACGTTTTCCACAAGCCGTGGAAATCCATTTGGATTCTCTTTCCATCCGTTGTCAGCAATAAATCCCAATATCTGTGCCAGAATCAGAAGAATCTTTTGGTAAATGATTTCTTATGTATATTTTTGTAAAAAAATTATAACGAATTATGAAATACTTATCCTGGATGATGGGAGTGATGCTGGCCTCCCTATTCATCATCTCCTGCAAAGATGTTCCCTCAGAAACTGACAAACCGGGAACACCCAGCGATCCGGAACTTCCGCAAGAACTGATCCTGCTTTCCGATTCCATCCGCATTGCAGCCAATGCCAAAGACACGGTCTTTTTCCAAGTGATCCACAAGGTGGGTACTCAGGAAACCGATGTGACCAGCCAGGCAAGCATCCGTCAGCTGGAAGGCGACACCTTGGAATTCCCTCATTTTTATACAGGAAAGGAAGGTACCTACCTGTTCCAGGCATCGTACGCAGAACTCACTTCCCAAGTGGTGAGCATCGAGGCGTATGTTCCGGAAGTACAGGATCCGGGAACCACCTATCAAGTCGGAGACCTCTACCGTGTTGGTAATGTAGAAGGTGTTGTTTTCCAAGTGAGTGAAGACGGCAAACACGGCATGATTGTTTCCTTGGATGAAGCCTTCTGCCCCTGGTCTGATATCTATGCTCAGGTAGGCGCATTCTACATGAGTGGAGAAACCAACTGCTGGGCCATTTACGACGAACCCGATTGGGAAAAACATTATCCGGCGGCAAAATGGTGCTACGACCACGGTGAAGGATGGTTCCTCCCCTGCTACGAAGAACTGGAAATCCTCTGGAAGGCATACAACAACGGCAACGAACAGTTGAATCCGGATGCACATGCCATTTTTGAAGAACACTTCACCGATCCGGTAGAACTGGGAACCCACTATTGGTCTTCCACAGAAATCAACGACGAAATGGCCACGACCTTTGCCTTCATCGTCAACGATGTTACCTGTACCAATCCCTACAAGACCAGTAACATGGCGGTACGTGCGGTACGTAAATTCTAAGGCAGTATTGCTTCTTTATACGAATAGATTTGCTACATTTGTGGCAAATCTATTTTTTTATGAAAACAGTAAACCTAGTACGAATTGCGATCTGCTCGTTTCTCTTATGTTTTGGAGCACATGCGAAAGCCCAATCCTGGAAAGACCTGCTAAACAAGGTAACCGACAACTCTACAGTACAGGATCTGGTGGAAGACCTGACAGGAAGCAACAAACCGACAGACATTGTGGGCACTTGGGAGTATTCCGGGGCTGCAGTGGGCCTGGAGAGTGAAAACTTCTTGAAGAATGTAGCCGCAGACGTGGCTGTCAATGCGGTTACGGAAAAATTGAATCCCTACCTCAACAAAATTGGCTTGCGCAAAGGAACTTTTTCATACCAATTCTCCAGCAATAAAAGTTTCTCCACTCACTTCAAGGACAAACAAATCAATGGAACCTACAGCCTGGACGCATCCAAAGATGCGCTGACATTGAGCTATGGAAAGTCCCTGAAGTTACTAAAAATGAGTGGAAAGGTCGATCGCGATGATGACCGTCTCAAAATTCTCTTTCCGGCAGACAAATTGGTAAATTTCCTGGAACTTCTTTCGACGAATGCCAAAGATGAATCCTTATCGGCCCTCGTAGAATTGTGCAAACAATACGACGGAGTCTATCTGGGATTTGAATTAACCCTCAAGAAATAACAACCTGCCAGGAGCAGGCGTGTCCGCAAGTCCGCAAGGCTACCGTTTCGCCACTTTTCCTTGAGACAGTTGATACACCTCACCCGTCTCAGGACAGGTGGCGATTCCTTCTTCATTGAATGCCAAACGATGGCCTGCCCGTGAAACCCAACCGATCTGACGAGCAGGATTTCCGACTACCAGTGCATAGGCCGGCACTTCGTCCACCACAACGGTACCTGCCCCCACAAAAGCATAGGGGCCGACATCATGACCACAGACCAAGGTCGCATTGGCCCCGATGGTAGCTCCCTTTCCGATCCGGGTAGCGCGGTACTGGTCCCGACGGACAAACGCACTGCGAGGATTGATGACGTTGGTAAAGACACAGGAGGGACCCAAAAACACATCGTCTTCACAAACCACCCCCGTGTACAAGGACACATTGTTCTGTACCTTTACGTTGCGGCCCAATACCACATCCGGGGATATGACGACATTTTGTCCAATATTGCAGTCCGGTCCGACCTGACAGCCCGACATCAAATGGGAAAAATGCCAAATCTTCGTACCGGCTCCTACTTGGGCCCCTTCATCAATGACGGCCGTCTCGTGAGCAAAATAAGGTTTCTCCTGCATCGTAACTGTTTCTATTTTAATCTATTCGTAAAAAACGACCCGATGGCGCTGATGATATAGTCCTGCTGCACCTTGGTCAGAGCCGGGTGCATGGGCAAGGACAAGACGGAGCCCGCCAGACGAGTCGCCTGTTCCATTTCTCCGACAAGACGACAACGTCCCTCGAATGCCGGTTGACGGTGCAGCGGCAAGGGATAATAGATCATGGTCGGGATGCCCTGCTCCTGCAAATAGGCTTTCAATGCATCACGAACCGTCTCACCGCCCAATACCTGTATCGTATATTGGTGGTACACATGGGTACTGTCCGGATGCTTGACCGGTATTTTCAGCTGACCAGCCAACTGGGCGAGTCCCGCATCATAACGGGCTGCAGCCGCCTGACGAGCCTGGTTGTAGGCATCCAGGTACTTGAGTTTCACATCCAGAATGGCGGCCTGCAACGTATCCAAACGGCTGTTGCATCCAATCTCATCGTGGCGGTACTTGATGCGCTGACCGTGGTTAGCTATGCGGTGCAAGCGTTCTCCCAACTCCGGCAACTGCGTCATCATCGCCCCCCCATCGCCAAAACATCCCAAGTTCTTGGTGGGGAAAAAGGACGTACATCCGATATGGCCCATCGTGCCGGTTGGCTTCCAGGACCCGTCGGGGAAACGGTATCGTGCGCCCAGGGCTTGGGCGTTGTCCTCAATGACAAACAAGTTATGCCGGTGAGCAAATTCCAGGATCTCTGGCATCGGACACGACTGACCAAAAAGATGGACCGGAATGATGGCCTTTGTCCGCTCGCTCAGGGCAGCTTCCAAAGCCGTTGTATCCATCAGAAATGTATCCGGATCCACATCCACCAGCACCGGAACCAATCGCAACAAGGCGATGACTTCAGCCGAAGCCACGTAGGTAAATGCGGGGACAATGACTTCGTCCCCCGGCTCCAGATCCAAGGTCATCAACGCAATCTGCAACGCATCGGTTCCGTTTCCACAAGGAACCACCCGATGCACGCCGACGTACGTCGCCAAATGCTCGGCAAAGGTTTTTACCTGCGGACCGTTGATGAACGATGTCGCCGTCAGCACATCGGCCATCGCTGCATGGATTTCCTCCCGGATATCCAAATAGGGATGCAACAAATCGCACATCCGGATTTCACCAACCTGCTCTTTCATTTTCTTATCAATTTATCGTCTTCCCTAGGGATTACCATCCCAAGGGATGTTTTGCCAAAGGAAATTTCGCCAGCGGGTGGTAGTCTCCCTGCAAACCGATGGGACTGGCATGGCGGATATCGGAAACGATCTGAATACAGTTTTTTGCCTCCGAAATACGGAATCCCTCGCCCGAAAGGATCTTGCGGTAAGATTCGGTGTGGAGTTCGGTAAATCCCGCACTGAATTCAAATTCCTCTCCATCAATGAGGATAGTACGGTACGTCCGTTTTTCTCCTTGAACGGCATTCTCCGGCAGCGTCTCGGCATTGATACTCAAAAAATAACGCACCCGGGCCCGTTCCAGTTCCAAGTAACCGGCTACCCGGTCAAAATCCTTTACGTGCACAAGATTCCGGGTGACCGGACCAAAAATCCACTGCAACATATCATAGAAGTGCACGCCGATGTTCGTAGCAACGCCCCCGCTCTTGTGTTCGTCCCCTTTCCAGGAGGTGTAGTACCAATGTCCCCGTGATGTGATATAGGTCAGATCCACGTCATATACTTTATCCGCAGGACCTGCCTCAATCCGGGCTTTCAAGGCTCGGATGGCCTCGTGCAAACGAAGCTGCAGGATGGTGTAACAAGATCGGCCAGTTTCCCGTTCAATCGCTTCAATCTCTTCTATCTCAACAGGATTGAGGACAACCGGTTTCTCACAGATAACATCGGCCCCCAATTGAAGACCGTAGCGTATCTGGGGATCGTGCAGGTAGTTCGGAGTACAGATGGAAAGGTAATCAATACCACTACCAGCCCGCTTCCGGGAGGTCAGGTAGCGGTCAAAATGTTCCTGCTCCGTAAAAAAGACAGCCTCGGGAAAATAGCTGTCCAAAATACCCACACTGTCAAATTTATCGTAGGCAGCACAAAGCTGATTACCAGTATCCAAGATCGCCCGCAAGTGACGGGGAGCAATGTATCCGGCTGCACCAGCCAATGCAAATGTTTTTCTATTCGGATTCATACCGCGAAATTAGGGATTTATTTCTTTAATCCCTACATTTGTGCACCGAAAGAAACCCATGATCATGAAACGTTTATTCTTGCTTTTGTTGGCGGTTCTCCTGCTGATTCCCACTTCCGGACACGCCCAACGCCGCAACAACCGGGAAAAATTACCCGTAGAAATGTTCCAACCCGCAACCGATTCCATCCAAGCCTACTTCAAAGGCAAGGCAATGGTCTATGGAAAAATCAATCTCGATGAAGCGGTCCGCGTCCGGAACCTGGAACTCCATCTTTATTTCAACAGTTACCTGTCGGAATATCCGATTCGGGACAAGGATGTACAGACCGTATACAACATTCTGAAACATTTCCTCCCGGCCGAATACCGCAACGATCGGATCATCGCCTATTCCGGAAAGATCAAGTCAAACCAGGTAGCCACCCTGGAGGAATTGTCTTCCCCCTATTATTCTGGAAGGAACCAACTCCATCAAGAAAAAGCGCAACACCCCATTGCCAGAACCCAACAATGGATCCGTCCCGAAAATCCCTTGTTTACTGCGACAGCTGGCTTGACCAACAAGCACATTGCGCTGTGGCAAAGCCACGGATTCTACTACGAACAGTCCCTGCTCCGCTGGGAATGGCAACGTGCCCGTATCCTGCAAACTGTGGAAGACCTCTACACCCAAAGTTACGTTCTCCCCTTCCTCGTCCCGATGTTGGAAAATGCCGGAGCAACCGTAGCACTGCCCCGGGAACGGGACACCAACCGGGAAGAAGTCATCGTTGACAACGACGGATGTCCCAACCAAACCCAAGCGACCTATCGGGAAAAAGCCGGTGACAGCAAAACACAGTGGAAAGAGCTCTCCACCGGCTTTGCTCACAAACAAGCCGTATACACCCAAGGGGAAAATCCCTTCACCATGGGAACTGCCCGCGTCATCGAAACGGTCAAGGAAGCAAGTGGCTCGACCCTTTCCACAGCCGTTTGGACCCCGACTTTCGAAGAACCCGGAGAATACGCTGTCTATGTATCGTACCGCACACTGCCCAACAGCACCGACTGCGCCCGCTACACCGTTCGCCACGAAGGAGGAGACACCCACTTTCTGGTCAACCAACAGATGGGAGGAGGAACCTGGGTTTATCTCGGCAGCTTCTATTTCAGCAACCAGCCGGAAGAAGGCGTCTATTTGACCAACGCCACACCGACTGGCCACAAATACCATAAAAACAGAGTCGTTACCGCTGACGCCGTCAAATTTGGAGGCGGTATGGGCAACATCGGACGTACTCCCAATAACTGGAATGCAGACTCCCTCTTCGCTTTGGATCCGCAAACCAGCGGTTATCCCCGTTACACCGAAGGAGCCCGCTACTGGTTGCAATGGGCCGGCTTCTCGGACACCATCTACAGTCCTACCCAAAACAAGAATGATTATACGGACGACTACACTGCCCGCGGCCGTTGGGTGAACGTCCTGTCGGGAGGTTCTGTTGTCAATCCCAAAGAAAGCGGTTACAACGTACCCCTGGACCTCGCCGTTGCCTTCCACACCGATGCCGGTACCACCATCGACGATGAAATGGTCGGCACCTTGGCCATTTACACCCGCTACAAACAGAACAACGACAAATTCCCGACCGGCGAACCTCGTCTGATTTCCCGGGAACTGACAGACCTGATCCAAACCCAGATCTGCGAAGACCTGCAACAGACCTTTGACAGCCAATGGCCCCGAAGAGGTCTGTGGGACAAATCCTACAACGAATCCCGCACACCGGAAGTGCCGTCCATGTTGCTGGAATTGCTCTCGCACCAAAACTTTGCCGACATGCGTTACGGCCTGGACCCGAAATTCAAATTCACCGTCAGCCGCGCGATCTACAAAGGAATTCTCCGTTTCATCAGCCTGCGTGACGGACTGCCGTACGTAGTCCAACCTTTGGCGGTAACCTCTTTTGCTGCCAACTTGGAACACACTCCGCAAGGCCCCGTTGCCCAATTGTCATGGATTCCCCAAACCGATGCACTGGAACCGACCGCTGTGGCCAAACAATACATTGTGTACACGGCTACCTCGGAACCCGGACAACCGATGGGCGGATTTGACAACGGCATCCTGGTGAACGAACCCAAGGCCACCATGCCCCTGGAACCCGGAAAAATTTACAGTTTCAAGGTCGTAGCGGTCAACGAAGGGGGTAAAAGTTTCCCGTCCGAAGTCCTTTCTGTCGGTGTCGCATCTACAAAGACCGAGAACACTGTACTGGTTATCAACGGATTCGACCGCATCTCTGCACCGGCAAACTTTGCAACCCGCGATTCTTCCCGGGCCGGTTTCCTGAACTACATGGACGGTGGTGTCCCGTACATCAACGACTACTCCTTCATCGGCCGTCAACACGACTACCGTCGCCACATTCCCTGGATGGACGACGATTCTCCGGGCTTTGGAGCCTCCTATGCCAACTACGAGAACAAAGTCATTGCCGGCAACTCCTTCGACTTCCCGTTCAAGCATGGAACTGCCTTGATGCAAGCCGGTTACAACTTTACCTCAACCAGCCGCGATGCCATCACCAACGGTCAGATCCAACTGGATAACTACCCCGCTATTGACTTGATTCTTGGCAAGCAAATCACCGTTGAAAACGGCCGACCGGGTGTTGCAAAACCGCTCTACGCCACCTTCCCGATCGCTTTCCAAAAGGCACTTTCCGACTATTGCCAACAAGGAGGCAACATCGTCGTGTCCGGTGCCTACGTAGGCAGCGATTTGTGGGACACCCTCTATCAATTTGAACAAAAAGAAGAAAACACCGAGTCCAAACAAGTAAACGACCTGCTCAAGCAAATCAACCGTCTGTCCGGCTCCCTGGAAACCATCCTGCAGGACATGGACAACCGACTGGACGCCAACCGCGAACGGAATGCCAACTTGGGCATCCAGTACTTCAGCACCGACTCTACGGCATACGAAGCAGCAGCAGACGTACACACCCGCAACCGCGTCTGGATCGATTCCCTCCGCACCAACCTGAAACAGATGGCCCAACTGGCCGAAGGCCTTGAAAAGGGCAGCAATGCCCGTCACCTGGGACAGGATTTCGCCCGCAATATCCTTAAATACCGATGGATGACCAACTTTGCCTCTGCAGAAGGAGCCCTCAAGGGAGCCCCCAACCCCTACGGATTCCAAATTGACGACCGCTTTGAGTTCTTCACAGAGCCCAATGCTACTTGCTACTGCGTAGAATCACCCGACGGAGTCATGCCGGTAGGAGACAACGCATGGACCATTTACCGCTATGCCGACAACAACATTTCTGCCGCCGTAGCCTACGAAGGAGCGGATTATCGCACTGTCATCTTCGGTTTCCCCTTGGAAACCCTCAAGACCCAAGAGCAATTGAATGCTTTGATGCAGCAGATCATGCAGTTCCTGTTGCCGAGATAGTCATTCCATTGCACCCGTTTCCAGAGGTTGGTTCAAGCTACTTGGATCAACCTCTTTTTCTGTGCCAAATTGTCACCTTTCCGGGTCTGGTACAGCATTTGTTTCAAGAGTGGTCACATCACTGAAAATAAATAAACAAATCAATACGACTATGGCTCAAACTGGAAAAATTGGGGTAACCACCGAAAACATTTTCCCCGTCATTAAAAAATTCCTTTACTCAGACCACGAAATCTTCCTCCGCGAATTGGTAGCCAATGCGGTCGATGCAACCCAGAAAATGAAAGCATTGTCCGGCTGCGGTGACTTCTCTGGCGAGCTCGGAGACCTGACTGTCCGCGTCACCTTGGATCCTGAAAACAAAACCCTGGTCATCACAGACCGAGGCATCGGGATGACCGCCGAAGAAGTGGACAAATACATCAACCAGATCGCTTTCTCCAGTGCCGGAGAATTCCTGGAGAAGTACAAAGACCAACTGGGCAGCATCATTGGCCACTTCGGACTGGGATTCTACTCGTCCTTCATGGTTGCCAAGAAGGTGGTCATCAACACGCTCTCATGGAAAGAAGGAGCAACCGCCGTACGCTGGGAATGTGACGGTGATCCCGAATACACCCTGACCGAAGGTTCCTACGCCCAACGCGGTACCGAAATCACCCTTTACCTGGATGACGATGCCCTTGAATTTGCGGAAGAAGCCCGTATCAAAAACCTGCTGAACAAATATTGCAAATTCATGCCCATTCCGATTGCATACGGCAAAGCCGGTGCAGAAGACAAAGACACCCGCATCATCAACTCCACCGATCCCATCTGGACCAAAAAGCCGATGGACCTCAAAGAAGAAGACTACTTGAACTTCTACCGGGAGCTGTATCCGATGCAAGACGAACCCTTGTTCCACATTCATTTGAACGTGGACTACCCGTTCAACCTCACCGGTGTCTTGTATTTCCCGAAAATCAAGGAACAAATGGAAATCCAACGCAACAAAATCCAATTGTTCTGCAACCAGGTATTCGTCACCGACTCAGTAGAAAACATCGTCCCCGAATTCCTGACCCTGCTGCACGGGGTGATTGATTCTCCGGACATTCCCTTGAACGTCTCTCGCAGCTACCTGCAATCCGACTCCAACGTAAAGAAAATCTCTACCTACATTACCAAAAAAGTAGCGGACCGTCTGGAAGAAATCTACAAGAATGACCGCAGCAATTTCGAATCCAAATGGGATAACCTCAAACTCTTCATTGAATTCGGCATGCTCTCTGACGAAAAATTCTGCGAACGCGCTGAAAAATTTGCCCTGTTGAAAAATACCGAAGGCAAGTTCTTCTCCTACGAAGACTATCGCAAAGCCATCGAAACCGAGCAAACGGACAAAAATAAGAAAGTCGTATACCTCTACGCTACTGACGTAGAAGAACAATACGCCTACATCGAGACCGCTAAGAACAAAGGTTACGACGTATTGCTGTTCGACTGCCAACTGGACTCACACTTTGTCGGCCTTCTGGAGCAACGGATTCCGGATTCAACTTTCGCCCGGGTCGATGCCGATGTCATTGACAAACTTATCTGCAAAGAGGATCTGACCCGTCCTGAATTCTCCGCAGAAGAAACAACCGACCTTTCGTCCATGTTTGAAAGTGCCCTCCCCAGTGGCAACCACTACTATGTGACGGCTGAAAACCTCGGTGAAGCGGGCCAACCCATCCTCATCACCCAATCTGAATTCATGCGCCGCTACCGGGAGATGTCGGCCATGGGGGGTGGTATGAACTTCTATGGAGAAATGCCGGCGTCCTACAACATTGCCATCAACGTAGAGAACCCGTTGATCCAACGCATCCTCAAAGCCCAAAAAGAAGTTACCGGCAGCAAAGCAGAAGCATTCAGCCAGGAAGCCCATACCCTGCGCACGGCTTTGGATGCCCTCAACGAAGCCAACAAAGACAAGAAACCGGAAGAAATCTCTACAACCGACCGCGATGAACGGGAACGTATTGAGAAGGAATTGGATCGTGTGCACGAAGCCCGCAAACAAACCATGGTTGAATTCGCCAACCAGAACGAACTCCTCCATCAGGTAACCGACCTCGCCTTGTTGGCCAACAACATGCTCAAGGGCAAGGAGCTGAACGAATTCATCAAACGGAGCATTTCCTTGTTGTAAACCTTCGGTTGCCCTAGGGCAAACCGCTTAGAAACTAGCCGGGTCCCGTACGGGGACTCGGCTAGTTTTCTATCAGAAGAGGTATGCGCTACGCGGCAATACCCACCCATTGAAGGATCCTTTTTCATCTTTTGTCTTTTTACAATCTTATCCATTTTCTAAAACGGTATAAAAATAAAGTCAGATTTTATTAAAAAAACAGGCATAGACGATTTTTACGAAATTGCAATAGGATGTTAACACAACGCCCTACTTTTGCAACGACTCAGCGCCCCGGTGTCATCTCGTGTAGGAGATTTCAAAGTAAAAGATATGATACGCCTCTTGCTGATTTACAATTTATTATGTGCCGCCTTTGTAACTGTTGATTCAGTTTACAGGCACGAACACCGGGAAACTGGCTGCCTGCTGGCCATACCGGAAACACAGAGCCCGCAAGCGGAATACGATGCGGGAGACTACTTACTGGAGGTAAATACCCGACACCAGACGGCCGTGCTGGAATTGCAACTGGACCGGGAATGGATCCAGGGAGCGGATTGCATGGAAATCTACCTGATCTCTCCCTCTGACTCCACACGGTTCGTCCATCGGTTTGCCTCCAACCAATCCTGGGAAAATACTCCCTTCCTCTTACAAGGCACCTGCCAGATCCAAGGTGCAACCCGCTTGCAAGGCAAGATTCACTACCACAACGGTACCGCTACAGAACTCTCCGTAGCAGAAGGAACCCTGCCGCACAAACAGACAAGACCCTTCTTTCCCAAAACCTGGAAATTCAACCTGAAAATCCGCTAATCCCTGACTGTTACTATGAAACAAAACGCCTGGATTGCTTTTCTATTGGGTTGTTCATGCCTGCTCACACAACCCCTATGGGCTGCTGAACGCATCCAGTTGACCCTAGGGGGCAACCTCCTTTCCCTGCTGAACTTAGGCACATTGGAAGGCGATGCCGGCCTCGGACTGTCTCGCCATACCTCGCTCCACCTGAAAGGCATTTACAATCCTTTTTCCTGGACGTGGAACGGCCAGACCCGACAAAACAAACAACTGACTCTGGGAATCCAAGGGCGTTACTGGCCCTGGTACCAATTCTCAGGATGGTATGTGGGCGCAAAATTACAGCATTCCCTGTACAACCGTACCGGATGGTTCCAACCCGATGCCAAGGAAGGATGGCGCACAGGATTGGGTGCCGAAGTCGGCTATTGCCTTCTGTTGAAAAAACACCTCAACCTGGAATTTTCCGCTGGAATATGGACCGGCTACGACCGCCACAAAACTTATGAATCGGCCTGCTGCGGACGACTTCTACAGGAAAGACAAGGTCTGTTTTTCGGAATCGACCGTATCTCCATCGCTTTGCAATACCTCTTTTGATCACATCGCCATGAACCATTTCAACCCTATGTTACCGCTCCTGATGGTGTGCTTGTTGACCGGCATCTTCTGCAGCTGCTCCTCGTGGAGAAAGTTGGAGTACATCCGTACCGGAAACTCCGATGCCAAGCTTTCGCTCCAGCAGGAACATCAGGCGGTGGCCCTCTCGACGACGGATGACCCGAAACCACAAGACACCATTCGGATCAAAGACCTCTCGGGAAAAGACGTCTTTCTCATGCGTGCTGTCAAGGACGAAGACGGCGAAATGATTGCCAGCGAAGTGTTGGAACCGGCTGTTGTCACGGCCAATTTCCGGAACGTAGCCGAACGTATGGGCCAGGTGGACCTCCATTTCCGTATCCATGTTCCTGCCATGCTGCAGGATCCAACCTGGCAAATCCGGTTTTATCCCCAACTGCTGGTGCAGGAAGACACCTTGACCCTGCTCCCCATCTTGATTACAGGAACCGATTACCGGCAGCGACAAATCCGGGGATACCGCGCGTACGAACGCTTCCTCGGATCCATCATCCGGGACAGCAACCTGCTCCGGTACCAGGAGCTGATGCAGATCTTCAATGACCGTAACCACGACAACTTCCAGGATGTCAGCCCGGGAGAAGTACTAAAACACTACGAACGAAGTGGACGCATTTTTCTCAACAACCGGAAAACCAGTCGCATATCAGAATTCTTCCGCCGTCGCGTCAAGGCCCCCTACTACGGCCAGCCCATCTACCTGGATACACCGGCGGTAGCATCACCCGCTGCGTACGACTACCACTACACCTTAAAGACAAGGCCCCGGTTACGGAAAGCCGAACTCTACCTGACCGGGGAAATCTGGAAAGACGGCAACCAACTCTACCAGATGCGCAGCAGTTCACCCCTCACCTTTTACATCTCCAGCATTGCAACCCTGATGGAAGACCGCACCCGCTTTGTCCAACAAATTGTGGAACGCAAAGCATTGACCCGAACCATGGCCTACATCGACTTCGCACAAGGATCGACACGAATCGACACCACCCTGCACGAAAACGCAGCCGAACTGGCCCGCATACAAAGCAACATCCAGGAACTGATCTCACACGACACCTTTGTACTGGACTCCCTGGTCATTACCGCCTCCTGCTCCCCGGAAGGCAGTTATGCGCTGAATACACGGCTGGCTCAAGAGCGCGGAAATTCAATCTTGAACCACTTGAAAAATCAAATCACAATACAGCAGGCTCGCATACAAGAGGAACGGAAGCAAACCCTGTATCTGAATTGGGCTCAGGACAGTACCCTGCTCCATCCGAGCGACTCCATCTCAGAACGGGAAGCCTTCTCTTTCATTTCCCATACCATTCCGGAAGATTGGGACCGCTTGCAGGTTCTCGTGCAACGCGACAGCCTGCTGACCTGCCGGGCCTCCCTCCTGGAACTGATCCGTCAACCCCTGGAACCGGACCTGAAAGAAAAAAAATTACGCATCCATCCGGATTACAGACGCCTCTACCAGGTCCTCTATCCCCTCATCCGCACGGTCCGCTTTGATTTTCACCTGCATCGGCGCGGAATGGTCAAAGACACCGTCCACACCACCGAGATTGACAGCCTGTACGAAGCCGGAAAAAAAGCCCTGCAGGAACGCGACTTCGAGAGAGCCCTGACCCTGTTACGGCCCTACCACGACCTGAACACCGCCATTGCCTGCCTCTGCATGGATTACAACCTGACCGCCCGAGAGATTTTGGAATCCCTCGATGCCAACAGCAAACGCAACTATCTGCTGGCCTTGACCCATGCCCGCCTCAACGAACAGGAAAAGGCCCTCAAATACCTGGTCCACAGCATTCAAATGGACCCTTCCTTACAATTCCGAGGCAATCTGGACCCCGAGATTGCCCGACTGATGCACGAGTTCAATCTAAATGAACAATAAACCTTTATGTTTCACTTAATTAATTCTATTTTATGAAGAAAAGATCTTTGATCTGGGCGACACTCGCCCTGCTTGTCGGCACAACTGCCTGCAACACCATGACCTCGGAGATGGAACCGCAATCCGAAACAAAGAAAACCGTCCGGCTGAACCTGTCCTTGGGTGCCGATGAAACCAAAGTTACCGGGACCACGAGCCAAAGCGAGGACAATACCATCTCCACGTTGGATGTATTTGTCTTCGACTATCCGGGACCTACGATTGGTGAAAAACACCGGCTGGATGCCTACAAACGGTTTTCCGGAAGCACATTGTCTGACGTTTCACTGGACTGCAGTACCGGAGACAAACTGGTCTGTGTCATTGCCAACTCTCCGTACGATTCCTACTCCAACCTGATCCATCTGTCTGACTTCCGGGAACTCACGGCCCAACTGAAAAACGAAGGAGTAAGAAACTTCACCATGTACGGAGAACGAGCCACCATGTTGTTTCAGAGCACCCAAAACATGACCATTACCCTCAAACGCTTCGTTTCCAAAATCACGTTGACCGACCTGAAGACAAATTTCACAGGCACACCGTTGGAAGGACTTGCACTTGAAAATGTGGAACTGTACCTGCTCAACGTCTACGGAGAGAAGATCCTGTACTCCAATGAAAACCAAGACCCTGCAGTCCTCTACAACGTAGGTGCATTGGATCCGGAAGACGTACAACAATTCAAACAAACCGACCTGATTGCCCAAACGTTGCCTCTGGCCGTGGATGCCAATGGGTTGGCCGATGACTACTGCTTCTACTGTTATGAAAACCTAATCGAAGGGGTGGATGGAGCAACCATGCTGGTCATCCAAGCAGACATCGACGGTCAAACCTACTACTATCCCATTCCCATCAACCAGGCGGATTTTGGTTACAACGACGACAACAAACACTTCGGGGTCCGTCGGAACACCTGCTATTCAGTCGGTGTAACGATTACGGGTCTGGGATCGGACCAACCGACCACTCCGATCTACACCGGCACATTTGAAGTGACCGTCAATACCGAAGATTGGAAAACCATTCCTCATTTCGATAAAGTGTTCTAACATGAATCGACTTCCTTTCATAGGAAAGCTACTAGGGGCGCTGCTTCTCTTGTCTTCGTGCATCCACGAGCAGAGAAGCCGCTGCCCGGCGTGGCTGACCATCCATTTTGAGGACGTTCCTCACGGGACAGAAGAAATGTACCTGATTATTCAAAACGAGCATCAAACCTATTTCCGTGACACCTTGACCCCTATGGATTGGAAGCAACCTTTCAGCCTTGAAGTCCCTCGAGAGACTTTGCACCTTGCGCTATGGAGCCATACCTCCAATTTGGAGGAAACACGGGACGGCTTTGTCATCCCACCCGGGCATCAAGCCGATTCCTTGTATTTTGACAGTTTCACGACCACCCCAAACCAGGACCTGATCAACGTAACACTGACTCCCAAAAAAAACTTTTCCAACCTCACCATTTCACTGACCGCCTCAGCAGACAGTTCCGCGAACCTGATCTGGACCTTTGAAGGCTCCTCGGTCGGACAAGGACACAACGCAGCCATCATCACCGGCACCTTCTGTTATCAAACCGACACACCGACCTGCCGGATTCCCAGACAAGCCTCCGATGACCTCACGCTGACACTGACACAAAACAACCGTCTCATCCACCGCTTCCCCTTGGGAAAATTCCTCATTGAAGCGGGTTATGACAACCAGGCCAAAGAACTGATTGACTGGAACATCACCTTGGACTATGCCAATCTGTTGTTAAACATCCTTCCGGAAGATTGGGAAGAGGTGATCCCGTACAACCCCATATTTTAACCCTTTATAAAATTGATTATGAAACCATTTACCGTACGATCCTACTTCCTGTTGCTTTGTCTCATCCCCATCACTTCCTGCGACAAGGAAGAGGCTACAAGGGTCTCCCCCGACGAAGGCATTGTCCTGAATCTGTCCTACCAATGCAAAGAGACAGCCTCCCGTCTGAGCCAGGAAGATCAGCAATCCAATACACAGGCAACGACCGAAACCAGGGTTCACAACATCACCTTGCTCTTGTACAACGAAAAGGGAGAGCTGCTGACAGCCACCTACACCGACCGACCCCACGAACCGGTTACCTTGAACATCCGTGACAAAACAACGGCCTCCCTCTATGCCGTGGCCAATGTCGGCGACTGGACCCAGAAAATCCACATTACCACCCTCAACGGACTCAAAAAAACCTTCTGGCCCTACCAACCCGACTCGCTGGCCCAAAACGGAGCCCTGCCCATGTCCGGAAAAAAGGAGGCATACTATTTCCAAAATGGAAACAAATTAACCCTGTCTCTGGAACGGCTCGTCGCAAAATTCCGGCTTCTGGTCGATACAACACAACTCAGCAACGAGGTCGAATGCTTTGATATCAAACAAATCCGACTTCGGAACCTCAACCGGCGAGTCCACTTCTTCACTGAAAGTAAGGCGGAAATGCGATCCTGGATTGTGGACAGCAGCCTGGCTATCACCGGCAACGAACTAAATGCCATCTGGAACAGCGGGTTGGATTTCTACTTGCCGGAAAATTGCCAGGGCGATCTGCTCTCCGGAAACACAGATCCCTCCACCCACATTCCACCGGCCCCGTACGACAGCCTTTGCACCTACATTGAATTTCTGGTCAATTACAAAACACAGACGCATTGGGACCCGAATCTCGTTTACCGCTATTACCTCCACAATGGCAAGCTCCTGGACAACTTTGATGTCCGGCGCAACACCATGTACACCTGCCAGACCCTGTTCTGTGGCGATGGGCTCAACGAAACGACCTGGCGGATCGATGCCAGCGGGATGCAGGACCGCGTAACGCAGATCGAACTCACACCCAGTGCGTCCAAACTGACCCGTCGTGGAGAAACCCTGAACCTCGAAGCCAAAGTCCTGCCGCAGTCAGCGGCCAATCCGACCCTGCAATGGATATCTTCCAACAATGCCGTCGCCACGGTTTCTCAAAACGGTGTTGTAACGGCCCAAAACGATGGCGAATGTACCATTACCGCCCTCTCTCTTGACAATACGCAGGTCACGGCCAGTGCCAGCATTGAAGTAGATACCTACATCCCCGTCACTACGGTTCACATTGCGCCCAAAAGCGGCAATTGCCAAATCGGAGAAACATTTGCCTTCTCGGCCAGCTTGCTTCCGGAAGACGCGACAAACCCATTGATACGATGGAAATCCACCAACGTAAAAATTGCCTCGGTCAATACCGAAGGGGTCGTAACCGGCAATAATTATGGAAAATGCCAGATCATCGCGAGTTCATACAACGGGAAAATCTCCGATACGGCTGATTTTGAAGTCAGTGCCAAAACGTTTACTCTGTATGAGATTCCCACCCTCTACCCGGGCTACAACACGCCTTGGCCAATCCAACACAGCGGCCGACCCGAAGGCAGCCCCACCTACACCCTGACCGATAAGACCGGCATGGCTTCTTCCCTGTACCTAAGCAACAATACCCTCTATTTCAAGATTCCTTCCTTATGGACCAACGAAAGCGACTCGGACATCATCGCAACAGGCCTGCTGACTGGGACCATGAATGAAATAGAACGGTCTCAAGAGATCCATGTCAGTTCCGGTCAGATTTCTTTCCAAGCCAGTTACCAACTCTGTCAAGGCGTTCCGGAATACATCGCTCCGGAAACGCTCATTCCTGAAGACATTCCCATCACATGGATCTCCAGTGATACCCAAATTCTTCGCTTTGATCAAAACGGAAACGCCATCCCCTTGCAACCCGGGACTGTCACGGTAACAGCCAGCATTGCCAGCGGTGCTAAAACTAGCTTTGAGGTACAGGTTCTCCAACCGACCCTCCGGATTTTAGGCGGAAATACACAAACCATTTACGAACGGCAAGGCCTGCAGTTGGAGACTCTCTCTTCTCCCCACAACTCCTCTGCACTGACAATCCGATGGAAAATTGTGAACGGAAACCAACATGCCGTCATCTCTCCGAGCGGAACACTGACCGGCATACAACGAACAAATAACCAACAGGTTGTTGTCCGGGCTTATTACGAAACACTCCCCGACATTTACGACGAAGCCTCGTTCTCCGTGCTTCCCATCGTCAGTGCACGTTTGACAGACAGCCTACTGCTCAACACCACCATCCTGGAACCACAAAGGCCCGTACCGGACATTCCCACAGCCACGCAACTTCTCTTTGATCACTCCCCCAGCACAACCATCCACTGGAAAGTATTCCGGGAAGACGGAACGCAGGTGGAAGACCTGAACATCAATGAGAAAGGCGATGTTCTCCTGGCAAAGATGGCAGCATCCGGACGCTACCTCATCCGGGGCTACGACGCCTCCGAGCAATACTCAACCGACCCTCTTCTCTTGAAAATCTATCAGTACCTTGAATACGAAGTCGGCCTTGAATCCTATAAATCCGAAGTGATTTATGACTCCAGCGACCCTGACGAGGGAACCATAAAATATACCTACGACATGAATTCACGCTGGGAATTCTATTCCTGGAACTGGTTATCCAAAGCCCGCCTCAACAACATCGTCCTGGCCCGATACTTTGACACACGCGAACTACTTACCTACCCGATCCACAACCTGCCTCGCCACACCATCTGCTCCGCACAGACCAACAACCTGCCACATCAGTTTACCAATCAATGTGTGGAATCCATTCCATACAATCCTCAGTTTACCGTCTGGGATGATTTGACCGCATCCAGCTACCTCTGGAATGCAGACACCCAACAGCAGGCCCCAGGCATCCGTGGATTGCCCTTTGAATTCAATGCCTACGAACATTATTTCATTCGGCAAAAAGACAATTTGTTCTACAACGGAACGTATGACTAACAGAACCGGAACAGCATCAACCCGACACGAGCCCACCACCGGGTCAACACTACCTTAGAAGAAAAAGAAGCGGCAAATCAGAACAAAAAAAAGAGGCAACAAAAAATGTTACCTCTCTTCGTAGTGGGAGCAGAGGGAGTCGAACCCCCGACCCTCTGCTTGTAAGGCAGATGCTCTAAACCAACTGAGCTATGCTCCCTTATCAATTTTGCTGACAATCTTTATTTCAAAAAACTTTCTTGGTGGGAGCAGAGGGAGTCGAACCCCCGTCCCTCTGCTTGTAAGGCAGATGCTCTAAACCAACTGAGCTATGCTCCCAAAATCTCCCCTTTCTGTTTGGGGACTGCAAAAGTAGATACTTTTTCCGAATTCACAAATATTTTTTTAATTTTTTGTTGACTTCGCAAAAATCGGATGCAACAAAGCTTCCGCAACGACGTAACTGCTTCCGC
Organism: Bacteroidales bacterium; assembly: GCA_045638645.1. Taxonomy (GTDB): domain Bacteria; phylum Bacteroidota; class Bacteroidia; order Bacteroidales; family UBA932; genus JAGCJX01. Next base: position 122,549 of record JAZUBU010000016.1, read on the forward strand.
CGATGTACACCAGATCATCGGGTTGGGCCACCGAAAAATACGCGATCAACGCCTCTTGCACAGACAAGGTCACCACACAGCGGCGGGCCTTCTCCACAAAGTAACCGGCCAATTTTTCAGCCGGCATGGCCCGAGGTCCGGGTGCCTGCGTAAAATAGTAATCCGCGACCGGAAACAGATCCTTCACCCGATCGATCTCCTTATCGCCCACCATACCCAAAATCAATACCAGACGGGCATACTTGCCTGCTTTCTTTCCTTCCTCAAACGCGGATTGGAGCTGTTTCATGGTGAAACGCAATCCTGCTTCGTTGTGCGCGATATCGCAATAAACATCCGGTTGGGAGAACAACCGGTCCCAACGTCCACGAAATTGCGTCCGCTCCGCCGCATGGGCCAGGGCATCCCGAACCAGCAGTGGTTCCCACACCGAAGGTTCCGGCATCACCTCGCTGGCCAACACCCGCAAAGCAGCACGGACGGTCTTCAAATTAGCCCGTTGGTACTCACCCTGCAGATCCAAGGCGGAGGGATCCGGTATGGCCATTTCCTCTCCGGGGAAAGCCGCTGCGAACCGATCCGCCGACGCCGTCTGTGAATGATACAACGGAGCCTGCACGGCCTGGCTCAAGCGTTCAAACACCGGATTCAGCTCCTCCTGCACATTCCCCAGCACCACCGGAACTCCTGGTTTGATGATGCCCCCCTTCTCTGCCGCGATCTCCGGCAATGTATGTCCCAACAAATCACAATGGTCGTAACCGATGGACGTGATAATGGAAAGCTGCGGTGTAATCAGGTTGGTTGAATCCATCCGACCGCCCAGTCCGACTTCAATCAGGGCCACCTCCACTCCCTCCCGTGCAAAATAGTCCCAAGCCATCGCCGTGGTTATTTCAAAAAATGACGGTCGGTACTCTTCCAGAAACGAAGCGGTCCGGCGGAAGAAATCCACCACAGCTTCCCGTGAAATCGGAATCCCATTGATGCGGATACGTTCCCGGAAATCGGCCAGATGGGGCGAGGTATACAAGCCGGTCTTCTTGCCATGTGCTGCAAAAACGGAGGCCATCATGTGGGACACAGAACCTTTCCCATTGGTCCCTGCCACATGAATCGAACGGAACTGCTGGTGCGGGTGTCCCAAAAACGCATCCAACGCTTTCATCGTTTCCATCCCCGGGTGATAACCGGCACGACCTACCTGTTGAAAAGAGGGTGACATCTGCAACATCCGGCTCACCCAAAGCTCATATTCCTGGCTAATATTCTGCATTGTTCATAAGTTTTCACGCAAAAGTGGGAATTATTCAAGAAATTTTACTGAAAAAATCGTATTTTTACGCGTTAAACGAATATTGATTCACTAGTCTATGATACATTTCTTCCACACCGCGAACGGACAATGGATTGCCGTACAACGGGCACAAGCCCTCACGCCGACCGAAAAAGAAACGTTAACCTGGTTATTCTCAGGTGGTTCATTTGATGACCGCAACGAGATTCCGGGTATTTTTATTGGTCCCCGTCGGGAGATGATTACCCCTTGGAGTACGACCGCCGTTGAAATCACCCAAAACATGAACGTTCCCGGCATTGAACGAATCGAAGAATTCTACGAAGTGACCGATGCACAAGAATTCACGTTCGACAAAATGTTGCAACGTCGCTACGAAGGCCTGGACCAAACCATTTTCCTCGTAGAAAAAGATCCGGAACCGGTAGAATTCATCACCGATTTCGAGGCCTACAACCAACGGGAAGGTCTGGCCTTGTCGGAAGCAGAAATTGACTACTTGAAGAACTTGAGTCAGAAGGTAGGCCGTCCCTTGACGGACAGCGAAGTTTTCGGTTTCTCACAAGTAAACTCCGAACACTGCCGCCACAAAATCTTCAACGGTACATTCGTGATTGATGGCATCGAACAACCGTCATCGCTGTTCCAGCTCATCAAACGTACTTCCAAAGAACATCCGGGACGCATTGTTTCTGCCTACAAAGACAACTGTGCCTTCATCCAAGGTCCGACCTTGTCCCTCTTCCACCCGGCTTCCGGTGACAAACCGGACTTCTTCGTACGGGAAGAGAGTGAAACCGTCATCTCATTGAAAGCAGAAACCCACAACTTCCCGACCACCGTTGAACCCTTCAACGGCGCAGCTACCGGTAGTGGTGGAGAAATCCGTGACCGGATTGCCGGTGGTAAAGGTTCTTTCCCGATTGCCGGTACAGCCGTTTACATGACCTCCTACCCCCGTTTCAGCGAAAAGATCGACCCCAACGGACTGCAAATTGCCCGTGATTGGGAAAATGTAGAAGCCCGCAACTGGCTCTACCAAAATCCGGAAGAAATCCTCATCAAAGCGTCCAACGGTGCTTCTGACTTCGGTAACAAATTCGGTCAGCCCGTTATCTGCGGTTCCCTCCAAACCCTGGAACACGAAGAAGGCATCCACCACGGATTTGACAAAGTCATCATGTTGGCCGGAGGTGTCGGCTATGCCAAGAAAAAAGACTCCTTGAAAGAAACTCCGGAAGCCGGTGACAAAGTCGTACTCCTGGGGGGTGACAACTACCGCATCGGTATGGGTGGTGGTGCCGTTTCCTCCGTTGCTACGGGAGAATTTGCGAACGCCATCGAATTGAACGCTATCCAACGTTCCAACCCCGAAATGCAAAAACGTGCTTACAACGCCATCCGGGCGATAGCTGAGCAAGAAGAAAATACCATTGTTTCCGTTCACGACCACGGTGCCGGCGGACACTTGAACTGCCTCTCCGAACTGGTGGAAGAATTGGGCGGAACCATCGACATCGACCAACTTCCGGTAGGCGACAAAACCCTCTCCGCCAAAGAGCTCATCGGAAACGAAAGCCAAGAGCGTATGGGACTGGTCATGAAAGCCAAAAATGTGGAACAGTTGCGCAAGATTGCCGAACGCGAACGCGCACCTTTCTATGTAATCGGTGAAACCACGGGAGAACACAACTTCACCTTGAAGAACTTCCGTACAGGAGAAACTCCAATCGACTTGGCGATCAGCGACCTGTTGGGTTCTACCCCCAAAACAACCCTGACCGACACAACCGCACAAAAACAATACGAAGACGTGCTGTGTCCCGATGCCTTGGACGACAAAGCCTTGCAACACACCCTGGAACAAGTACTCCAAGTGGAATCCGTTGCCTGCAAGGACTGGTTGACCAACAAGGTGGACCGCTCTGTCACCGGTTTGATTGCCAACCAACAAACCTGTGGTGAAATCCAACTTCCCTTGAATGACTTGGGTGTGACCGCCATCGGATACGACAACAACCACGGTATCGCCACTTCCATCGGTCATGCACCTTCGGTAGCCATGATTGATCCGGCCGCCGGTTCCCGCATGGCCATCGCAGAAGCCCTCACCAACGTGGTATGGACTCCCTTGGTAGAAGGTTTGAACGGCGTATCCCTGAGTGCCAACTGGATGTGGCCTTGCAAAAACCCTGGAGAAAATGCACGTCTGTACGCAGCCGTACAAGGAGCCAGCGACATGGCTGTGGAATTGGGTATCAACATTCCGACCGGAAAAGACTCCATGTCCATGACCCAAAAATACCCGAACGGCAAACAAGTGCTGTCACCGGGTACCTTGATTGTATCTACGGTTGCAGAAAGTGAAGACATTCGCAAAACCGTTCACACAGCCTCCGTTCCGACCGACTCCCTGTTGTGCTACATACCTTTTGTTAAAGAGGCAACCTTCCCGTTGGGCGGATCTGTGTACGCACAAGTCCACAACAAGATCGGCCAACAGGCACCGGATGTCACCGACACCGCTTATTTTGCCAAAGCATTCGAGGCCATCCAAACCCTGGTACGCGAAGAAAAAATCCTCGCAGGACACGACATCTCTGCCGGGGGTCTGATTACAGCCGCTTTGGAAATGTGCTTCCCCACTGCAGAAGGTGGATTCCGCAGCACAACCCCGCTGGCCAACACCGCCGCCCTGTTCTGTGAAAAACCCGGTGTCCTCATCCAAGTTCGCCGCGAAGACAATCCCACCGAACGCCTGGCCAAAGAATTTGGCATCGCGTGTGAAGTCATCGCCGAATGGATTCCTGAACGTCGCCTGGAATGGACGGTAGCCACCCGCCAAAATCCTTTCCTCGTGGACATCGACGCCGTACGCGATATCTGGTTCCGCACTTCTTACCTCTTTGACATCCGTCAGGTGGGCAAAGAACTGGCAACCGAACGCTTCTTGAACTACAAGAACCAAAAACTCCAATACCGTTTCCCGGCAGCCTTTGACGGCAAGACAGCCTTGGCAGAACCTCGCGGCAACAACGATGATGCCCGCTTCACCGCGGCCATCATCCGCGAGAAAGGCTCCAACGGTGACCGAGAAATGGCTTGGGCCCTGCATTTGGCAGGCTTCCGCGTAAAAGACGTGCACGTTACGGACTTGGTTTCCGGCCGCGAAACCCTGGAAGATGTCAACTTCATCGTCTTTGTCGGCGGTTTCTCCAACGCAGATACCCTCGGTTCTGCAAAAGGTTGGGCTGGTGCCTTGCTCTACAATGAGAAGGCCCGTACCGCCATCGACCGCTTCTATGCGCGTCCGAACACCTTGTCCCTGGGCGTTTGCAACGGTTGTCAATTGATGGCCGAACTCGGACTCATCACCCCCGAAGACCGCAGCCGCTCTCCGAAAATGCGCCACAACCGCTCACACAAATACGAAAGTGCCTTTGTCGGTGTTCAAATTGAAAATTCTCCGGCAGTCCTGCTGGAAAACCTGCAAGGTTGCCAACTCGGTATCTGGGTAGCCCACGGGGAAGGCCGATTCGACTTCCCGCTCCCGATCTCCGAATACCCGGTAGCCCTGCGTTACAATTACAATTTTTATCCGGCCAACCCGAATGGTTCTCTGGAAGGCATCGCCGGTGTCTGCTCACCTGACGGACGCCACCTGGCCATGATGCCCCACCCGGAACGCTGCTTGCGTCCTTGGAACTGGCCTTACTACCCGATCGAACGCAAGAACGACGAAGTAACCCCGTGGATCCGTATGTTTGAAAACGGCCGCATCTGGTTGGAAAAAAACGCGGAATAGTTTTGTAGAAATTTATTATTTTTGTAAAAATTTTAATTAAACATTTATTAGCTATGTCTGACATCAAAAGAGTGTATTTCTTCGGCGGCAAAGAAGCTGAAGGAAACGGAACCATGAAAAACCTCCTCGGTGGTAAAGGTGCTAACCTGGCAGAAATGTGTACATTGGGAATTCCCGTACCTGCTGGTTTTACCATCACAACCGACTGCTGTACTGAATATTATCAATTGGGATGTCAATATCCTGCTGCATTGAAATCTGAAGTAGACAGTGCTTTGGCCCGTGCCGAAGAAGTGATGGGCATGAAATTCGGTGACCCGAAAAACCCGTTGTTGGTATCATGCCGTTCAGGTGCAAGAAGCTCTATGCCCGGTATGATGGAAACCGTGTTGAACATCGGTTTGTGTTCAGCAACCATCCCCGGTATGATTGAACGTACTCAAAATCCCCGTTTCGTGTACGATGCATACCGTCGTTTGATCATGATGTACTCGGACGTTGTGATGGAAAAAGCCGAAGGTATCGAACCCGAAGACGGCAAAGGCATCCGCGTTCAATTGGACAAAATGTTGCACGAACTCAAAGCTGCAAAAGGATACAAAAGCGATACAGATCTGACCGAAGAAGACCTCAAGGTTCTTTGCGAAGATTTCAAAGCCAAAGTATTGGAAGTATTGGGACAACCCTTCCCGGATGATGCCATCGAACAATTGTGGGGTGGTATCGGTGCCGTATTCAAATCATGGAACGGAAAACGCGCCATCGCTTACCGTCGTATCGAAGGTATTCCCGATGAATGGGGTACTGCTGTGAACGTACAAGCCATGGTATTCGGTAACATGGGTAACAACTCGGCTACCGGTGTTGCTTTCTCCCGTAACCCCGCTACCGGTGAAAACAAATTCTACGGCGAATGGTTGATCAATGCACAAGGTGAAGACGTGGTAGCCGGTATCCGTACCCCGAACCCGTTGAACGAAGCCACCAAAAACGAGCACAACCAACACCTCGAATCGTTGGAAACCGCTATGCCTTCTGTTTACCGTGAATTGGACCAAATCCAAAGCAACCTGGAAAAACACTTCCATGACATGCAGGATATCGAGTTCACCATCCAAGACGGCAAATTGTGGATGCTCCAATGCCGCGTCGGTAAACGTACCGGTCTGGCAGCCTTGAACATGGCCATGGACATGCTCCACGAAGCATTGATCGACGAAAGAACCGCCGTGATGCGCGTGGCTCCCGCCCAATTGGACGAACTCCTCCACCCGATTCTGAACCCGGTGGCAGAAAAGAAAGCAACCGTTATTGCCAAAGGTCTTCCCGCTGGTCCTGGTGGATCCGTAGGCCGCATCGTATTCACCGCAGAAGACGCAGTTGCTGCAGCAGACCGCAAAGAACGTGTCATCCTGGTTCGTGAAGAAACCAACCCCGAAGACGTAGAAGGTATGCGTGCTGCTGACGGTTTGTTGACCGCTCGCGGAGGTATGACCTCACACGCTGCTCTGGTTGCCCGCGGATGGGGTAAATGCTGTATCGTAGGTTGCGATGCACTCCACATCAACCTCAAAGAACGCACCATGACCATCAATGGCAAAGTATACAAAGAAGGTGATATCTTCTCTTTGAACGGTAGCAAAGGTTTCGTGTACGACCAATCCATCGCTACCATGGATGCCTCTGAAAATCCCCGTTTCATTGAATACATGAACATCGTGGACAAATACCGCAAGCTCGGTGTTCGCACCAACGCTGATACACCGGAAGATGCCGCTACCGCAGTAGCCTTCGGTGCAGAAGGTATCGGTCTGTTCCGTATCGAACACATGTTCTACGGTGCAAACTCAGAAGCTCCTCTCTCCAAACTCCGCAAAATGATCTTGTCACAAGGTACCGAAGAACGCAAAGCTGCTTTGGCTGAATTGGAACCCTACGTGAAAGAAGCGACCAAAGCAACCATGAAAGTAATGGACAACATGCCGGTTACCTTCCGTTTGCTCGACCCGCCGTTGCACGAGTTTGTACCCCAATCTGAAGAAAAACAAGCTGAATTGGCTCAAGAATTGGGTATCACCGTTGAAGACATCCGCAAACGTGGCGAAAGCCTCCACGAAGTCAACCCGATGATGGGTCACCGTGGTGTACGTTTGGGTATTACCTACCCGGAAATCAGCGAAATGCAATTCCGCGCGATCTTCACTGCAACCGCAGAATTGATCCGCGAAGGTTTCAACCCGAAACCCGAAATCATGATTCCGGTTACCATCATCGTAAAAGAATTGGACTTCCTGAAAGCCATCTGCGACCGCGTACACCAAGAAGTGGAAAAACAATTCAACCTGACCATCAACTACTTGTACGGTACCATGATTGAAATTCCGCGCGCAGCTTTGATGGCTGACCGCATGGCTTCCACTGCCCAATTCTTCTCATTCGGTACCAACGACTTGACCCAAATGACCTACGGTTTCTCTCGCGATGACATCGGAGCTTTCATGGGTGACTACCTGGCGAAGAAGATCATCCCGGCTGACCCGTTCCAAACCTTGGATACCAAGACCGTCGGTCGCTTGATCGAAATCGGTGTCAACGGTGGACGTTCGACCAACCCGAAACTCAAAGTGGGTATTTGCGGTGAACACGGTGGAGACCCTGCATCCGTAGAATTCTGCCACAAAGTAGGTATGAACTATGTATCCTGCTCACCGTTCCGCGTTCCGATCGCTCGTTTGGCTGCTGCTCAAGCTGCAATCAAAAACGAATAATCGGCGAAAAGCCCTACAACAATAGAAAAATGGTCCTGCCCCACGGCAGGGCCATTTTCTTTTTTTACGAATTCACCTTGATTTTCCAAACAAAACTTCGTATCTTCGTGGATAACGAAAAGTCTTATTGTCACATTTTTACCAATAGACCATTTGATTCCCGTTTTAGAAAGAAAACACCTTTACAATATGAAAACCATTCAACTTTTCCTTGCGACACTCTTGATCGCATTGTTCTCCGCCAATGTCTCTGCACAACCGATGCGTGATGCTGATAAATTGGCCGTTGGAGCCATCTATCCCGAAGCCAGCAACTTGTCTGCACAAGCCGGCAATCTCTTACAAAACAACTTGATCCAGGCCCTGACACTCAACGGACTCTCGGCCATTGACAGCCGCTTCATGGTCTTGCCCCGCATCGCCATTGTGGAACAAACCGTTACCGAAACAGCCCCTCCCAAATTTGTTACTGAAATTCAAGTATCCTTGTTCATGGTCGATTTGCTCAGCCAGACCGTCATGAACCAAACCATGATTGAAACCAAAGGCATCGGCAACAGTGAAGATCACGCCATGATGGCAGCCATCCGCAACATCTCTTCCCGAAATTCCCGACTGAAAACCTTCATCACAAACGGGAAAGACCGCATCATGGAATATTTCGATGCCAACGCAGATCAAATCTTACTTCGCACCCGCGCCCACATTGCCCGCGGCGATTACGACTCCGCATTGAAAGAAATCAATTTCGTTCCGAAAGAATGCAGCGAACTGTACAACAAAATGAGCGAACTGCTCTCGACCATCCCGGCCGAAAACAAAACCTGTGGCTGCAACTTCCAGACCGAAGATCTCAAAACCTGGTTAGAACAAGTTAAATAATTCCTGCCATGAAGAAATTTACCCTCAGCATCCTGTGCTCCCTGCTCTTTGGCCTAGTTGCCTCCGCACAGTACAAAGTCACAGAATCCAGCGAACGGAAAATGCCGTCATGGGTTGGCGGTGTAGAAAACGGTTACCTCTGCATCTCCGGCACGGGTAACTCCATAGAAAATGCCAGAAATGCAGCCCTCGCCGAATTAAAATCCCAGATCGCAGAAAGCGTGGCGGTATTGGTGATTTCTGACACGCAACTCAAAAGCAGCAGCTTGGAAACCAACGGTTCCTACCAATACTCCCAAAACCTGCAATCCGACATCCGGACCAAATCTGCCAAACTTCCTTTCATCAACGAGATCTCACTCTCCAAAGCGAAGAGTTACTATTGGGAAGAACGTTACTTCAAGGAAACCCGCAGCGTAGAATATTTCTATGCCATCCGCTACCCCTTCTCGGACCTGGACCTCAAACTCCTCGTTGCAGAATACCAAGCCCACGAAAAACGCTTGAACGACCAGTTGGCCAACTACGAAACGATGCTGGACCAGATGACCTCCATTGAAGACATCACCCGCACCATCAACGATCTGAAAGCCTTCCAATCCGAATTCATGCAGGAAGATCCCCGCTTCGAGAAGGTCACCTTCCTGATCGAAGAATACAAACACTTGTTTGACGCCATTACCATCACGACGGTGCAAACACAAAAAGGTGTCGTGGCAGCCGTCCTGATGTTGCAAGACCGCGAAATCTCGACCCGTCAACGTCCGAACTTGAAGTCCAATTGTGCCACCAAAATCACCTCAACGTTTGAAGGAAACACCATCCTGATCAAATACGACGATTTCCCGTGCTACGAAGAAGACGAAAACTACATTGAAATCCGCCTGAACACCGGTACCTCCAAAACCATCTACGAAAGAATTTATATCAAAAATACGTTGAACATCTCCTTGACCGGAGTGGTGAGTGACGAACAGGGCAACCCGGTTCCTTATGCAAAAATCACCCTTATCCCCTCTGGAAAACATACGGTTACCGGTAGAAACGGGGTTTATCAATTCAACGACCTCAACCCTGGAAACTACGAAGTCCAAATGCTGAAGGCTCACTACCAAACCGTCAGCAACTACACCTACATCAACGGTACCGAAACCATGCGGTGTGACCTGACCACCCGTCAGATCAGTGCCCCCAACATCGCCGGCCAACCGGCAGTCACCCTGCCCCAACCGGATCAGCAACCGAGCCAACAACCGGCACCCCAACAAAACCTCAATCCGGTAAGCGTAGTGCGCAACGGTCTGTTGGCCTACTTCCGCTTCAACAATTCCGGTTTGGACGAAATGGGTTCCGGCATCAAGGCCCAACTGATCAACGGTGCCAAATTCTGCGAAGAAAGTGCAGATGGAACCCAATCCATTGAACTGAATGCTGTTAACGAAAGCAACATCTCCATTCCGAAACCGATGTTCTATCCGCCCTACGTCAACTTCTCTGTAAGTTTCTGGGTATTGGGAGTGAGCGACGGACACTATTTCACTTCCGTAGGCGGTTCTGAAACACCCCGACTCATCATGGACAAAGGAAAATTCCGCATGATCTGCCGATATGAAAACGAAAACGAAAGTTTCTCCCATTCAGAAATTCCCTACGAATGGACGCACGTGACCATCACTAGCTCCGCCGGCAAGAATGATTACGTACAATGCCTCTACATCAATGGAGAACTGGTCGACATGCTCAACGGATGGGCAAGACCCTATGACAATCCGTCCAAATTCGTCATCGGCGGCTTGGGAGAAGACAAGTTGGGAAGCAACGCCATCAACATGAAAGTGGACAACTTCCGCATCTACAGCCGACCGATCAACGCAGAAGAAGTCCAACTCATTTACCAAGCTGAAGGTGGAAAATAATCGCCATCAATCCCGCAACCGGGCAAAATAATGCATGGAATCTCCCCATTCTCCCCGGAGGATGGGGATGTTTCTTTCCTGTAGGTACCGGGCAAAGGGGGTATCGTTCAAATCGGCATCCACCGATGCGCCGGGCTTGCCATCGTACAGATCGTAGTTCGAGCGGTGCAGCAGATCGGTCAGGTTCGGCATTACCACGTTCGCCCCGGCCTCAATGGCCATTTCCCGACCCCGGTCGCTCAACACCTGCAATGCCGTGGTCGCAGCAATGTTGATGTTCGGCATCAGCATACGCAGCAAGGCCACCATACGGATGGACAAATCCAGACGTCGCTCTGCGGAAGGAATCAAATGCGCATGCACGGCCAAGGGGGTATCGTGGTGCGGAATGTAAGGCCCCATCCCGCACATATCAATATCCATTTGCCGAAAGAAAAGCAAGTCATTGGCCAAATGCTCCTCCGATTGAAAAGGCAGACCGATCATGACTCCCGTCCCCACCTGATAGCCTACCCGACGCAAAGCCTCCAAGGCCTCGATACGCCGATCGTATGCATGCAACCGGTCATTCGGATGAATCTTCCCATAGAGTTCCGGATCCGAAGATTCGATCCGAAGCAGGTAACGGTGCGCTCCAGCCTCGTACCACTCCCGATAAACTTCTTCGCTTTGCTCCCCCAATGACAAGGTAATCCCCAAGCCTTTGGACTGCTCCGGTTTACGAGCTCCTCCATCAACACCATCCTTCAATTGTATGTTTTTCAACTCATATAACAACTTTGTAATTTTTGAAACAAATTTGTTATCGGTTCTTTCTCCGCCTTGCAGGACGATGGAAGCATAACCCAGCTCCGCTGCTTTTCGGCCCAACTGAAGAATCTCCTCCTCAGACAGATCGTAACGCAGCGTCGCAGCATTCTGATGCCGGATGCCACAATACAGACAATTTTTCTGACAACGGTTGGAGATTTCCATCAGACCGCGCAAGAAGACTCCCGGACCGCTCCGCTCATTCTTGATACGGAAAGCCGCCTCATACAACCGGGCCACAGCCTCCCGGTCTGTCGTTTTCAACCAGGCCAGCAAGACATCCGCCTGCGGAAGCAATCCCTCGGGACGCAAGGTATCCAGCAGGTTTCTCATGATCGGAAAGGAGCGATGGAGCGTTTGAAAATACCGTTCATGTAGGCGATGGCCATCCCATAGTTGCAAATGGGAATCCCCGCCTCAGAGGCCGGATGGACACGGGACAACAATTCCCGCTTGTTGATCATGCAGCCTCCACATTGGACCACCAGCTGATAATCCTGTAAATTTTCCGGCAAAGGGTCCAAACCGGCTACCACCGTAAATTCCAATGATTTTCCGGTATATTTCCGGAAGAGTCGGGGCAATTTGACGCGACCGATGTCCTCACAGGAAGCATGGTGGGTACAGGATTCCAGGATGAGGATCCGATCCCCATCCTGCAGGGCATCAATGGTTTCTGCCCCTTGTACATAGGCCTCAAACGGGCCTTTGCTTCGGGCCAACAGCACACTGAAACTCGTCAACGGAATATCCTGGGACACACAAGCAGAAACGGGCGCAAAGGCCTGACTGTCCGTCACCACCAAGTCCGGTGCCGGATGCGTAGCCAGGTACTGCGGCAACTCTTCCACCTGCAGAACCACGGCCGTAGCCCGACGGTCCAACAAATCCCGGATGGCCATCACCTGCGGCAGAATCAGACGTCCCGTGGGAGCCGAGGAGTCAATCGGACAAACCAATACCACGGTTTGCTTTTCCTTAACCAACCCCTCGAACATCGGCCGCTCACGCAACGGAGAAGCCGACAATCCCTTGATGATGAAGGAAAGCAGCATCTCGATGTTTGCTTGTTGCGCCTGTTCATCCAACAAGGCGACAGAGAATTCCAGCACATCCGCACCGTACAGTTCGGGCAGTTCCTGCGCCAGGGATTCATCCAACGGCACGATATCTGATTGTGTGTGCACCAGCACAAACGGAACCTTCAGACCCCGCAATTGCTCGACCAGGTCCCGCTCCAGCTTTGCAAACGTATTCGAATTAAAAAGAATGAGTGCCAAATCCACCCGATTCAGCCAAGCGCGACTTTTGTTGACCCGCTGTTCACCGAGATCCGAAACATCGTCCAATCCAGCCGTATCCACCAGCCGACAAGGACCGATTTCCGGAATTTCCATCCTTTTTCCCACCGGGTCGGTCGTCGTGCCTGCCTGGTTGGATACAATCGATATTTCCTGCCCGGTCAACGCATTGACCAGGGAGCTCTTACCTGTGTTGGTGCGTCCAAAAACACCTATGTTGAGTACTTGCATAGTTTTTCAATTTTCTTCACAAATTTAATATTTTTTTATCTACTTTTCTACTTGTTTAGAACTAAATTCCTTAACTTTGTAGGATAAATCAAAGTTTATGACTGCTGAAAATATATTATTCATCGGTGCGATCATCCTCTTGATTGCCATTTTGGTAACAAAAGCCGGTTCCAAATTGGGCGTACCGACCCTCTTGGTTTTCCTGCTTGTGGGAATGCTGTTCGGATCAGACGGATTCGGTTTTGAGTTTGACAATACCCCGCTGACACAATTCATCGGCATGATCTCCCTGACCATCATCCTGTTCTCCGGGGGGATGGATACCAGCCTCAAGGAGATCAAACCCATTCTGGGCCCGGGTATTTTGCTGTCTACACTGGGTGTAGCTCTGACCACGGTCATCACAGGCGCCTTCATCTACCTGATATCCAAATCCATCATGATATCCATCGCAGTTTCGTTTCCCTTTGCTCTGCTGACCGCTGCAACCATGTCCTCTACGGATTCCGCATCCGTATTCAACATCCTGCGTTCGCAACGCATTGGCCTGAAAAACCAGCTACGCCCGATGTTGGAGTTGGAAAGTGGTAGTAACGACCCGATGGCCTATATGTTGACCATTGTGCTCATTGGTATTCTCGGCGACAACGGTGAGACCGCATTCAGCATTCTCCTGCGCTTCTTTATGCAATTCTCCATCGGTCTGGCAGCCGGATATTTTATGGGACGACTGACCGTGATGCTCATCAACAACATCAACTTGCAGAACACTTCCCTCTATCCGATCCTTATCCTGCCGATTATTTTCATCATCTTTACCATTACCGACGGATTTGGCGGCAACGGTTACCTGGCTGTCTACATCGCCGGGATTGTGGTCGGCAACAAACCCCTGGTCAAGAAAAAGGAAATCAGCACGTTCCTGGACGGTATGACCTGGTTGTTCCAGATCAGCATGTTCTTGATCCTCGGTCTGCTGGTCAACCCGCGTGAAATGCTTGATATTGCCCCCTTCGCCCTGTTGGTCGGCATTTTCATGATCCTGATCGCCCGTCCACTGAGTGTGTTCATTTCTCTGTTGCCCTTCCGCCGCATCAACTTCCGCTCCAAATTCTTCATTTCCTGGGTCGGTCTTCGCGGTGCGGCACCGATTCTGTTTGCTACCTACCCGATTATTGCAGACATTGAGGGAGCACACTTGATTTTCAACATTGTATTTTTCATCACCCTGGTATCCCTGCTGGTACAAGGGATGAGCATCCCCTCGATTGCACGAACCCTGCATTTGACCGCACCGATGCCCAAATCCGGCAATACATTCGGCATCAGCATTCCCGAAGAGATCGGTTCCAATATCTGGGAACTGGATATCAACGAACACATGCAAATTGCTGGCAAACAGCTGAAAGATGTCAAACTCGGTGACGGCATCCTGGTCATTTACATCAAACGGGATGACCAATACATCATTCCGAACGGATCGTCTGAGATTTTGAAAGGAGACCGTCTCCTGCTCATTTCTCACCCGGAACACGAAGGAAAACCCGAAATGCAACCTTAATCGAAGATTCTGCATGTGTCTGTTTCAGAAACGGAAGCTAGCAGCCCTCTGCGTCAAAGACCGCAAACGCCTCTACCGCTCCTTGCCGGAAGCCGGGACGTTACTCTTTGTCTTTGACGGATCGACTGTCGGCTGCGAAACCGCCATCACCGCCCTGATCCGGGAATGCGAAGCCTCCGCTATCCAGTACACGGGAATCTGTTTGAATCTCCACCGCAAAAACAAAGTAGGAAGTTGGGCCGAGCAAAATCCACACATACAAGTGGTGAACCGACGCGACCTCACCCTCAGCGGCTACCCCTTCCCCAAAAAGAAACCGGCCTTAAAAACCCTCTGTGAACAGGAATACGGAATCTTTCTCAACCTCACGCTACAAAAATCCTTCACAGAAGCCTGCATTACCGCCCTCTCCAAGGCCAACGTCAAGATTGGCCTGAAAGATACCGGCTACAAAATGCTGAAAGACACGTACGACATCTGTTTCTCGTACCAACCCCGGCCCAAGGATGAAGGAGCCCCCGACTTTGGGGTACTGACAACTAGTCTCATCCAATACCTGAACAACATCAAAACCAAGCATGAGTAAATTCTCCCAATCGCTGCTGGTCACCCTCAAAGGCATTGCCATGGGGGCAGCCGATGTCATCCCCGGTGTATCCGGAGGTACCATCGCTTTCCTGACCGGTATCTACGAAACCCTGATCAATTCCATCCGCTCGATCGACGGAACTGCCTTGAAACTCTTCTTCACCCTCCGTTGGAAAGCCTGCTGGAAACACATCAACGGCAATTTCCTGCTCGCACTGATGCTGGGTATCGGCATCAGCGTTCTCAGCATCGCAAAAATCATGACCTACCTGATGGTCCACCACCCCATCCCCTTGTGGTCGTTCTTCTTCGGGCTCATCATTGCATCGGCCATCTACATCCTGCGTGACATCAGGACCTGGAACCTGGGCAACCTCCTTTCCCTGCTGCTAGGCGCCGGCATCGGAGCAGCCATCTGCCTGATGACACCGGGACAGACTCCGACCGACCTGTGGTTCATCTTCCTTTCCGGAGCAATCGCCATCTGCGCCATGATTCTGCCCGGCATTTCCGGCAGCTTCATCCTCCTGCTCCTGGGCAAATACGAATACATTCTGAGTGCTGTCAACGATCTGGACCTCACCGTCCTGCTGGTCTTCCTCTCCGGAGCCGCGATCGGCATTGTGAGCTTCTCCCACTTCCTGTCCTGGCTGCTGAAACACTTCTACAACATCGCCATCTGCGTACTCTCGGGCTTCATGATCGGTTCCCTGGTCAAAATCTGGCCTTGGCAAAACCTCCAGGTATCCGGAGTCTCCTTCCCCACCTGGCCGGCAGAGTACATCCCCCAAGCCCTCATTTTTGCCGCCACGGGCATTGGCCTTGTATTTCTGATCGAATATTTCGCCAAGAGAATGGAAAACAAAAAATAATTTATATCTTTGCAACCTCAAAACATTGGGCTGGTTCGGTAGCTCAGTTGGATAGAGCAACAGCCTTCTAAGCTGTGGGTCTTGGGTTCGAATCCCAACCGAATCACTAAAATAAGCCTCTCAGGTGTCTGAGAGGCTTATTTTTTACAACTTGGACAACATCTTAAGGATTTAGCTAAAAATTAGGTTACCTAAAATTTCGCTTTTGCCCAAAATTACATGAGTGCCATCCATGCAACTGGCAAAATGAGGAAGATATCCCAAAGCTCTATATCTCGGCTGTTGAAGGGAAGTTACCACCTATAACTTACACAATAAAGGATAACTGCCAAAATATATCTGCAACTGGAGTTCTCTATTTATCACTAATAACTAGTTCATCTTGTAAGCTTCCCCTAACTATTCTCCCAAAGTTATAAAACATTTTCCGGTTCTACCAACAGATACAAGCCAGTAAAACTCAAGACTCCGCAACATTACGCCCTCACCCCCGCCACAGGTATCTGTCACAAGGGTGAGCGAATGTTTCCATACAATAAAATTGTGGATTTGTGGAAACTACCGAACTTGTTCCATTTGGGAACATGTTGCAGCCTAAAACAGGGATCGAGAGAAAAAGTATCGTTATAACGAGAGTTTTTATGTTTTCCATGTAATTATTTCGAGAACGAATGCAGCAATTCGATTCGATTTAAAATAAACCGCAATCCATTCCTAGTTTCTTCCGCATATCTTCTCATATAATAGTCTAGAGCCTCATTTAATTCGTCTTTCTCAAAGTATTTTGACTGAATATTGTATTCATTTTTCTTAGTACCTTCGTTGAGTATAGCCTTAAATGTAGAGGCAATAGGACGTTCACCTGTACCAGTTATATCATAACAATACAAAAAACACGCTATAAGATAGACCGTGCTGCTTGAAGAGTAGCAATACCCTTCTTCCTTTCTAAAGAATGCAGGCGGCAATTTGTCTTCTAATTTCAATAGGAATTCATGAACTGTAAATACTTTTTGGCTTATCTGATTATAAAACTGCGAGTCCATAACTTTCCATAGACAGAGCATAAAATAAATATCAGGTAGCAAATATGTTCTCGATCCAAACTGCATTAATGCTAGTCTTGAATAAGCAAAAATCCTATCCATTTGACGAAGATTTATATTAAGCTCCTTGCACATGCTTAATGCTACTGTTCTAAATGCGTAAGGCTCGTCCTTCCTGCCAAATGCTTCTTTTCTGGTTTCATTATTGAAAAAGGAATCAAACTCATATTCGGCATACAAGAAATCGAAGTATGCATCTAGCTTTGGCTTTGGAAGAACAAAATCTATATCTATAAATCTTCGCAAATATTCATCAGAATCAATCCTTGATGACCCATAATATCCTTGAATCGCATTACTTAACTCTTTCTTATTGACGGCAAGAACAAAAACAATGTTAGGAATTTCAAACAAATGCTTAATTCTTTCTAGTACCGCAACCGCATAATGAGGGTTACATCTATCCAGTTCATCAACAAAAAACACAACAGGATTTTCCCCAGCATTTTCTGTTATATACTTCCGTAGGTTTTCTTTGAATTCATCGAGCGTAGTCTTCTGCTCTTCAAATTTATCAAGGTACTTTTTCCCAATATCAATAGATTCATCAATTGCATCACCTATGGTATCTGCATCAATCCCTGTTGTCTTTTTAAGCACGCCTTTTAATGTACTTTTTAGTACTGAAGCAGTAATACGTATCGCCCCGGCTGCAATCTTGTTAATAGTGCTATTATCTGCAGACAATTCACTTAATTCCGCAATCAACGCTATCAATGGATCTTCAGTATAGTCAGAAGCCCACGCATTAAAGTATAACGTCTTGTATTGCCTATTTTTCAAATATTGACGCCACATCTTCACAAAAGTGGTTTTCCCCGACCCCCACTCTCCGCCGAGAGCAAGCACACAGCCAGACTGTCCATAAAAGGACACAACATCTGTTAGAACACTGCACAGATGAGACCTTTCTAACTTATCATTTGCAAAGGGGTTCTCTACTGGTATCTCTATCTCTTGACTCCTACTCTTTATAAATGCCATATTTGTTTTGTTTTAAAATTATATGCAACGAATTTAGTAAAATATAATGCTTCGAGCTAGCCTTCATCAGAAATCATAATTCAACAAATTTTCGAGTTAAAGTCCAGAAATCGCAATCTTAACTCACTTTTATGTGAAATTTTCACAAATTTGGCAGTTAAGATTCAAAAATCGCAAACTGAACGCATGATTTACGGTCGTCAAAATTCTTTTGACAGCCACGTCGATTAGGGAATTTCCCTTGACGCTTGCATATTTTGCAATTACCGAATCTATAGTTATATATACGACTATTTCCATTTTAGAAACTTTCACTTAAATTCGGCAATTGTGCATTGCAAATCTGTCTGAAATGATGGCTTTGGAGATCACAAGACAAATTATGCTCTCAGGATATAATGTTCCGAGAGCATAATATAGCATTGAGTTCATTCTATATGGTGGTCGTCAAAATTTCTTTGACAACATCATTATCCAGGCACACATAAATCTCATATCATCAGATGCCGCCCTTCAAAACACAAACCCATAAAAGATTGAATATTCATGATTTATATCACGATTCAACTATGTGTTTTGTCACAAAAACACATAGTTTTTGTGACAAACAGGGGAAGCGTACACTGAAAATGTATGTAAATACTAATCCTAATGTGGAACATCAATCTCGTTCTCTACAAATCTCACATTATTAACAACATAGGGTCTAGCTCTGTAATCAGCTATATTAAGACCATTTTGCCGGATATAATCGACCAGCAGATTTACTGATTTTTTCTTTTTCTTATCAGTAACTATAGCGCTTTCATCCATCTTTAGATAGCCACTTCTCAACATATGTCTTATCAGATCAGCTCTACCCATATGGAAATCCCACTGCTCAAAGTTTCTCTTATTATTTTGATTGCTGATATATTTTAACGATGATTGATATTTTCTATAAAGTTCCTTTTCGTTCATACTTAGGTAGTCTTTTACCTCTAATAGTGACAACCATCCAAGTTTAACATAATCATCTACCACCTCGTTATCTATTTCCTTATTTGAGTAAGCATCCTTGATTAGCTTTTTTT
>JAZUBU010000017.1:0-56936 GCA_045638645.1 Bacteroidales bacterium
TACAAGGACCATAGGGCACTTGATAAGTTTGTAGATAATGAAGAATACAATATCAAGCGGGCTGTTGTTCTTTCGAATGACCGTGAGATTGTGGTTAAGGATAAGATTTCATATCTTCCGATATATTATTCTATGTTCTTCAAGCCAAGTACACCAGAAAGCATCATCATTCCATAAGGATTTACCTGAAAACTGTTCAGTCCCGATTCAGGGACACCTTGCTAACACACACAATTAAGCCTTGATTTGGTAGTTATGTGTCAAATTTGTTCTCGCAGTTGATCTCTTCTTCGGTATCGGTGTACAGTTCCCCTGGAAGTATGCTTGGATATGCGAGCCACTGTCGTACTGACATTGTACCACGTCCTCCGGTAAGTATCCTTACCGTACGCCGTGCGGAGGTAATAGAAGATTGCCGACTGACCGGAGAGAAGTGGGCAAGTGCCGCTTTAAATTATGTCATATACTCAATTATGGATATTTATCGGGATTCTTTGTATATTTGAAGTCGTTATGTCTAATCTTAATGTTAAGTGATATGAAAGGCAATACTGTTCTTCTTGTATGCCTAATTGACTTATAATCTTGTATTTCTGATCAGAAAAAATTAAATTTACACGAATATAATTCTTCTCCCTATGAAATCGAAGATCATTGTAGTTGTATTGTTTGCTGCGTTATGTTGTTGCACACAGTCACATGCACAAAGTTTCCTTGAAAATCTCGGACAGACCATCAAGAAAGAAATTAAAAAAGAAGTTCATTGCTGTCCACATTTTTAGTGGACAGCAATGAGATGTTCTATAAAACTAAAGCATACATCCCATTTGATACAGACTACATGCAACAACACGATAAAACCTTTACCCTTCGTTTAAAGGGAAAAACCATCATCGTAACTGTCGATAGACTATAAATTTTGATACCTATGCCTTCATCAAGACAGTATCGTCCCATAGCTTCCTTGATACTGCATCGGCCCGAAATCTCCTCCTGCGTTGATCTTCAGAAGGCTTGAAATAGGGTCAATACCAACGCTTCCTGCAAAGGCGTCACCCTTTCATATCTCAACACGGTCATGGAAGATGATAGGGTAGTATGCGTTAGCAAAATGGATACTTCCGTCATACCCGTATCCTACAGCATCCTGAAGGGTTCGCTTGACAAATTCCGCATGTGCCTTTATCTCGCAGAAGTCTTGACGAGAACTCATGCGGGCCTCCTTGCTTGCCAGACCTTTGCCTTCCACGGTGCCAGAGGTGCGGAACTCTCCGTTCTGGAAATAAATTGTCCTGACATCCGGACGAGGACGCTCCAGATACGTGCCGTCCATCGGCTGCCGCGACAGCTCCTCCAGTCTTCCAGGAGCTGCTCGGGGAGGAATAATCTCTACGCTCGGCAGAAAGGTACTTGCTGCAATACCGGAAGATACTCATCCTAGCAAAAAATATGAAGTATCTCCGGTAAAAGTCGGTGCTTTCAAAGATGTCAATGCCGATGCATGGTATGCACAAGCCGTTAAGTGGGCCTTACCAGAAAGGAGTGTGTAATCGGGCTTTGGAAGTACATGGGTTCTCCAGACGGATTTTATGCAACCCAGTATCTGGAGGTAGAGAAACTCGAGAGTGATTTTGGAAGATCCATAGGCTGGTCGCACATGAACGGTGTCATGGGAGATACAGACCTACATAAATTCTCACCTCAAAAGTCCTGCACAAGAGCACAGACCATCAACTATATTTATAGAGCATTAAAATAATACTGCTATGAAACGACATTTCCTGCTTATAGCCTTTATTCTGTCTGTTCTTTTCTCTGGTATCATATCTGTTGCCAACGTAACAAAGGTAACCATCACTACCCAGGAACCGCTGGTAGGAGAAAAGCAATCGTTTAAGGCATATCATCGATGACTGTGACAGGGTTGCAGTGGGACAGGAGATCTCCATGTCAATGCCAGCGGAAAGACTCATCAAGTTTCTTGAAAAGGTTATCTGGCATAACGGAAAGCCAAAGAACATACGATGCGACAATGGACCGGAGTTCATCTCCAAGACGTTCCAGGAATGGTGCAAAGGCAACGATATAAACATCATCTATATCCAGCCCGGCCATCCAACTCAGAACAGCATAATCGAATGCTTCAACGGAAGCTACCGCAGGGCGGTGCTTGATGCATACTTCTTCTGCACTCTCCATGATGTGCAAGAACTGACGGAAGCATGGATGACAGACTATAACGACTGCCGTCCGCATGAGTCACTGGACAACATGACTCCGATGGAGTATCGGGAGAAGAAAAAAGTAGGTTAAAAGGAAACTTACAAAACAGAAAAAAAATATTAACTGAAAAGTCTAATTATAGACTGTCCTAAAAAGGGGAAGATTACAAATACTCTCAAAGATTTCCCAGCCATAAAGGCATACTTAATTATGGTAAATTGTGAAACAATGATTTTAAATATAGATTTATAATCAATATTCTCAATTGTTTTGAGTTGAACTGATAATATATTGTGACTTAATATAATTTATATTAAATTCGCAGTTGCATCTGTCAGAAAGAAGAAGAGATGCATACATAATAATAGAAAGCGTTTGGCTTTATTTCATACCAAGGAATCTGGACAATTCAAAAGTGGTGAAATAGAAGTTATTCGCTCAACTTGGCTATATCTAGAGTTCTGTGCTCATGCTATAGCAAAGTGTGAGCATTAATTTTTAGTTATCTCCACTTTAGGCAGTCCAGAGCCTCTTGGTAGGATAAAACTAAGTTGGCTCACACTTTCGTTGTATAATACCAATTATTCCATCGGGCCATATGGATTGAGTTGATTTCCATGGGGAAATTGAATTACAGACAATGTATGCTTGGTCGCTTAAGTATAAGGGTGTACTTAGCGTTGCTTTTCTATTTATTCATCTCCAGTGTAGGATTTTCGAAAGGATATACTTCTGAATTATGCCAGATTGCAAGTTTTGTGGATTCAACCTATATGGTAATAGAATCTGTTGATAATCAAGGTGTTGAATCAGGGAAAATTGAAACATATATTCCATACGAAGTAGTCGGTAATACAATGAGGGTAAAGGGTTTTGTTAATGGTTTTGCGGCTGTTTTTACTTATGTTCCTTCAGCAGGTAATACAATATGTGCTCATCAGGCGGAGTATTATTTGGCAAATGGTTACATAGATGATTCAGCGATCTCTGGATTCCCTGTTATTGAAGGGAAGATTTCGATTGGCAGTAGAGTTAAAGTAACGCTAAAGTTAGCCGAAGAAATCTTTGAAGATATTGAGATGGAAGTTGTGTCAAATGACCATCATCCTTTGGTATTTGGATATAGAATGTTTCCGAAAGAGATGTCCGTTACCCGAGACAAAGCCAAGAGATTACTCGTTATCAAGAAGAATATAAACAACAAATAACCAAAAGTGATCATATTATGAGTGAAATTAAAACAGTTTTTCCTAAAAACATTGGAAATTCTTTGAACCAAACATCCAGTGCAAACGAGCAGACCAATAAGTCTAACGGCAAAGCTATCATGGGATTTTTGTATTCTGTTTCAAAAACGGATTGTGGTGAATTTTGGCCACTTTATGTGGGTTCTAACACCATCGGAAATGGATCAGATTCATCTATCTGCTTAAAGGAGAAGTCTGTATCTAAATCCCATGCGAACATTGTTGTCCGAAAAATGCAGAAGAATGGAGAAGACAACGGCATCTTTGTATTCATCCAAGATTCAGGATCTGAAAATGGTACCATGTTGAATGGAGTTACACTGGATTTAAATCCGAAGGAATGTAAGAATGGAGACATTATTACAATAGGTGTCAACTATGAATTGTATTTTATCTCAATTGATCCGAATTCTTTGGGACTTTATCCAAAAAAAGAATTCAAATCAATGGAAGCGAAAAATGATTCGGGATGGATTTCTAATCCGTCACCCACTCCTGATCCTAATCCCGGAATGAACGCACAATTTGGACCCAAAGGTACCAATCCGGGCATGAGTCAGTCTCCGTTTGATAGCAGTAGAAAGACAACGATGTACATGCCGAATAAGAAGCTGTAAAGATGCAGTGTATCGTGCACGAACCTAATTCAGCAAACATTTTTCTTTTCGTATCCGGTAGGTGGTATTGGTATGATTCATCGGTTTCACCACTAGGAGAAGGAGGAATGGGTCTTGTTTATTTAGGATTTGACTACGCAACTAACGAGCGAGTAACCGTAAAGAAACTTCGTTCAGAGCTTTGTTGCATACCTTGGATTAGAAATCGGGCAAAGCTGGAAGCATCCATAATCATTAATCATCCGAATTTAATTAGTATGATTGGATATTGTGAGGATAATGATGATTCAGGACCCTTGTATGTTTTGAGTAAATTTATAAGTGGTATCACGATGGATGTATATGTAAAGGAAAGCTTGTCAAAGCTATCTTCATTTGCAAGAAGTCGCAAAATTGTAGAAGCTTTTCTTTCAGTGATTGATGGAGTGAATAGTTTGCATTCAAAAGGCATCGTTCACCGCGATATAAAGCCATCTAATATTATGATTCAAGATGGATACTTGCCTGTAGTCATGGATCTGGGTGTAGCCAAAGCAGATTATTTTTTTGATGCACACATTACAGGGACAATCGGATCCCCGCCATATGCGGCACCGGAACAAATAGTTCCAGATAATGTGGAAGCAGTGGTTGATGCTCGTAGTGATATCTATTCTCTAGGGAAGACATTGTATAACCTGCTAGATCTCGCTCAAAGTATAGAATCTAGCGGTTGTAGCGAAGAATTATTGGAAATCATTGGGAAAGCGACAAAGGAGAACCCTGATGAAAGGTATGATACCGTGAATGAGTTCAAAGAGGATCTGGAGGCATATTTAAAACTCAAGGACAAAAATGAAAACAACCTCAAAACTGTTTTTATTCTAATACTCGCTATCGTGGCCATGTTGGCTTTGCTAACCATAATATTGTTGTTAATTTAAAATGTCATTACAAATAGATTCCTCACTGCGTTTACGCGGATATATTGAGTCTGAGATAGGGGGAAGATCAGAAAATCAAGACTCGGCCGGTGCAATGGATACTGCATTGGGTAGTGTTGTTGTTGTTTGTGATGGAATGGGGGGGATGAATGGAGGCAAGACTGCATCTATGCTGGCTGTTCAAACAATCATTGATGACATTGCAGAAGCAAAGGCAGAAGAATCGCCGGAAGATGTTTTAATGAGGGCTTTTCAACATGCCAATCAAAAAATTATCGAGGCATCGATTGCCGATCCAGAACTTCAAGGTATGGGTACGACTGCAACTGCTTTGATCATTAACAAACATTGTGCAACGGTGGCTCATATTGGAGATACTAGAATATACCAGTTTCGAGGTAAGCGAAAAGTTTTTAGAACGGCAGATCACTCACTGGTATTCCAACTGGTTGCACAGGAGGTTTTGACGGAGGAACAGGCACGTCAATCTTCGAATTCGAACATTATCCTGAAGGCATTGGGTGTAGACCAAAAGGCAGTCCCGGATATATCCGTTTTGCCGTTTCTTAAAGGAGATCGCTTTGTTTTGTGTACGGATGGTTTTTGGGGAGCATTCCCGGAACCAGACTTCATCAAACAGATTACCCCCAAAGGGAATTTGAATAACCTGCTTTGGGAAGTAAGTAAGTCCATTAATCAGGTCGGAATGGCTAGTGGGGGTGGACATGACAATTACACCGCCGCTGTTGTTGATGTATCATTTGAATCTATAATTAAACCCCGTATGAGTAAACGTAATAAAATAATCCTTGCCATATTGACAATCTTTTTGCTGATAAGTATGTTTTTCAATTATCATGCTTTAGTGAAAATTGATAGAGAGTCATCAAAATTGGATATAGCTTTCGAATATGCTAAAGAACTATCTGTTAGTGCAGATACAACTATGTATACAAAAAACCAGAAATCTTTTATGGAGGCATTTAGAACCTACAGAGATACATTATGAAAAATATCTATTCTATCGGTAGGGACACTTCCTGTGATATCATCCTTGACGATGATAGCCATCTAATTAGTCGTGTCCATGCATATCTGAGAGTGTTACCCAAAGGAGACTATGTGATTATTGATCAGAGTTTGAATGGAACCTTTGTTAACGGAATCCGGATTAATTCAGGAGTTGAAGTACCTATCTCTCGGATTGATGATGTTTCATTTGCTCAAGTAGCTTATCTGGATTGGGATCTAGTCCCTGATATCAAACGGAGAAATAGAAAAATTCGTCGTATTCTTATCGGAGCCTTTCTAGGTCTGGGGATAGCTTTAGGATGTGGATACTTTTTATTAAGGAATCCGGAACATGTTCAAGTGCACAATGTTGTCAATTGTGATTCATTGGAGAATCGGTTTCCCGATACTGTCAGAACAGTTGTTATTAAAACGGGAAAGGGGAAGGATGAAAATAGCGAGAAATCCCCCATTTACTTTCCGGATCCGAGAAGGAAAAAGCAAAAGCCAAAAAAGAGAGATACAGATGAATCTCACAATCAGGAAATAGTAATAAATCCTGATACCGCGACTGTTAAGAAGGATACTACAATGATTGATACTGTAAAAACGAAAATAATTGATCCAATTTATTAAAACTTAAGCATATGAAAATTACTGTTATTGGACGCAATGTTTACGAATCTGACATCGTTCTTCAAAGTGATTATGTTAGTAATTATCATGCAGAAATTATTCAGCTTGATAATGGAGAAATGTTCATCGTGGATAAGAGTTCAAATGGAACTTTTGTGAATGATCAACGGCTGACACCTGGTAAAGAGGTGCCATTACATCGTGGCGATAAAGTGTTTTTTGCCGATGTTCCGTTTGATTGGACACAACTTCCTCAAAATAATTTGCCTGAGGGAGTTAAGAAAGTCATAAATATTGGCTCTCATTACATGAATGATGTTTCTATTCAAGGATCCAATGTGAGTCGCTTTCATGCTTCAATTCGTTTGATGCGTGATGGAAAATATTATCTCTACGATAATAGTAAAAATGGAACCAGTGTCAACGGTAAAAGAATTCAAAAGGAAAAACCTTTTCTCTTGAAGAGTACTGATACGATCTCATGTGGGGGAGTACCGGTGAAAAATCCGGTACCTAAAAAGTTGCCTTGGAGAATTATTGGTAGTATTATCGCGGCAGCATGTATTCTGATAGGGGCTGTTTTCGCATATTTACGTTATATTGACAAATCAGATACTCAATTGGCTAAAATGTACGCAAAGTCAGTTGTTCTGATGCATTGTAGTTACTATTTTGAGGTAGAGTGTGGAACATTGGATATTTCTGATTTGCCTGATCCGGATTCATACAATGAGCGGACACAGAAGTTCACGGACCGTATGAGTAAGAAGTTCGTTGTTGTCGACGATGCTATTGTAGAATATAATGGTGATAATGGGCATGTTGTAGATGCAACGGGTTTCTTTATTGGTAAAAATGGTCATATTGTGACTAATCGACATGTTGCTCGCCCGTGGGAAACACGTTACGTATCTTATGGCTCAGGTAATGATGTATCTATTATGACAGCCGCTGAAGATTTCTACCGTTCCAAACTGAATAAGTTGTATGAAATAGGTTATACAGCAGCACTTCAATATATTTCGCAAGTTAAAATCAAGGGTGTCCTAGAAAATGCCATCATTGTACCCAACGGTGAATATGTTGATATAAAAAGTGCCTATAACTGCCAGGAATTGGCATGTGGATTAAATGAAGGTGAAGATTTGGCAATCTTTAAAATCAGATCAAATACCTTGCCTCAAGGTGTAACATACATACCTATCAATAAAATCAAAGCGATAGATCCGGTACAAGGTTTACCTGTGGTTACTATTGGTTTCCCCTTTGGAACAGCAATGCAGAACATTCAAGAAACTCAGTTGCAAGCGAACCTGGCATCGGGTGTGGTCTCAAGTAATACAAAGAATTATTCATTTGGATTAACCGCAGTATCATTCCATGGCGCAAGTGGTTCTCCTGTATTTGATAGAAAGGGCAATTTGATTGGAGTACTCAATGCGGGTATTGATTTTTCACAAGGTTTCAATTTTGCGATTCGTTCTGAATATTTGCTGAACTTGATGAGCCGCGCTGGTCTGAGTAAATAAAGGATATGAAAAAAGGGATCAGAATCGCACTTATTCTACTCTGTTTTGGAATTAGTGCGCATGCTCAAACAACAGAAAAAGTATATACGCAGGACGGAGCTATCTATGAGGGCTATATATCGGAGCAGATTCCCGGGGAGAGGATCTGTGTGTATGCAACCAAAGCGACTCGGATAGTCCCGAAGGACGATGTTGTAAATTTGACGACAGTGTATCGTCCCATAGAATTATTACCGTACTCGCTCCAAAACATGTTTAGAGCTAACGGAGACTCAGTCTCCGTTAAGCTCTCTACATTTGAATACAAAGGGGATGTAATTGACGATGTTCATATCCTTTCTGATGATGGAAACGAAATTCGGTTTGTCTCCTTTGCTTTACGCACATATATTTTGCCGTGGGGTTCCATTAACAAGACAGAAAAAATTGTCCCTCCACAAGAAAATTATGGGATCAAGGATATAATTACCCTGAAAGATGGTAAGCAATTGATAGGGGCTATTCTTGAGCAGAATCTGGGTAAGACAGTTACAATTAAAACGGAGAATGACAGTACGGAGATTGTTCAAAGTGAAGAAATATTGAGTTTCCGTTCTGAGTGCATTGATTCTTCGACTTCTCTTTGGAAACAAACGCTGTTTTTGGACCGTATCCTTGTTGAAGATAATGGAAAAACTCGTGAGATTGAAGGTTTCATTGTGGCTCGAGTGTTAGGTGAAAAACTAGTAATGTTGGACAAGAATACAGGGCAGGAAGAATCAATTTCATTGAATAGAATTCTTAAATACAGAAAGTTATACAATAAGGACTACGTTCCTTATGTAGTACCCGTAGTTGATTTGACCCCCAGAGTTTTAGTTAATGGCAGAAAGACAGATTTAATGTTGACGACGCGCAGTGAAAACAGAGTACATGTAAATATGGAAGGAAACCAGATTTTTACTTCTCCGTGTGCGGAGAAATTTACAATTGACATATACAACATAGAATGTAATGCTGCTGTAAAATTGTATTTGGCGACTAGACCTGATGAAAATGATTCTATCAGGGTGCCTTATATTATGGAGACTACTCAACCGCTCTATGGCGGTGATATTTCGACCGTGGATGAAAGTCACAAACAATGTACAATAAGTGTCTCGGAGCCGGGACTATATTACTTGTCAATTAGAGATTTAAATTCAGTCTTGGTTATTCTAGTAAAGTAGCTATGATTATTAGAGTTCAAGGAGCCGCAGAAGTTCAATACGGCATTTATTATGAATATGATAACGAATCCCTAGAGTTGGGAAAGGGAGGCATGGGTGTTGTTTATGAGGGAGCTTGTTTTCGTGTTGGCAATCCGAATGAATACATTCCTGTTGCAATCAAGTTGATTACAAACCCTATTCAGGATTTTGTAGAACGTGCAATGCGTGAGGCATCAATTCAAATTGATCACCCCAATATTCTTCGTATGTGGGGGTTCATTCCTAATATTGAATGGGATGCCTATAACAGTAAAAACCAGACTCGTTATTATGTCGTGATGGATCGTCTGTACGGAGTTGATCTACATAGTTTAATGAAAGGTCTTACGATAGATAAATCGGGATATAATATCGAGTATGCGAAGGAGTTGTACGACCTTTTCATTAATGACAGGTTCCAGTTTGTTCGAAAAGTCATGTTAGAGGTATTTGCAGCAATCTCTACACTTCATAAAGCGGGGCATGTACATCGGGATATCGATCCAAGTAATGTAATGGTAACCAATGAGGGAGTTTTGAAGTTGATTGATTTTGGTATTAGCAAAACTGTAAATAGTGGTAATGAACAAGGTCATAAATTGACGAATCCTGGTGCCATTATTGGAAAATTGGACTATGCTGCACCAGAAATTATCAGGGGAGAAGTTGATAGGCATAATTTTACAACAGATATATATGCATTGGGTATAATGATGTATGAGTTGTATACAGGATCACTTCCTTTTGGAGGTTCAGATCATGAAATTATGACAGCTCAATTAGAGAAACCTATTCCGGTAAAGAATATAAATAATCCAAAGATTAAACGCATTGTAGAGAAAGCAACACAAAAAAAGCAGTTGGATAGGTATCAGTCTATTGAAGAAATGATTACTGATCTAAATTCTGAACAGAACGAGGAAGGTGAGATGAGAGAAGGGAAAACAGTTATAATTGATAATGATTCCGGTCAAGCACTCCCTACATGGACATATATATTAATTGCTATGGTAGGATGTCTTATAGGTGTACTTTTACAACAACTAATCTAAAGAACTTATGAGGAGAAGGATTTTATTGATAATCTGCCTACTTTGTCCACTGACCTCCATAATAGGACAGAATTTGTCAAATCATGAAAGGCGTTGTATGAACGACAAGTTGCTAGATTTGCTCTTGAGTTATGAGAACTATTCATCATTCACAGAGTCACATATGAAAAACTCGTTTCAAGGTTTGTTTGCAAGTTCTGATGTTCTCGTATATTGTGATATGATTTCATCTGACAAGTACGGTGAATTGATTCCAGTTAGTAAATATGCAACATACTTATCAGATACCGTAAGTGTAAGGTTTGTCGAAATCTTAAATCTAAATAAAACAGATTATGTTTTTGAAGATGGTAGCTATCGTGTTACGGTTGAGTTCGATAAAAGCCTCGAGTATGAGGATTCTCTTCTAACTGTTTTTACAACAGAAGATGCGTTAATTGGTCTATTTCATATTAAAATGGAATGTCAGTACGATAAGGAAGAAGACAGGTTCATTATCAGAAGGATAGAAGGAGAACCCAATGACAGGTGTACTTTTCCTTTGGGAGATTTTACAATAGTCGTAAGAAATGATGATAGAGATGAATCCTTGCTGGTTGATGGTAATCCTCTTCATTTTAATCTCTTTGATGAGGCTGTTGTGCATGGAACCTCTCTTCCGAGATTACCACAGGAGGATGAAGATTTGATTGTTATACCAAGTACTATCAGCTCAACAAATCGATATTCAAAAGTGAGATACTCATACTTGACGAAAAGATTGAGATTGAAGACAGGGGTTAGTATTTCACCCTTTGGGGCATATAAGGTCGAAAGCCCTATATCATTCTCTTCCAGAAGGTCATCCGCTTATGAAATGAATGTGGACTTCGGATACGCTTTTCCGTTGGCTAGTGATACAAAGTTGGCTGTATTTACCGGAATCGGCTTGTCTTATAGTACTCTGTCATTGTCGGTGAAAGATATTGCATACTCTTATAAAATGTCTAACTATCAAGGTATTATATGTGATCGAGAGTATCGGCTTTCCTCAATAAATGAAGGATTGTCATTCGTAGATGTCGTCATACCATTATATCTATCTTACGAAGAATTGCTGAATGATAAAATTGCCCTTTCGGTCGATGCTGGGATCAAATTGTATTTGAATGCAAGTACCTATGTTAGTCCCAATACGGTTAAAGGAACTTCTGCATTGGTACATGATGGTGTCGTTTTGACGACAACTGAATTACCAAAAACAATATCTCAATATATGATAGCGGGGAATTATGTAAGAAATACCTACGATCTTGCTGGATTTGGTAAAGTTGGTGTTGAGTACAGATTTAAGATTAGGCAATATCTATTTGCAAAACTAGGTTATCTCTATAGTTTGACAGATTCGTACAATTCAAATCATAACGAATGGTTCAAGCCTACTGATAATATTTATCCTTTTGTATATTCAGATAGGTCAGGGGTTGATGTAGCAGTACGATCGTTTGTCGATTGTATTTCCTATCGCAGATCCGCATTTACTTTTGATTTTGGTTATAGAATGAAATTTTAGTAAAATGAAAACTTCCATAAAAATTGTTCTGACGTTCTTTCCGGCAGTAATTGTTGGTTATGGAGCAATGGTGTTACATAATAGAGATAATAAAGAAAATCCTAGCCAGTCGAAATTGTCGTTAGAGGAGCCAAATCACATTCGGCTCTCAGATACTTCTGCCACAATTATTAATGACACAATCACATCAACGACGGTATCATTACCGATTCCAAAGCCTGTTGTGAATACATCTAAAGTGCAAGTTTCATTGGTTGTTGGTTATGTTTCATATAGTTATTCAGTCCGAGGTATTAAGGTGGAAGGAGAGGGTGGAAATTATCTTTATACCTTGTATGATGATGTGAATAAATACACCAGTGAGGATGGTACTTTTCGAAAGGTGCAAGCCAATACGACGGGAAGCTATTTCTTGACGGTTGAGAATGTAGATAACAGGATTGTTTCGGAACCCATTGAATTGAAAGGTTTTAACAAACAAATACCTATTGAAAACAAGGTGAGTGCACGCGAATTAACAGAGATGATTGGGACCGGCGACTGGGATGGAAACAGGGTAAAGCTACAGGGAAGAATGAGGAATCAAATTACCATCAATTGCTCAGATCCTGAGTTTGAGAAGAAGACTATTCAAGAAGTATTTATGGCCGTACTTTTAGAAGGATGGCTAGTAGAGGTAACAGATGTATCATATGACTCTTTAGGAAAATTATATGCAATAACCTTGAAAGCAAGTAAATAATTATGAGGAAATTTCTAGTTATATCGATTGCTATGAACATGTTGTTTTCAACTCTATATGCACAACAGGTGAGGGAGTTGGAAATTAACTATATTGCTCACGACCATCATACAGAATCATTGCTCAGAGTAGTTGATGAGAAGTATCGGATGTCGACTGCGAACAGACAGACATATTTATATTTATCTAATGCAGATACTCCGATAATTTTAGATTGCAATCGTAGTGATGAACAATCATTTGAGGAATTTCGTTTTAAAATCACGAGTCAAGTTAAGCATAACGTATGGCCAGAAGTTGATATAAAGCGTCTTTTGGGTTTGTTGCAAGAAGATGATTTTATTGATGAAGATGGAAAACAAAAATATGATTATGTTTCCTTGAACTTCTATATCACTTCGTCCTTCTGGACCATTAAATACAATGAAACGCTTATTGGACGACTCTTGTGGAACCTTGACATAGAAAAAATGAATAACATAAATGTTTCTATCTTCTACCCGGAAAATGAAGAACTGGACTATAATGATGAGTTCCTTTTGGGTCATAAAAAATTGGAAGGAGCTTACCAAGTATTCATGTTTACCTATTAATCTTATTGTTATGAAGAAATTATTAATTGTCACATTCTATTTCATATTATCTTTTCAACTATTTGCACAAGTCAAATTGCCGGCGAAGTGTGAGGTATGGCTACCCAAAAAGATAGATAAAGGAGTGATCAGCAAAGCTGATGCATACTCTGTAGTAAATAAACCCTATGGTCAGAATTCTACCCCAAGAGAAAAAAACTATTGGGTAGTATTCAGTGATCGGGAGAACAATACAACTTATGAATCTCCTAAAGAGGGAGCTAAAGTCTATTCTTCTTTGGATTTCAATGAACGTTTGATTATTGCAAAAATCCAAAAAGGTTATGCTTTGGTCTATAGTGAACCCAAATCTGTATCCTATCCAAGGATATCTGCTGACGCGAAATCCAGAGGATGGGTTCCCATTTCCAATCTGCTTTTATGGACAAAAGGACTGGCGGACGATTCCGGAATCTCATACAAAGCAATTCTTTGTGCTAATCTAAACGTTTCTGGAAATGAATCAGAGGGGATGTTATTTAAGAGTCCTACTGGAAGACCTATTGCGCAATTGAAAACAGATATGCACTTTTACTTCGTTATGAAGGAAGAAGGAAGTAAGGTATTGTTAGGAAACTACTTTTCAATGCCAACTGATTCAAATAGTGGTCTATTGGGTTGGGTTGATGTGAATACATTTGTTCCTTGGAATCAAAGAACTTGCTTGGAACCAACCTGGGATCATCATAGTGTTGAGAAGTTTTCTCGAGATGGGAAGCAATGGAAGATTTATGCTGACAAGGACCAAATGTATGGAGTAGCACCTGCTCAAGGTGTTTTTTCAACAGCAGAAGTCCGCAAGGCAAGTGATCGCTACAAAGATGAGTATAAATACAGAACGATGTCAGCTCGTCGCTTACGTTATCCGATATTAGAAGGATCTACTGATCAACTGTATCATTGTTCTGCATTTGGTACTTTAGGAGGAGAAATTGAGAAGCAGATTGATGAAGATTTGCAGACTGTTGTGGACAATCTGGAAAAGACACAAGTTATTAACATCGGTATTGTAATTGATGGTACCTCTTCAATGAAACCGTACTTCTCATCGGTTAAGGATGCAATTAAGGAGGGGTGTAGTCGATTTGGGCAGAGCCATCAAATTAATGTTGCAGTAGCAATCTACCGAGATAAGGAAGATGGAGATTATGTGTTAGAGACATTCCCTAGTGCTGGAGATTTTACGAATCCAACGAATCAGAACTTGATGCGATTTCTGGATACAGGGGGTAAATATGGTGTAAAAAGTGTTGCTCCCGGAGATGCAGAGTCGCTTTATTATGGAATTAAGACTGCCATAGAGAAGTTTAATTATGATCCCAAAAATAGCAACCTCCTGCTTGTGGTGGGAGATTGTGGAGACAATGGGAAAATGGGTGTAGATCGCCAAGAGATTATTGATTTGTTATCTGCTAAAAATATCAGTCTGATGTCTTTTCAGGTTAGAAATATGTCCAAGGAAGCATACCAAAGTTTTAATACACAAATGACGTATCTTATGACCAAAAGTTTGCAGAAACGGTATGATGCCATGGCTAAGAATGTGGGTATGGTCAATCAGACTTCTGTCAAGGCTAAAACAATGCCGGGAAATATGGGCTGGGAGATTTTCGATAATAATGTTAACGAGAATACAGAACTTTACCGGTATATTCACAGAAGGAATCCTGCAATGAACGTGAGCATGGAAGCGAGCGAACTGGCCAGCATGATGGATGAGACGATTGGGAAATGGAAAAAACAGATAGACTATATTACCAAGATTGCAAACACCATTGCAGATGGTGGGGATCTGGATTTCTTGGATGAAGGAGGATTTACTCAAAATCTGGATGGGGACGGAACACTTACGATGGCCGTACAAGACCTCATGGGAGTAGATAAGAAACGTTTTGAAAGAATTCGAAAGATGAACAGCCTCTCCTCCTTCCAGGGCTGGAGTGTTAAAAGTGATGCCCAAAGTGAACTGGAATACTATAAGGTAGTAGTGTTCTTCCCCGACTCAGAATTAGAGCAACTTATGAATAAATTGGAGCCGGTATATCGTGTAGCACTAGCACGTTCAAACGATCGAATACCCTATTATAATGCCATGGTTCAGCTTGCAAGAAATTTGCTTGCCCAAGATGATGTGCAGGATCATAAATACAAGGAAATCATTGCTAAAGTGTTGGGGTTGGATGATAAAACAGCCAAGATTGAAGGGCCATCTTTAGCAGATATTTGTGATCCGAATGTGGTCTCTCATCGGGAATATCTCCAGTATTTGAATAAGATGAAGACACGTTATGAGTTCTTGAATCAGCTGATGAGCGAAACCTACCCTTTTGTCCACAAAACAGCTGGATCAGGTGATCGATATTATTGGTTACCCATTGAATATTTACCACTCTAACAAACTGATATGGATAAATTATTTGAGATAGAAAATTTGTATTGCTCCTATGATAAGCCATTTCGTCCAGGCTTGTCCAAGGTTGTCTTGTACATCAGGAATCTTGTAGTACCCAAAGGGAAAACAATATTTATTGTTGGCGAATCTGGAATCGGGAAGAGTACAATCCTGGAGGTGCTGGGCTTAATGAACAATACCATAGTTGCTCATGATGATACTCGATTTCTCTTTTTTGGAGAAAACCAAGTCGCAGTAGATATACTTGATTTGTGGAAAAATAACAGCGATAGGGAATTATCAGACTTTCGTCGGGAACATTTTAATTTTATTTTTCAGAGCACCAATCTCATGCGTAATTTTACTGCATATGAGAACATTGCCATTACCCGTATGCTCCAAGGGTGTACCCAAAAAGAGTCATATGAGAGGGCACATCAAATTCTAAATGATCTTGGATTGTTTCATATCAATACCGATAGAATGATACAAGAACTTTCCGGTGGCCAACAGCAGCGCCTGGCGTTTGCTCGGGCTATCATCCCTGATTTTACAGTCCTCTTCGGAGATGAACCAACCGGTAATTTAGATGGAGAAAATGCGAGAAAAGCAATGACACTTTTGACAAGAAAATTGCAAGAGTGTGAAGGAAGTTCGGCAGTAATTGTTTCACACGATATGCACCTTTCCATGGAATTTGGCGATGTGATCATTAAAATCAGTAAAGTGGCAAATGCTAGGAAGTCATCAGATGATGAAGTGACATATTATGGTTTGATAGATCAGTCCTGCGTCTATTATCCATCCGCAGACAGGAGGACATGGAGTAATGGTGATGATGTATATTCTGATGAGGATTTTGAAATATTCCTAAAACAAAAATTTGAGGAAAATGAAGAACGGTAAGCACAACTATTCGGTAGACTATATTAAACTCTTCTTGAGAAGAGAAGGCCGTATCGTACTAGGTAAGAATTTGTCCAATGTTTGGCTTCTAACACTTGTTCTTACTGCTACATTTCTGGCAATTGCATTTAGTAATGGTAGTCTTATCTTCTTAGAAGACAAGATGAAAGATCCATTTATCAATTGGGTGGATATTAAGAATAATAATCAAGACAAAGATTTTGATGCCTTAGAAGAAGAATTGGTATTGCCGGAGAATGCAGAAACTTATCATTATAAAGGAGTAGAATATGGTTACGAGTTTGGATATTTCTTTTATGAGAATGAAAATATCGGATGGAACTATAAATATCTGATATGCAGATTTTTCGGTCAGTTGAATTCTGAATTGGTTGCTGCTATCTTAAGTGAGGACAATGTCGTCAACCAATGGGCGATAACTTCTGTAGATGAAATCCCATCCAATTCACTGGGTATTATTATTACAGAAAAAGCACTCAATTCATTGGGCTATAAAGTGCCTCCTGCGTATTTGGATCTTGCATCCCATTCTGCTGGTGCAGACTTGATTGGAATAAAAACTCATGATGGTAGGGCCCGGGTTCCGCTTCCAATCCTAGGTGTCGTAAAGAGGTTGCCAGGTAATGTTGACATGATATCTTCATCCAGGTTCTACCAGCAGAATTTTAACAAAGTTCATACGTTCAATTTAAATAAAGAGCAGTATGCTCGTTCGTTATGCTATTTTGTTCCAAGCGACGTCAATTTAATTGAGTTTGAGGATGACCTGAAAGAGTTTCTTTCAAAAGAGACATCTGTATCTTTTGCAATCGATGACGAAGGGTTTTATCCAGAAGATCAATTCTCATACAAGAATCATCAGATTGTGGGGGGAGAGGATGTGTACGCGAATTATGTTCGTATTGTCGTGACAGATACATTGTGTATAGACTATCCTGTAATCAGATCTGTGAATGAAGGTATAATGAAGAAATATGCCTCTAGAGATGTCCATCGTCTCTATCCGTATTTCTATGATGAAGGATCCTCAAACGTGGGAGCTTACCTTTCTGTACATTTTGTGGATTTGAATAACATACGTGCGTTTCAATCTTTTGTGAATGATTTTGGTGTTGAGATAGAGATGTCGCAGATTAATGCAAAAGAGAACTTTAATTCTGTCAGATTGATGGCGGGAGTACTTTCTTGGGCAATTATTGCATTTGCTATCGTATGTATTTTGCTTTTTATAGTCAATCTGCTCCAGTCCTATTTTCAGAAAGTAAAACGGAATATTGGAACGTTCAAGGCCTTTGGAATCAGTAATTATGAACTGTATAAAGTTTATCTGTTAATTATTGCTTTCCTGGTTGTCGCATCCATTGTTCTGTCTCTTTCTATCGTTTTAACTATACAAATTATGTTGCCTTTGTTCGGAATAATGAAGGAGGGGACATACAATTACCTGTCGCTTGCTGGACCCAAAACATTATATTCAATAATTTTTATTATAGGCTCTGCACTTTATGCAGTATACCGCCTTATGAGTAACATGTTAAAATCAACACCTGGAAATTTGATATATGATCGTTAATAGTATGAATTATGGTAGAATAATATTGATTATTAGTATGTTACTGATAATCTCTTGTCAAAAAGAAGACGATTTGTTGCAACAACAAATCGTTGAAGGAAGTAGTGTTTTATCCATTGTAAATTACGATTTTGCCCCCCTTGGAGGACCCTGTGTTGTCGCTTTTACAACAAATAGTTCCTGGAAGTTGATAAATTATCCAGAATGGTTGATGCCCGACAAGACATCTGGCTCATCTGGAACAACCATAATTAAAATTTTATCAAAAGCCAATGAAACAGGGAATTTACGAGAAGCGACTTTGGAGTTTGTAGTGGATGGAGGTCGGTCATCGTTCATAACAGTTAATCAGGAAGCTCCGTATCTTAATATTTCAAATGATACGCTCAGTTTTGCCTGGAATGATTGTCGTATTGTGCGCGATAGCCTTGTAATTGATAAAGACCCGCAAATTATTGGTATTTCCTCTAATGTAGCGTGGCGTATATCGGAAGACATGACGTCTATAAGTTCACATGATGTTGAATACTTCTTTTTATCAGAGATGGCTGGTAGAAATGATTGTGACTTGATGGTCATACCGATGCAGTATAATAAAGGAAAGGATCCGATTGATGTGCGTTTGCGGTTGTACCCAGTCATTGAAGATGAAGATGGTACAGTTACAGAATTTTCGTCTGCGGTGATTGATTCTTATGTCATAAAATTGCATCAAAGCAATTTTAACTTGCTTGTCGATTCTATTGATTTTGAAATATTAACGAGATAGACAAACCAAAGTTTACTAGAATCATGATTCGATACTGAAAGGTTTCTCTCAGATACAATTGTGAGGCATCATAATATTCAATCAGAGAGTGAATCTTGAAATTGTCCTGTTTTTGAACAAGTATAAATTTATTCTCCCCAGCGATTGTCAATTAAGAAGAGGATCCATGTTCAAAGAGGTGATAAATGTCGAAATATTAACCACTATAAACTTATAAATTATGAAAGTAATTAAAATTGGACGGGATTTGAGTAATGACTATGTAATTAGTCATCCAGCTGTCAGTCGTTTTCATGCTGATTTGTATGTATATGACAACAAGGCAATGCAACTGGTTGAGCATAGTTCAGTCGGAACTTATGTCAATGATACATATGTTAACAATATGACTGTCATTTTACAGGTAGGGGATGTTCTTATCTTTCCTGATCAGAATCCCATTCCAGTTGGACAATTGTTGTCGATGGGCTCCAAACATGATGCACAGCAATCCCAAACGAGAAATCTAAATTATGGTCATTCAGAGATAAACAATCATTCCTCTGTAGAACCAGAACAACATCGAAATCCAGCTTCTACTGATGTGTCATTTGGGAAAGCGTTAGGATTATTCTTCCAAAGGTATGTTGATTTTAGTGGGCGGTCTCGTCGTAAAGAGTACTGGTTTATGGTTCTATGGAATATGATTTTTGCGATAATTCCAATAGTAAATATCTTTTGGTGGATTGCAACCATAATTCCTGGATGGGCACTCTGTGTCAGAAGACTCCATGATATAGGAAAGAGTGGCTGGTTTATGCTCCTAATTTTGATTCCGATTGTAGGACCTATTGTTCTTTTGATATGGTATTGTACTGATTCGATGCCAGCTTCTAACAATTGGGGCCCTAGTCCTAAGTATGAGTAGAATAATCTCTATATAACTAAGCCTCACAATATTGCATAATATTGTGGGGCTTTTATCATGAATCATTTTACCTATTAAAAATCTGCACCCAAATTACGCAACGTAAGGTAAGCATCCGACCGGATCTTCGTTAGATCGCGGCGCACCTGCGCGATTGGACTGCACGCGGGGTCTTCAGCTAATCCGTCGTTACCGCTCCGTTAGCTCCGTTACAATGCCTTGCCAGTGAGATAGGATTGGTAATGACACTCTGAGGGTTCATAGTAGAAACTGCTGTTGTAGTCATCTATTTTATCGGCAATCCAGGAGTTGTAAACGGTAATCAGGGTTTTGATGTATTGCCTCGGTTTGTCATCGGCAATGCGGATGATCAGGCGTTTGTATACTTTAGCGATATCCCAATGAGTCGGAACATCGTATCTTGTATTCGTAATGTCAAAATAGTCGTTTTCAATCTGGCATTCTTGAATGAGTTCGTCAGCGATACGGTCCATGTTGTCACTGTGGTATATGTCTGCCAGTTTGTAGATTTTGTTCAGACGTTCTTCTCCCAAGGCGTTGACAATGACACGATTCCTGTTTTTTGTGGTACGAGCCATGTATTCAATAAGGGCACAGAGATAGAATAAGTCGTTGTGTCGTTTGGGTTCGCGTCCGATCATATTTTGTTAATTTTTTCTGATTCAACAAAGGATAGGCATTTCAGCGCTGCCTCCGTTGCAAAACAAATCTGATGGGTGGGGTATTTGAACTTTGCAAGGACCCAGAACTGCTCACGGGTAAGAACTCCTGCTATGAAATCTTCTATGTAATTGTAGATTTGGTCATTTGCCATGGCTCCAATTACGATGTCGTAGCGGTGGGTGATTCCTTTTCTGCAGCTTACAATGAAATCTAACCATTCATCGTTCATTCCTTTGAATTCAAGGATGGATAATCTTTTGTCGGGGAGGTGCCCATCTCCTGGCTTGCCTTTTCAGTTTGGTACAATAGAAGCCTTCTCCGAAGTCTTTTGAGAATTTACTATGTCTGATTTCGGGGATGGATACTTCTGCTGCACTGCCGTGGAATACGATCATGATCAATTGTTATATTTATTCGACAATTGGGGCAATTACAAGTTCAAAGATAGTGGGTTTGAAATCATTATACAAACTATTCCAACAAATACTCTTGGTTCCACGAGATGGTGCGGGTGAGATTTTTCATAACTTAATCTCTTCCAGTACCTCAATATCAGCGGGTAACCATTGGACGGAGTGGAGGGTGTCGCGGGTGAGCCAGGTTGCGTCTGCATGCTCGTTCAGGTGGAAGGATTCGGAGGTGAGCGCACAGAGATAGCAGTGCATGGTTAAATGGAAGGTAGGGTAGTCCCATTCGACTGTTTTGAGCAAGTCGCCAATGGAAATCTCCGCATTCAACTCCTCACGAATCTCTCTTTTGAGGGCTTCCTGTGGGCATTCTCCTGCCTCAATCTTGCCGCCAGGAAACTCCCACCATCCCTTGAACTCGCCATAACCCCTTTGTGTGGCGAATACTTTTCCGTTGCGGACGATGACCGCCGCCACGACTTCAATATGCTTTCTTGAACCCATGCTGTAAAGGTACAAAGCGCAAACGGAACCTGCTAAAAATTCTGAGAAATAATGCTGTTTTCTAAAAAAAAATATGATGGAATCAAGTTGACCGTGGGTGTGCAGAAGACAATCCAGGAGAAGTCCAGTACTGTCTGACCGCTGTTGGAGCGTGAGGAACAAATCAAATAATCCTGTTATCTTGAAGTTATAATTCTCCCTTACACATGAAAGTAATACGCAGAAGTTCTTGATCAAGAAACTTCTGCGTATTCTCTATAAATCTCTTCTGCAAGGTAATGATCACTCCTGCAATGCAAGTCGGCAACGCCATCCTGGATCATCTGAGCAGTTGTAGAATGATAGAAGACATCTAGCGCCTTATCAAGGGAACCGCCAAATTTCTCCGCCAGTATCGCAATGATTCTGGCGTTCTTGGCTTGAATGATTATCTGTTTTGAGTCATCCATCATTTTATAATCTCCTCTGCAGATTTGAATGTGAGCAGGTCGATTGCTCTTTGGGTTCTAAGGCAATACTGATTATTAGGCTTTTCATATTTGAGGCGCTTAAGAGCTTCATCCTTTGAGATGTCACCCGTAAAGTAGAGATCGATGGTCTTGAAAATCTTATCGTCAGCAATACCGCCAATTACGATGTCATACTCAGACTTATCCTCCCCTTTACGGCACTGAAAGACAAAATCAAGCCATTCCTCATCGTAGGCACCAAAGGTCTTGATAGACAAGTCAACATAGGCATCAGAAAGATTGTATTCACCAAGGAATGCCTGCCGTTCTCTCAAGAAGAACCTTTCTGAATATAGAACAGCCTGTTGACGTAAAGAAGTCAGGTAGAAACCTTTTCCGAAATCCAGATAATCTCTTGAGTGTTCAAGGTCAGGTTGTTCAACAACCCTATATGAGGTGTGGTATAGTATCATGACAATACTCCTTTCTCCTGCATGTAATCAATCAAGTCATTCATCAAGTATTCCTTACCGAAGGTATGGAGGACGTCATATCCCTTGACAATATAGTCATCAAGTATACCACTGTCTTTGAGCTTTATGTACACAACCTTCTGAGGCAAATTAAGTCGTATCGACAAATTGCCTATGCAAAAGGTCACAAAATCCAATTGATCAAAGCTCATAACTCCTCAACATTTGTTAACAAAGGCAAATATAACGAATTTTTGTACCAAATTATCGGGTCAGTCAGGGAAAACTTCTTTAGTCCCGAAGTCACGACAAAACTATCGCTAAAAGTGATTGTCACTCAATCATCCCTTGAACTCGCCATAGCCCCGTTGTGTGGCGAATACTTTTCCGTTGCGGACGATGATCGCCGCTACGACTTCAATATGCTTTCTTGAACCCATGCTGTAAAGGTACAAAGCGCAAACGGAACCTGCTAAAAATTCTGAGAAATAATGCTATGTTTGCAAAAAAATGTATGA
Organism: Bacteroidales bacterium; assembly: GCA_045638645.1. Classification (GTDB taxonomy): domain Bacteria; phylum Bacteroidota; class Bacteroidia; order Bacteroidales; family UBA932; genus JAGCJX01. The sequence goes on from JAZUBU010000017.1 coordinate 22,997, forward strand.
AGATCAAAACCATCTATTTCGCAGGAGGATGTTTCTGGGGGACGGAGCATTACTTCAAACAGGTGAGGGGAGTGGTGGCAACCCAGGTGGGTTATGCCAACGGCCGCGTGCCGGAAAGCGTCTCGCATCAGACACGGACTGGCATCACCACGAACCAAGCTCAGCCGGCGGTCGTAGTCGCAGGTGCCACCACAGATCAAGCTGAACCAGTTGATGCTACAGACCCGACGCAACGCGCAGTCGCCATGGATATCACCGCGAACCCATCGCAGCCGGCGGTCGTGGCACCTCGCACCTTTACGGACGCGACACAGCCTATCGTCGCTGGGAGTAGTCCGGCCACCTTTACGGACGAAGCACAGCCTATCGCCCCAGAGACTGCGGCGTGGGCCCCGACGTATGAAGAAGTGTACACGGATACAACCGGATTTGCGGAGGCCGTACAGCTGAAATACGATCCGGAGCAGGTGAGTCTGCGCCTGTTGGGGGAATTGTTTTTCCGTTCCATTGATCCGACCTCGTTGAACCGGCAGGGCAATGATGTGGGGACACGTTACCGCACCGGGGTGTATTATACCAACCCCGAGGATCGGAAATTGTTTGAGACCTTGTTCCGTGAGGTGGAGCAAACGGTCGGAGCAGCCTTGGCCGTCGAATTGGAACCCTTGCAAAATTTTTACCCCGCAGAAGAATACCACCAGGATTACCTGGACAAGCATCCGGAAGGATACTGTCATTTGCCGTGGGCACTGATGCAGATGGCCAAAGAGGCCAATGCTGAGTAGTCGCAGTTGAGAGCGGAGAAATATCTTCCAACCCCATAAAATGCACCTGAAAATGTCCAAACAGAAAAAGTTATCAAAAACTGCCCGCATCGAGAGAGAGAAAGAGGTTATCAGTCGCATGATTGCGTTGTACTGCCGCTATAAACTGGGTATGGAAACCCCCAACGAGGAATACCGTGCTCTGGAGGAGTACGCACACAAACGATTGTCCTGTTGCAAGTTCGGTGAGAAGAAACCGGCTTGCAAGAACTGTCCGATCCACTGTTACAAGCCGTCCATGCGGGAGCAGATCCGGGAAATCATGCGCTGGGCCGGTCCCCGGATGTTGTGGTACGATCCGGTGGCCGCTATCCGCCACTTGCTCAATCGGTAACGGGCGCGGTAAAGGCGCCTTGGAAGAGGACATTGCCGTGCAGGTCGCCCAGGAAAAACAGGAACGGACGGTCCGCATAGAAATACACGCGTTTGGGTTCTTCGGGACGGAAAGCGCAGGTGGCCATCATTTCTACGATGGTAACAGCTCCGGCCTCGGTGCCTTTCTCTGTCACTGCGATCTTGGCCCCTTGAATCACTTTGCTGATGCAGAACGAATAGTCGTCTTTCGGAACGAACATCCGATCAAATTCCGCCATATCGGGTTGGAAGGCCTTTTCAACACCCATTTTTACCAAGGTTTCTGACACATCAAACCGGTTCTCGACCTCAAACTTCGGCAACCGCACATAGACCTGTGCATCGGTTTTGAACTGCTCCAGGATGCTGGACCACGAAGTGGTTTGCAGCTCCTCCAGGAGGCCGTCCACGTTGTTTTCGTCAGGCAGAAAGACATAGAAAAAGAATTGGTTGCCGGCATAGGGCAGGGCGAGGACCTTGTACCCCGGCATTTCTGCATAGCGATGGTATTGCACGTTGTACATCATGTCCACGGGACGGATGGTGCCGTCAGACAAATGGAAATCTTCGGTCTGTGTATTGTCGCTCAAAAACATGGGTTTGTGTGCTGATCCGGCCCATTCCCCTTGAAAATACAGGGCATTGAGCAAGTAGGCAACGGCTGCCGGAGCAATGTCTTTGGGATCCAGCATCTTCTCTATCATGCCGTGGGTGTGTTCCCGGGACCAGGCATTGATGTGATTGGCAACGGGATCCGGGTGTGAGAAGTCCATGGACTCCACGGTCGCATGAAAACGGTCTTCGACGGTTTTCTGGTAACTGTTTTGGAGAGAGAAATCCTGATTGACCAGCAGGGCGTTGGCGAGTTGGAGCTTCACACGGGCATTGTCGGTCGGGGCAGGCAATACTTCCCCACTTGGCAGGTCACCGATCAGGCGGATCATTTCCTCCCGGGTCTGGCCACTGGCTCCTTCGGCTGCCATCGCCAGGGCATAGGCCAGGCTCATCGGTGAGCATACGAAATTCTCCCCCTGGTAGAGGTGTTTCAGCAATCGGAAGGACAGCTCCCCTTGAGATGCTGCATCATGATGTGCGTCGCAAACTGTATCACCAGCAGAGGCCTCCGTCTTGCTGTGTACAGCCCTTCTTTCCCCGGTTGACTGTGAAACTTGATGGGTAGGGCCGCAAGAGTAGGTGATTGACATGAATAATAAGCTGATTAATAATAGATAAAACGTTCTTGTTTTCATTTCTTTTGGGGAGTTTTAGAGCCTTCCCGACTCTTGTTTACAAGAATCACACCAGAAAAGACCAGGACGGTAGCGAGAATCTTTTGCCAGGTCAGTGCTTCCATGCCCATGCCGATGCTCACGGCGATGGCGATGATGGGTTGGACGTAGCTGTACATGCTGACCAGGGTGGGGCGAATGGACTTTTGGGCGACCGGGATGAGGAAGTAGCTGATGAAGGTAGCACAAACGATGAGATAGGCCAGTTCTGCATATTGTTCACCCGGGATACAGGTCCAGGGCACTTGGGTAAGGCCGGGTAGGGCCAGGGGGGTGGCGACAAGGGCAGAGAAGAGGAAGATCCATTTCATGAACGTCACCACGGAATATTTGGCAATCAGAGGTCGGAAGATACCCAGGTACAGGGCAAAGCTAAGACTGTTCAGGACGATCATGAAAATGCCGAAGGGAGAGCTTTCCGTAACGGCTCCGGGTGCTGCCACCCGGCTGATGACCAGGTAGATGATGCCGGCAAAACTAAGGATTACTCCGCCGGCTTTTTTGAGGGTAATGGGTTCCTTAAGTACCAGGGCTGCAACAAACATCGTATAAATCGGGGTCATGACCGTGAGAATGGAACAGTCCATGGGCGTGATGTGGGGAATGCCGACCAGGAAGGTGAGCTGGCAGGTGAGGAATCCCAGCATCGAGGCAGCAAAGATTTTCAGGTAATCTTTCTTCTCTACTTTTTCCGTAGGCAGGAATAGGGACAGCAACCAGAAGAGTGCCCCAGCTACCAGGGAACGCAGGGTAAAAATACCCAGAGGAGGAATGAGCCCCTCGCTGGTCAGGTCCTTGCATACAATGATGTTGAATCCAAAAATGGCATAAGCGACAAAGGCCGCAGCATGTCCGCGCAATGAGTTTCCTGTTTTCATCCTATTCGGCAAATCTGATTTGGGGTCTAAAGGTAGGCATTAATTCTTGAGAAGAGCAAGAATATGATTACCTTTGTCAAGATTGACTCAAAACATCATTATAGAATGAATTTTACAGATACAAAGCCGCATTATGCCCTGTTGGACGGGCTTCGGGGGGTTGCGGCCCTGTTGGTGGTGATTTACCATATCTTTGAAGGTTTCTCTTTCGCCGAAGCGACGGATGGAGCGGGTAGCGGACTGATTACAACCCTGAATCATGGCCATATTGCCGTGGACTTTTTCTTCATTCTCTCGGGTTTTGTCATCAGTTATGCCTACGATGACCGTTGGTCCAAGATGTGTCTGGGCAGTTTTTTTAAGCGACGTCTCATCCGCCTGCACCCGATGTTGGTGATGGGAGCCCTTATCGGGGTCCTGGCATTTGCGGTGATGGGCTTTGAACGGTGGGATGGCACGGTCGCACCGACCTCTTGGGTGATGGTGGCTTTGTTGTTGACGATGTGCATGATTCCGGCTGTACCCGGTGTTCCGTACGAGGTGCGGGGTAATGGAGAGATGTTTCCCCTGAACGGCCCCTCCTGGTCCCTCTTTTTCGAGTATTTGGGTAACATTCTGTATGCCTTGTTTATGCGTCGGATGTCTACAAAGGTGTTGGCTGGCTTTACCGTACTGCTGGGCGTGCTTCATGGCTGGTTTTTTATAGGGAATGTTTCCGGTTACGATATGATTGGGGTGGGTTGGACCATTGACGCCGTTAATTTCTGGGGAGGTCTGGTCCGGATGCTCTTCCCCTTCAGTATGGGTATGCTGTTGGCGCGGACATTCCGCCCAAAGAAGGTCAAAGGGGCATTCTGGATCTGTAGCATCGTCTTGTTGGCCCTTTTTGCCGTTCCCTATATTCCTTCGGAAGGGGCTCTGAGTTTGAACAGTTTGTATGAATACGTCTGCATTGCCGGTATTTTCCCCGTGCTGGTCTGGTTGGGGGCCTCTGGTTCGTCGACCGTGACCGAGGAGGGATGGACCGGGCGTGTGAACAAATTCCTGGGAGACCTGTCCTATCCCTTGTACATCGTCCACTATCCAATCATGTATATTTTCTATGCCTGGTTGATCCGCAACGATGTGTACTCCTTCTCGGGGTGCTGGGCGCTCGCTTTGACGGTGATTGCAGCCAGCCTTGTGTTGGCGGTGCTGTGTCTGAAATTCTACGACGTGCCCGTACGGAAGTGGTTGAGTAAAAAATGAAAATGTAAGCGTATATGAATACCATTTGGATTGTGATGCCAATTCTCATCGTACTGATGTTTCTGTTGGGAATTGACCTCAATAAAAAATCGTTTACGGAGATTGCCCGGAATCCCAAGGCGATCTTGGTAGGCTTGTTCGGACAATTGGTTGTGCTTCCGGTCATTGCTTTTGCGGTTGCCTGGTTGCTGAAATTGCCTCCGGTTTATTTTATGGGGCTGGTCCTGGTGGCTTGTTGTCCGGGAGGCAGTTCTTCCAATGTTTTTACGATGCTGATCAAAGGCGATGTGGCCTTGTCGGTGACCTTGACGGCCTTCAGCAGCGTCCTCACCTTGTTTACCTTGCCCGTTATCATGGAATTTGTAACGGGTGTCGTTTCGGACCTGTCGGGGGTGGAGATCCACCTTCCGATCGGCAAATTGCTGGTGCAGAATCTGGTGCTGATTTTTGTGCCCATGATTTTGGGCAGTTTGTTCCGTCATTATGCACCGAAGGCTGCTGAGAAGGTCAGCAAAGGCCTTGGAAAGGTCGCATTCCCGGCGTTGATGACCCTGGCCCTCGTGTTCTTTTTGCAATACCGTCAGGAGATTGCCGATCATTTCCTGGTCCTGGGACTTTCCGGAGCCTTTCTGATTCTGGCAGCGATGGCCTGTAGTTCGGGCCTGTCCCGCTTGGGCAGTTTCGGGAAACCCATCCAACGGACCATCGTGATCGAGGTCGGTATGCAGAATGCGGCGCAGGCCATTGCCATCGCATCTTCTCCCTTTATTTTTAACAGCGGCGAAATGGCTTTGCCGGCCATCATTTATGCCCTGCTGATGAATGTAATTTTGTTGACGTACGTATATTTTATCAAGAAGAAATAACCATGGCAAAGAAAGAAGGAATTCGAAAGCTCTTTGACAACATTGCCCCGGATTACGACCGGTTGAACCACATTCTTTCCCTGAACATCGACAAAGGCTGGCGCAAGAAAGCTGTGCGGGAGCTGGCAGATGAAAATAGGCCTTTGAAGGTCCTTGATGTGGCCTGTGGTACGGCAGATTTTACCATTGCGATTGCCAAACAGGTGGCTGCCGGCAGTACGGTGCTGGGTGTGGATATCTCCGAAGGGATGATGACTGTAGGACGTGAGAAGATCCGGCAGGCGGGCGTAGCAGCCGAACTGACCGTAGCTGATTGCGAGGCTTTGCCTTACGATGAGGGAACCTTTGACCGGATTTCGGTGGGTTTTGGGGTACGCAATTTTGAACACCTGGAGCTGGGTCTCAGCGAGATGTGTCGTGTCCTGGTCCCGGGTGGAAAACTCGTGATTCTGGAACTCTCCGTACCGTCCAATGCCCTTGTCCGCTGGTGCTACAAACTCTACTTCCTGAAAGTGCTTCCGGCCATTGGGGGGCTGATCTCCGGTGATCGCGGCGCATACGAGTATTTGCCGGCATCGGTCTTGAAATTTCCTGCGCCTGACCGCTTCATGGCCATGATGAAGACGGCAGGATTTGCTGAGGTGGAACACCGATCCTTGACCTTGGGCATTTGCCGGATGTACATCGGTAAAAAATCAACACGATGATGCGGCATTGGATTGAGGCCATGCGGTTGCGGACCTTGCCCGTCAGCGTGGCAGGCGTGATTGCCGGCATCGGATGTGCCCGGATGCTGGAATCTTTCCGGTTGGTTCCGGCCCTGCTTTGTCTGGTCTTTGCGGTTCTGGCACAGATCGCATCCAATTTTGCAAACGAATATTTTGACTATAAAAATGGGATTGACCAAAAGGGACGTGCCGGGTTCCGTCGTGGGGTGACCGAAGGAGAAATTTCGCCCAAAGCCATGAAGCGGGCTACGTTTGTGACCTTGGGGCTGGCGGCGGCCGTTGGCTTGTCTTTGCTCGGTTATGGTCCCGCGTGGCTGTTGATCGTGGGCGTGTTTATTCTGTTGTTCGCCCTGGCGTACAGTGCAGGACCCTATCCGCTTTCGCACCACGGGTTGGGGGATGTGGCGGTCATCCTGTTTTTTGGCGTGGTCCCGGTCTCGTTGACCGCCTATCTTCAAGTGGGTTCATGGGAGGGTTTCCATACGGTCTTTCTGATGGCCTTTGCAGTGGGTCTACTGGCAGCCAATGTCCTGGTGGTGAACAATTACCGGGATATGGAAGACGATGCTGCCGTACACAAGCATACGACGGTGGTACTGTTCGGCCGGCCATTCATGGGATGGGCTTACCTGGTTTCCGGCGTGCTGGCCATGTTGTTGCTGATTCCGGTCTGGAGCCGGCTTCCGCTCTGGACCCTGGCGGTTCCGGGTCTGTACCTTGTTTTGCACATCCGTACCTGGCGTGTCCTTCGACGCAGTTTGGGTGCTTCGCTGAATCCTCTCTTGGGCCGGACTGCCCTTAATTTATTGCTTTTTGCTGTCTTGTGGCTTTTGGTAGCTGCTTTGTAAGGGGGCTTGTTCGGGCTGGTGGCCGGATCGTCCGTTTCGCAGATTGAGGATTACAAAACTTCTTCGTACATCAGGTAGTGACATTCGTCCATGCCGAGTTTCTGATAGACTTGCTGCGCCCGCAGGTTGTTTTTGTCCACATAGAGACGGACTTGGACGACGCCTTGCTCCCGGGCCATTTCCTTGACTTTGTCATACAAGGCTTTGTACACGCCTTGTCCCCGGTACTCGGGTTGTACGTAAACACTTTGGATCCACCAGTACCAGCGGTTGGTCCAGTCGCTCCATTCGCGGGTCAGCATGAGGCTCCCGATGGGCTTTCCATCCGAACGGGCCAGCAGGTAGATGCCTTTGTTCTGATCTTCCATCACGGCGCTGATGCCCTTCGTGACGCGTTCCCGATCCAGGGCTGTTCCCTCTGATTCCAATGCCATATCGACTTGAAACTGAACCAGTGCTTGGATGTCTTCCTGGTTTCCAGTGCTGATCTTGTAGTGATTTTCCATCGTTTTAATCCAATTATTTGAATAACTTTGTAACGAAACAAAGATAATCATTCCGCACACAATCCCATGAAGAATCCGATGAAGAAACTGACGGTAATTTTTGCCTGCCTACTGGTGGCAATGGCTGCAACCGCTCAGAATTATGTAAAAATCATGTCCTACAATGTCCGCAACGCGAAGGGTATGGACAATGTGGTGGATTGCCGGCGCATTGCCCACATCATCCTGGATCAGGATCCCGATCTGGTAGCCATCCAGGAACTGGACAGCATGACCCGTCGCTATGGACAAAAATACATCCTGGAGGAAATTGCACAGTACACACGTCTGCATGCCTCCTACTATCCGGCGATTGATTTCGATGGTGGGAAATACGGCATTGGTATCCTCTCCAAAGAGAAGCCGCTGAAAACCCAAGGCTATGCCCTTCCCGGTCGGGAAGAAAACCGGGCCATGCTGGTGGCGGAATTTCCCGAATACGTATTTGCCTGCACCCACCTTTCGTTGACGGAAGCCGACCGCATGGCCTCCCTGGAGATCGTGCGGGCCATTGCACAGTCCTGTGCTAAACCTTTTTACCTGGCCGGCGACCTGAACGACGTGCCGGGTTCTCCCTTCTTGCAAGGGCTGGAAGAGGATTTTCGAATCCTGAGCGATGTCCGGGTCCAAACCTTCCCGGCTTCGTTGCCGGACCGGACCCTGGATTACATTGCGGTCTGGAAAGAAAATGCACCCATTCTGGATTGGGTCAACCGGGAAGTTCTGGAAGAACCGTTGGCTTCGGACCATCGGCCGGTTGCCCTTACGTTGCGAACCGCTCTCCCTGCCGAAGAACTTTTCCGCACACAACCTTATCTGCAAAACCCGGCGGACGGGGGCATGACCATCCTATGGGAGACCGTCATTCCTGCCTACAGTTGGGTGGAATACGGAACGGATACCACCCAACTGCAGCGTGCCCGTTGTCTGGTAGACGGACAAGCCGAATTCAACGAGTCCATTCACAAGATCCGTCTTCAAAACCTGGAACCGGGTCAGCAATACTATTACCGGGTCTGTTCACAGGAGATTCTCTACTACGGTGGCTACCACAAAATCTTTGGCCATACCGCTGTTTCGCCTTTTTATTCCTTTGAAACACCCGCCGAAGATGCCTCTTCGTTTACGGCCCTTGTGTTCAACGATCTGCACCAGCGAAAACCGGTATTTGAGGCTTTGTACAAGCAGGTCAAGACGGTGGATTATGACTTTGTGGTCTTCAACGGAGACTGCATCGATGATCCCAATGACCACGACCAGGTCACCGACATGATCCAATTCCTGACCCAGAAGGTGCAAGGAACCCGGATTCCGACTCTTTTCATCCGGGGTAACCACGAGATCCGGAATGCCTACTCCATCGGATTACGCAAGCACCTGGACTATGCGGACGGAAGAACCTATGGGGCCTTCAATTGGGGAGATACCCGGATTGTGGTGTTGGATTGTGGGGAAGACAAGGAGGATGACCACGTGGAATATTCCGGGCTGAACGATTTTACCTCGCTGCGTTTGGAACAGGTGGATTTTCTCAAGGATGAACTCTCTTCCAAAGCCTTCCGTCGTGCGGATCGGCGCATCCTCTTCCACCACATTCCCATCTACGGCATGTTGGGCGAAAACTTGTGCGAACCCTTGTGGCGTCCGTTGCTGGACGAGGCCCGTTTCGATGTGGGCATCCACGGACACACCCATCAGTTCGCCTATCATCCCGAAGGCACTTCTGAAAACAACTATCCGGTCATCATTGGCGGCGGCCGGGGACTGGAAAATGCTACCGTGATGGTCATTCGAAAAACGGAAGACAGCCTCTCGGTCCAAGTCTATGACACCGAAGGAAAATGCCTTTTGGAATGGAAGGATTAACTCGTGGAATGGAAAGATTAACCCCGTAAAAACGAATGCTTATGCAAACCTGTTTCAACATCGTCTCCGGTCAAAATTGGACCTCGTGGAACGTAGAACAACTGATTCCAGGTCAGACACAGGATGTTTTCGGATCTCCTCTTCTGATTCTGGATATCAACGAGAAGGTGATGATATTCCGCTATCGGGATACAGTCTGTCGTATCGAACGCGAATGGCAGGTACTGGGTACACCCGACCGGTTTGTCTTCTTCTTCAGCCGTGATCGGCAGGCTGACGGGGAATGGTCTGACGAAAAAGCCGGAGAACTGGTCCGGGCCTTGTATGCCAACCAGGAAAAAGGGGAGGTGTGGAAGAACATTCCCTTGATCCGCCAGTTTATTCACGAACTCAAGGACAAGGCACCTTTCCGTTCCTCAGTGACGAATCCGGCCTACAAAGCCTATTATCTTTCCCGTGTGCTGGAAGAGGATTTTGTGTGTATAAAAGAAACGCCGCGTTTGTATCAGTCGTTGTGTGAATTGTATTGCGTCTATCGGGAGGTGGCAGAGGCGTCGGACATCGATGACTACTTGCGGGAGCATGTACACGAGGACAATCTTCCGGAACTGGATGCATGGATCCAAAAACTGGCCTGTATCGTTGTTGAGCCCGGATCCAAGGAGGCATTGGCTTGCTGGGATAGCCTGGGAGGGATGTTGAAGACCGATCCGGTGCAACTTTCCCCTGCGTGGGAGGAGATCATCTACGACGTGGAATGCGAATTGGAAGCGGCTTTGAAAGACGAACCTCGGGGCATGGGCTTTTGCTTTGCTTATTGGAGTGCCAAGAAAGCCGCACTTGCTCGCCGGGGCATTTTGTGGCGAAGTCCTGCGGCCATGAACCCACGGGTGATGTTTGACTGATACCGGGCGGAGGCCGTTGGACCGAGAAACCTTATTTTGAAAGCAGTTTGAGTCCGACGATCGAAGCAATCAGGGTAACGGTAAAGAACATTTTCCAGAAGGTCGCCGGTTCGTGAAAAACGAAGACACCAACCAGTACCGTGCCCACTGCTCCGATACCTGTCCACACCGGATAAGCAACCCCGATGGGCAGGCTCTGCGTGGCTTTGGCCAGCAGACTCATGCTGATGACCGAAAACAACAGGAAGCCTCCGATCCACAGCCACCATTCCAGACCGATGACTGATTTCGCCCTGCCCAGGCAATAGGTAAAGCCCACTTCACAAAACCCGGCAATGATGAGCAGAATCCAATTCATACGCGTGTGATGCCCAGATGGTTAACTATTTCTTTCGCTTGGGATTGGCCGGGAACCAGCCTTTCTTTACGCGCTCTTCCTGCTCGATGATTTCGTGGATGGACCAGAAGGACGAGAATGCCGTAACGCCGGCGATGCTGGACCAGACGATATGGTCAAGGTACAGCGAGAGGATGCCGAAAAGGAGGCCGGCCAGGACAAAGACCCACCAGCAACGTTTTCCAAAGTAGTATTCCGCCTTGATCACGATGGGATGAAACAGCCCGATGATCAGGAACGTGGCCAAGCCTATGATGATGCCATTGTAGTTCATGGTTGAAAAGTATTTTTTGCAAAGATACGTCTATTTTGCATCTGTCCAATAAGGAAGCGGCACTTGCCACGGAGCGGGATTCGTTTCGTAAGTTCGACAAAAGAGAATCAGAGAAAAAAATCGTATATTTGCAGTGCTGTTAGGGGTGCTGGACCCGGATGTCTGGCTGAGATTACACCCTATGAACCTGATATGTATAATAACAGCGCAGGGAAACGGTAAGGTATTCATTGTTTTCAGCTTGAATCAGGCTGTTTCTCTGGGTTGAAAACGAACAAAGAAACGATGAAAACCACGATTTCGAACGAAGAGCTTTCTGCGTTGATCGCAGCCGTCAGGACCCAGAGTCCCCTTGTACAAAACATCACCAACTATGTTGTCATGAACAATTCGGCCAATGCCTTGCTGGCAATTGGTGCGTCTCCGGTCATGGCCCATTGGGTTCGTGAAATGGAAGAAATGACCGCCATTGCCGGTGCTTTGGTGATCAACATCGGCACCCTCGATGATACCTGGATTGAGGGCATGCTGGCAGCCGGAAAGGCAGCTTCCCGTCGGGGAACGCCGATTGTACTCGATCCGGTAGGGGCGGGTGCCACCAGCCAACGCACCGAAACTGCCCTGAAAATCATTGAAGAATGTCATCCGACCCTCATCCGGGGGAATGCCAGCGAAATCATGGCGCTGGTGGATGCCCGTGTCAAGAGCAAGGGGGTTGACAGTTGTGCCTCCAGCGACGACGCATTGGCCTCCGCCAAACAGCTGGCCCTGGAGACCGGATCGGTGGTGGTCATCAGCGGACAGACCGATTATATCACGGATGGTACGCAGGTCTATACCGTTGAAGGGGGACACCCGAGCATGACGCTGGTCACCGGTATGGGATGCACGTCTTCGGCCCTGGTCGGCGCCTTCGCTGCGGTGGAACCCAATGCGATGCTGGCTGCAACGGCTGCCATGGCCGTGATGAGCCTCGCAGGGGAACGGGCGGTGGCCTATTCCCGTGGCACGGGCTCTTTGCAAGTCAATTTCTTGGATGAATTGTCCAATCTAACTCCAGATACATTATGAAAAATGCATTGAAATTATATTTGGTAACCGACCGGGAGCTCTCCCTGGGCCGAAGCCTGGAAGAAGTGATTTCGGAGGCCGTTGCCGGTGGGGTAACGATGGTCCAGCTTCGGGAAAAGGAAGCCGGTACCGGAACCTTCATTGAATTGGCCCTTCGGGTCAAAGAACTGCTCAAACCCCACGGTGTGCCCCTCATCATCAACGATCGGGTGGACGTGGCGAAGGTCGTGGACGCAGACGGTGTCCACATCGGTCAATCGGACATGCCCTACGAATGGGCCCGGACACTCTTGGGTCCTGACAAGATCATCGGTTTGTCGGTAGAGAATTTCAGGGACATTGAACGGGCAAATACCCTGGATGTCGATTACATCGGAATTTCTCCCGTGTTCGGTACGCCGACCAAAACGGACACCGCCACTCCTTTTGGGTTGGATGGCCTCCGCAAAGCCGTGGCCTTGTCCATTCACCCGACCGTGGCCATTGGTGGGATGAATGCACAAACTGCTGCCGACGTCATGGAGACAGGATGCGACGGTATTGCCGTTGTAAGTGCGATCTGTTCTGCTGAAAACGTGGCAGCTGCTGCCGAGGAACTGAAAACTTTGGTGCAGAAACACACCCGAACCCCCTGGAGCAAAGCGGTGTGGGCCAAATCAGAAAAGATATACAATGCCATCTTGGGACAGGAATTCCTTCGGGAACTTTCTGCCGGTACCTTGCGCGATGATGTTTTTGGCCGCTACATTGCCCAAGATGAAATCTATCTGAAAAATTATTACCACCAGATGTTCATGTTGGCGGATCTGATGGAAAAACCGGAGGACAAAGAACTTTTCTTGTCTTTTGCTCAGAGCGGGATGGAAGGCGAGAAGGCGATGCACGACATGCTCATTGCCCGAAACGGCATCAATACTGCCGTTGAAGCCTCCCGGGTAACCAATGATTACAATGCCCACATCTGCGAAGGGATCGCAACGGGCAACCCTTGTATTGCTCTGGCCGCTGTACTGCCCTGTATGTGGATCTACAACCGGGTGGGTCTGCACATCCTGCACACGGCCCGGTTGGCAAACAATCCGTACAAAGAATGGATTCTGGAATATGGTCAGGAGGAATTCACGGAAGGTGTAAACAAAGTGCTTGCCATGGTGGACCAATGGGCAGCCGATGCAGATGCCGGGACTCGGGCCAAAATGGACTATTATTTCTTGAAAGCTGCCTTGTACGAGTATGCTTTCTGGGATTACGGCTACTTCGCTGACGCGAAATCCTACGATTATACCGAAAACCTGGAAGCTTGGTTATGAGTACAAAAGGCGAGTTTGGGCTGATCGACTTCATTCGGGGACACTTTCCGGTACCGGCCAACGTGACCGGTATCGGAGACGATTGTGCCATTTTGCCGCCCTCTTCCGAGGAGTTGCTTTTCTCCACCGATTTGCTGATGGAAGGAGTCCATTTCCTGCGCAACGAATCCTCTCCGGAGGACGTAGGCTGGAAGGCAGTTGCGGTCAATTTGAGCGACATTGCGGCCATGGGTGGCACCCCCGTCGCGACCTTCCTTTCCATTGCGATTCCGAAGGATGCCCAAGGCGAGTGGGCCGAGCGTTTTATTCAGGGGTATGCCGAAATCAGCCATCTCTATGGAGTACCGCTGCTGGGCGGGGATACGACTTCTTCGCTGCGCGACATCGCTGTAAATGTCGGTGTCATGGGACGGTGCGAGCCGGGCAAAGCCCTGACCCGGGATCATGCCCGCGTAGGGGATACCGTGTACGTCACCGGGCCCCTGGGCGATTCGGCTGCGGGACTGCAGGCCATCTTGAACAAAATACCCCGAACCCAAGCCGTGGAACAACTCATCCGACGCCACAAACGTCCGATCCCCCAGGTTGAAGCCGGGAAAGCTCTCCTACAGACCGGTAGCGTCCATGCCATGATGGATATTTCGGACGGCATTGCTTCCGATTTGCGACACATCCTGAAAGCTTCTGGGGTTGGGGCGGTGGTTGCCCTGGACCGGTTGCCCTGTTCCGAAGAAATGGCGACGGTGTGTAAAGAACAAGGCTGGAACCGTTATGAACTCGCAGTCAGTGGGGGAGAGGATTTCGAACTGCTGTTCACGGGTTCTGACGGACTTGAAAAACAGCTGGATTTTCCGATTTATCCGATCGGGAAAGTAGTCCCGGGAAAAGACCTGATTTGGACGATTGATAACGAACCCGTGGAAGCGGATTTTACAGGTTATAAACATTTTTAAACGAATAAAAACGTATGGGAAAGCAATATTTTAGGGTACTGACCATTGCCGGCAGCGATTCGGGCGGTGGTGCAGGCATACAGGCCGATATCAAGGCCATCAGTGCCATGGGATGCTATGCGGCATCTGCCATTACGGCGGTAACGGTACAAAACACCGTGGGTGTTGAAGCTGTGCATCCGATTCCGCTGGACATCCTGGCGGGTCAGATTGATGCCGTTCTGTCGGATATTGGTGCCGACGCCGTCAAAATCGGCATGTTGCATTCGGCCGAAGTGGTCGAACTGGTTGCCGATAAAATGAAACAATACAACATCCGGAACCTCGTTCTGGATCCGGTGATGGTTTCCACCTCGGGACACCGCCTGATCGAGGAGAGTGCGGTGGAGGTAATCAAGCAAACCTTGTTGCCCCTGGCCCGGGTGGTGACACCCAATGTGCCGGAAGCCGAGATTCTGATTGGACGGCCGATTGCCGGAGCCTCTGACTTTGACCAGGTGGCCCAAGAACTGTCAGATACTTACGGGGTTTCTGTCCTGTTGAAGGCGGGTCATCTGGCGGATGAAACTTTGATTGATTACTTCCGAAACGTGGAAGACGGCACCCTGGCCTTGCTGCCTTCGAAACGCGTAAACACCCGCAATACCCATGGAACCGGCTGTACGTTGTCATCCGCTTTTGCTGCGGCACTGGCACGTGGAGAGGAGTTGAGCGAGGCTGCCCAATCGGCCAAACGCTACATTGAACAAGCCATCATTGCCGGGGCCGAATTCGAAATCGGCCACGGTCATGGACCTGTCAACCATGGATTTGGCCCGCAAATTCTCTCGGGGAAATAGTGGATCATTCTGAATAACTAAAACTGAAATACCTACCTAAACTTAAACTTAAACTAGAAAAACTTACACTTATGGGATACGAAAGCTTTGATGTGTACGCCAAGGAGTACGATGCTTGGTTTATCGAAAACAGCAACGTGTTGGAAACAGAAGTAAAACTCGTGGCTTCCTGCTTGAAACAAGCCGGAGATGTTTTATCAATTGGATGCGGTAGCGGACTCTTTGAGAAAATCCTGGCAGACCAGTACGGCATTGTCATCAGGAAAGGCATTGAACCAGCCGCCTCGATGGCAGCGATCGCTGAAAAACGGGGGATGGAGGTGACCATTGGTACCGCAGAAGAAGCGGAATACGGAACAGAGTCGTTTGACACCGTTCTCTTCAACGGCTGCCCTTGTTACATGCAGGATCTCGGATTGGCCCTGCGTAAGGCCTATGCTGCCTTGAGAAAAGGAGGGAAGGTGGTAGTTATCGATGTTCCGAAAGAAAGCGCCTACGGCATCTTGTACAACCTGGCGCTGGCTGTGGGAACATGGGATCATCCTTTGCTGGAGGGCTGTTCTCCGCGAATGCCTTATCCGATTGAATTGGTGAAACAGGCCAACTGGCGGACCACGGCGGAAAAGATCGCCTTGGTGAAGGAGGCCGGTTTTGAGAACCTGGAGTTCGCACAAACCTTGACCGTTGATCCTTGTTATTCACACGAAACCGTAGAAGAACCGTCTGCAGGGTACGATCGGGGCTCGTATGTAGCCATCGTCGCCTACAAATAAGGCAGAATTCGTATCTTTGTCACAGTTTTCAAAGATACGACCTATGAATCAGAAAAAATTATTCTTGAGCATGGTGTTGATGCTGATGGGCATCGCATCGGCGTTTGCCGGACAGTGGATCCGAATCAACCAGTTGGGCTATCTGCCGCATTCTATCAAAGTGGCAGTATTGATCAGCGAAGAACCCATCGAGTTGTCCAAATTTGAACTTATCCATGCGGCAACCGGCAAACGGGTCAAGACCTTCAAAAGTGTTGAGTCCACCGGTGCGTACGGCAGCATGCAGAGCACCTTCCGGCTTGATTTTTCTGATTTTGAGCAAAGCGGAGAGTATTATCTGAAAGCAGGATCGGCGGAGTCCCCGGTATTCCCAATCGATGCATCGGTTTACGATGGAACGGCCGATTTCCTGCTTCATTACATGCGTCAGCAGCGATGTGGCTACAATCCGCATGTGCAGGACAGTTGTCATACCCACGACGGGTACATTCTCTACCACCCGACCAAGACTGGTCAATACATCGATGTGACCGGAGGCTGGCACGATGCTACGGACTACCTGCAATACACGACGACTTCGGCCAATGCCATCTACCAGATGATGTTTGCTTACCAGGAAAATCCGCAGGTTTTCTCGGATGCGTACGATGCCAACGGCCATGCAGGGGCCAACGGCATCCCGGACATCGTGGATGAAATCAAATGGGGCCTGGATTGGCTCAACAAAATGAATCCCGAACCCGGTGAGTTGTACAACCAGATCGCGGACGACCGCGATCACGCGGGGATGCGCCTTCCCAACGAGTGCAAGGTGGATTATGGTTATGGTCCAGGACAAGGCCGGCCTGTTTACTTCTGCAGTGGCGAACCCCAAGTGCGGGGTACCTTTATGAATGCCACCACTGGCGTTGCCAGCACCGCTGGAAAATTTGCTTCTTGTTTTGCCCTCGGTTCCAAGATCCTGGCTCCGTTCTATCCGGAATTTGCCGAACTCATCGGATCCAAGGCCGATGCGGCCTACCAGGAAGGCGTCAAGAAACCGGGGAACTGCCAGACCGCTTCGGTCCTGGCGCCCTACATCTACGAAGAAGACAATTGGGTGGATGATATGGAACTCGGTGCCATGGAACTGTACCTGAAAACAAAGGATCGCCGCTACTACGAACAAGCCATCGAATATGCCCGCCGGGAACCCGTCACGCCCTGGATGGGAGCGGATAGCGCACGCCACTACCAATGGTATCCTTTCATGAACATGGGACACTATCTCCTGGCAAAAAACGGCAGTGAACGAGTTTCCAAAGAATTTATCCGGAATTTGCGGACCGGCATCCAACGCACCTATGAGAAAGCCCTGGAAAGCCCCTACCGACACGGTATTCCGTACATCTGGTGTTCAAACAACCTGACAACCGCGATGTTGACCCAATGCCGTCTCTACCGGGAACTGACGGGTGACAATACCTATGCAGAAATGGAAGCCAGCCTGAGGGACTGGCTCTTCGGATGCAATCCCTGGGGAACCAGCATGGTCGTGGCTCTTCCCGAGCATGGCGACTATCCCTCGCAACCACACTCATCTTACCTGAATGCCGGCCGTGGAACCACGATTGGCGGTTTGGTGGATGGACCGGTGTACTTCAATATCTTCAAACACCTGGAAGGGGTGAACATGGACGGTATTCCTAACCATCCGGGCGAAGACTATGCCCGTTTCCAACCCGATCTTATGGTTTATCACGATGCCATCGGGGACTATTCGACCAACGAACCGACCATGGACGGTACCGCCTGCTTAACGTACTATCTTTCTGCCCTTCAAGCCGAAGGAGCACGGCAGAAATAACTCGGTCCTTACCGTTTGGTGAGGGCAATCATGGCTGTCACTGCAACAATGGCGATGCCGATCCCTGCCAAGATGTTCGGGGTGAGAGGCTCTCCAAAGACCAGCGTTCCGATGAGAATGGCCGTTATGGGTTCGAAAACCCCCATAACGGAGGCTTTCGTTGCCCCGATGTTGCGGGTGGCAACAGCCAGGGTTGCTGTGGATACGATGGTGGGTAAAATGGCCAGACCGATGAGATTGCCCCAAGCCGTGATCCCTTCCAGTCCGGCGGTCATGGGTGTCTGGGAGAACAACATTTTTCCCAGAAAGATGAATGCCCCGACGCCCAAAGCGTAAAATGTCAACAGCGGATTGGAAATGTTTGCAATCGTCTTGCTCCGGTTGATGATCACAATAAAAAACGAATAGGCCAGGGCAGAGCCCAAGGACAGGATCACGCCCATCGGATGGATGCTGCCTCCCGTGCTGTCTTGGGTCATGAGTACAACCCCGCCAAAGGTTGCCATGATGGCCAGCCATACGGGCCAGGAGGGAACAACACCCAAAAATACCATGATGAGGGCTACCAGGACCGGATACAGAAAAATCAGGGTGGTGGCCAATCCCGAGGCAATGTACTGGTAAGCTTCAAACAAGCAAATACTGCTCGTTGTAAAAAAGATACCCAGTAGCAACAAAATGCCTGCTTGTTTCCGGGTAATGGTAAATGTTTCTTTCTTGCATCGCAGGAAGAGGCCTAAGATCACGACAGCAATTGCGTAGCGGAAGAATAAGATGGAATCAATGGAGGCACCTCGGCTCATCAAGGGCATGGCAAAAAGAGGATTCAAGCCATACGTGATTCCCGTAATGATTCCGGCTGGGTAGCCGATCCATGCGTTACGACTGATTTTTCTCATAGGTCTCATACTTCGGTGCGCAAATGTAAACCACTTGTTTGGAATCATCAAGACCCTCCGCATAGTTTATCTGCTGCAAAGGGTTTGCAAAATGTAACCAGAAAGGGTGGAAGCAATGGACAGCAACAAAAAAAGGCCGACTTTTCGGGTCGGCCTCCTTCGTATGTAATTCCTGATCTTAACGATCCTGAAAATTAGCGGGTTTTTTCTGTAAACTTGTTGGTTTCGATGGCTTTGAACTCACGGAAAGTGAGGGGAGCATTCAAGTCTACTACAGCGTTTTGTCTTTCGTAAACGATCGGAGCGTCTGCTTTCTTCAAACCGAAGAAGTCTTCGCATTTG
Organism: Bacteroidales bacterium; assembly: GCA_045638645.1. GTDB lineage: Bacteria > Bacteroidota > Bacteroidia > Bacteroidales > UBA932 > JAGCJX01. The sequence goes on from JAZUBU010000017.1 coordinate 42,052, forward strand.
GTCATTTGATCGGTAGCAACCATTTGACGGCGGGGTTGTGCATCAGAGTACCACCATTCCAGCAAATCTTCGGGATCTAATGCTCCATCTTTTGTGAGGGTGAAGGTTTTGGTGCAAACGGGACCAAAGTTTCCGGCTGCATCTTTCGCAACTCCTACAAAGATAAGCGGTGTGTTGTAGTCCAATACATAAAGTGTTTCGAGGGCAGTCTTAGGATAGTTTTGGGTCAAATAACCAATCCATTCCATATCTGTGTAAGTTGTTCCGTCATCGTCATATACGGCATAGTAATATTCAGAATATTCACCTTCGATTGAAGCAGCCATCCGAACGAATGCCATACCTTCGTAACCAGCGAAATACGAGTCAAGAGCTATCACTTCGTCAGCATCGTAGTAGTTACTTATGTCTACAGACATGGTACAGTCAGCCAAAACAGCTTCACCAGTAGTGAATTCAGCTTTGTACAAGTCGGTATTGACAACACCACCTACGAAACCAAATGCAATTGCATAGTAGTCCGTTTCGGGAGTAAGTCCTGACATGTTTTGATCGATGAGAGAACCCATAAAGGTAGAAACATAGTAGTAAGTTACCAGGTAGTCCATTCTTTCTTCGTCGGTAGTACCCAATTCGTTGAAAGTTTGTTGGTCGATAACGGTAGCAACATAAGGATCCGTATCGTTGCTTGCAACGTAGCTTACAACCGCTGTGGTTGAACCAACTTCTGAAATTTCGATATCAACAACGAGGTCAGACGGTTCTACGGAACCAGTCGTTACATTTTCAATAACAGGTTCTGAAATCGGGTATGCGGTTTCGCTATCAATGGCCATTACATAGAATGCATATTCGGTTTCTGCATTCATGTTGGTGAGGGTATTGGTGAAAACACCTTGAGGACACAATGCAAGCAATTCTTCAAGGGGAATACCGTAAGACAAGTACATGTTAACGTAGCTCAACCAGTTAGAAATTGCATAGTCAGCAAGTTCCATATCGGGATATTGTGCTTCATAATCGAGTACCGGGACACCATCCCAGAAGTAGAGACCATCATAATTTTCCGGAGTAATGGTTACGGTTACAATGGGGCCTTGGATATCAAAGTCAACATCAAAGTTGATTTGTTCCAATTCCATCTCAGCCGTGCGGATATTGCAACGAGCGATGTCGCTCAAACGTTCTTGGGTTTCAAGGTTGATGTGGTAAACGTAAGCAACATAGTCTGTTTTGGGAGACAATCCATCGCTGCTCAGGGTTTGGTCACCAACCAAGGTGTACATTTGCAGGACATCCGCCAAGCTATAGCCATAAATATCAGCCATGAGGACAAAAAATTCCATATCGTCTTGGAACAAAGCTTCGTCATCTTGGAGACCACTTTCTTCAATGTATTCCAAAGTAGAAGAGAAGTAAATGTAGGGGGTTTGTTTGTCTGCAGGAGCTACTTCAACGGTATATGCATCAATGCCGGCTTGCAGGTTAGAGAATACAAACGCTTCCGGGTCACCAGCAGCTTGTCTTACAACAAAAGATGCATCGGCAGCTCCTTCATAAGAAACAGTAAAGGTTGCTTCACGAGTTTCTACAACGGTGTTTGCAACAACATCAAATTTAACGATACCATCAATAGAAGTATCAACGCCGGTAATCCATTCTACTTGGGGAGCTGCGATGGTAGCATTCACACCTTCTACAGGATTTGCTACAGAAAATTCCACAGCATAGGTGCCTCCTTCCTTCGGAGCATCGATTTCAGACATGTTCAAGGTAATGACGGGAGCTTCGGGAGTGGGCTCCGGAGTGGGTTTGTCTTCTTCACAAGACACTGCAAGACCGAGACCTAATACGGCCAACAAGGTCCAAGAAAGTTTTTTTAATTTAAGCATAACTAAATGTTATTGGGTTAAACAAAATTTGAACGTACGAATTTACACAATTTTTTTTTGAAGACAATAAAAATATCAGTGTTTGATGAATGCCTTTTCAAGATTCTGGGAAATATTGATCATGAAGTCGCCCATTTTTTCGAGTTCACTGATGATATCCAAGTAATAAACGCTGGTCTGATAGTTTTTCTGTTCACTCTCGAAACTTTCGATCTCCGCATCCCTGAGATAGTTGCGCAGGTTGTTGATACGGTCTTCTGCATTGTATGCATTGGACACCTCTGCCAAAGTACCATTGTACGCATCCGAAAGGTTGGAAATCATGGCGTCGTAAGCCAGAATGATTTCTACGGTCATCTTCTCCAGGTTTTTCAGCATAGCCTCATCAAATACTTTCTTGTGAACATTCCGGCGAGAAAGGATGCGGCTGATGGATTCTCCGGAGTCGCCCAAAGACTCCAGTTCTCCGATGATCTTGTACATCGCTTTGATTTTCATCGAGGTGTTTTCGCTGATATCCGATGCGGAAACGGCATTCAGGAACAAAGCAATTTCCCCTTCAATACGATCAGAGATCTCTTCGTACTTGACCAACTTGGTCCTTAGCTCGTCAAATTTCTCTGTATCGGCAGTCAAGATCGCTTCTTGAGCATAGTTCATACCGTTGCGGGAAATCTCAGCAAAGTGAATGATTTCCTTGAAGGCTTGTTCCGTAGCCAGTTCCGGTGTGGCCATGGGACCGGCTTCGATGTATTTGAGGCGGAAGGCCTCTTCTCCCTTCTTGCCGGAGTCCTTGATGATGGCGCAAACCAGTTTCTCAATAGCCGGAACAAACCAGATCAGGATACAAGTATTGACCGTATTAAATAAGGTATGGAGCATGGAAAGTCCATACAGCGCTGCGGTCTGAGACTGGGTCTGAACAGGCAGTCCTTGATCATCGTACATCAGCTCGACCGTAAAATCAGGAGCAGCCGGGTTGGGTACACCGAAGATGCCGGAGGTAATCCATCCGATGAGCCGGAGGAATACCGGGAAGGCAATCAGCGCCCAAATGACCCCGAATACATTGAAGACCGTATGGGCCAAGGCGGCACGTTTGGCTGGCGTGTTGCCCACAGCAGCCGCGATGTTGGCGGTGATTGTGGTACCGATGTTTTCACCCAAAACCATGGCACAAGCCATGTCAAAGCGGATCCATCCCATGTTCAGCATGATGAGTGTCAACGCCATGGTGGCACTGGATGATTGCAGTACGAGTGTCAAGATGGTACCGAGGGCAAGGAAAATCAGTACAGAACCGAATCCGAGTCCTTGCCAACCTTGGATGAACGAAAGTACTTCGGGAGTCTGTTGGAGGTCCGGAACCGAATTCTTCATCAGGGAAAGACCCAAAAAGAGCAGGGAGAAGCCGACGATCAGTTCCGAGATGTTTCTCCGTTTGTCTTTCTTAGAAAGGGAGAAAACAAATCCCAAGGCCATGAGCGGCACGGCCAGAATGGAAATATCAGCCTTGAATCCCAGCCAGGACACGAGCCATGCGGTCACAGTTGTACCAATGTTGGCACCCATGATGACGCTGATGGCTTGTGCCAGGGTCAGCAAACCTGCGTTTACAAAACTGACCACCATCACTGTCGTTGCGCTGGAAGACTGAATAACGGACGTGATACCCAGACCTGTCAGGACCCCCTTGAAAGGATTTGAGGTCATCGCTGAGAGAAAGTTCCGCAACCGGTTACCGGCTGCTTTCTGCAATCCGGAACTCATCATGTTCATACCATACAAGAACATGCCCAAAGCTCCTACCAGGGTTAAAATTTGAAGTAACATAGAATGTTGTAAATAGAGGTATTAAATAATCATATTAAAATATGGTTTGTCTGTGTACAAACACTGAAGAACTTTCCATAATGGAATGGAAACAAAGTGATAATAGTGTAAAACAAATATGTTTTACTACCTCTAAATGTTGAATTTGCAGATAAACTCAAGTTCGTGGATGTGTTCCCGATAAAAGACATCTGACATCGATGAACGACTCCGATACAGACTGGGAACTTCGGCGTGAACCGACTTTCCGGACCGGGTCATCTCGACATGAGAACGGGTTTGCGAGGGGACGGTTCTTCGCGCATTGGAGCGCAAAAGCGATCTGCTGTTTGAAATCTGACGGGGCACGGCCGGTACCGATTCGGGGGTGTTCAGTAGGGTCCATGTGGCACCATCCTCGACGAGGGAGAGGTGAGAAACAGGTTCCGGATTCGCTGAATCGGACTTGTCTGCGGCCAGGCCAAAAGCCAGTACCACAAAGAAAGGAATCAGGTATCGCAACAGCCTACTCATGTCAATCGTTCATCGTTACAAGCCCTATGCTTGAATTCGCTGCCAAATATAGTATTATTTGTTAACAAATCAATAATGTATTTGTTAATAAATCAACAATCCGACCAAGGCGCCGAGGCCAATGATGGCAAATGGTCCGACTTTCTTGAAATACAAGGCCAGAAAGGCGATCAGGCAAATGGCAAAACTTTTCCAATCAATGAAATTTTCGGGGGTCGCCAAGCTCAAAGCCGCTGTCCCAATGAGACCCAGGGTGGCGGGTTTCAGCCCCGTCAGGATCCCTTGAAACAGGTAATGTTCCTTCCACTTTTCGTACACTTTACAAAGCAGCAATACGATGATGAATGAGGGGAGTACCACCGCAAAGGTCGCGGTCAGGGAACCGAGGACACTCATGAACTCGGACGCTCCCTGCTGGGAGAGGACTTCGTAACCTACATAGGTGGCTGAGTTGATGCCGATGGGTCCGGGTGTCATCTGGGAGATCGCAACGATATCGGTAAACGTGGCGTCGGTGATCCAACCATGGACAGTTACCACCTCATTCTGGATCAGCGAGAGCATGGCGTAGCCCCCACCGATCGTGAACATGCCAATCAGGAAGAAGGTCATGAAAAGTTCTGCGTAAATCATTTGCGGACCTCCTTTTTGTTGTTGTACCAGCTGATGAAAGCAGCCACGACGATGACGCAGATTAAAATATAGATCGGGGATACGCTCAGGAAGCAGACCAGCAACATCGACGATAGCACAATGAGCCACGACCACCACCGCATCCGGGTGGCTTTGATCATGTCCATCATGGGGACAGCAATGAGGGCTACCACCACTGGGCGGATTCCCTTGAAGGCACGGATGACGTATTCATTGTCTTTGAATGTGGTAAAGAACATGGCTACCAGCAGGATGATCAGGAAAGGAGGCAGACAGCTGGCTACGGTAGCAACCACGCTGCCCTTGGTGCCGCGAAGCCGGTGTCCTGTCAGGATCGCAATGTTGACGGCAAAGAGTCCGGGAGCTGTCTGGGCGAGGGTGATGATGTCTACAAAATCTTCATCGGTGAGCCACTTCCGCTCAACTAGTTCCTTCTTGATCGCAGCAATCATGGGGATGCCTCCGCCAATGGTGAAGGCACCAATCTTGGCAAATATCCAGAATATCTTATTCAAACTAACCATGGCCAAAATTCGGGTGCCAAAGATAACGAAATTTTAATTCAACGTAAAGGGGAATCGAACGAATTTAGAGGGATCCAAAGAGGAGAAAGTCAAGCCAGGATGTAGAGTAGGGATGCCAGGCTGATGACCATCCAAAGCAGAACACCCTGGATCAAGGGTTTCAGGCCGACGGCACGAAGCACATCTGTGGAAAGGGAGGCACCGATGAAGAACATCGTGAGGGTGAGGCATTTTCGGGCCAGTCCCAGAAATAACAGCATGGGCGGTGTGCACCATTGGGACAAACCTTGCAATCCGGGAATGTAGGATCCGAAGAGGCATGCCCCGGTGATGAGGAGGAGGGTTACAAAAATCTCTTTTGTATATTTTTCATGGCCTCAGTCAATTTTTAGGGGGTGCAAAGATACGAAAGAAGTCTTTTGCTCAGAAGTTTTTGTCCATGATTTTATCATTCTGAACAACAAACAGTTAGGCTTATATTTTGCCAAGGGGTTCAGAATTTTTTAAGAATTTTTGAAATTGTTACTACTTTTGCAGCACATAAGGAGCCCTTACGAACCGAGGTGTTACGAAGGGTGAAAAGGGAATCCGGTGAAAATCCGGGACAATACCAGTTGCTGTGAATCTCTCTCCATCCGGAGGTTTTGTTGCACTCTTTGCCACTGATTCCAATATGAATTGGGAAGGCGCAACAAAAGGGATCAGTCAGAAGACCTGCCTTGTGTTTTAATGGATCTCAACCTACTGGAAGATGGGTCGAAATCAACTTTTTTAATTGCTTCATTTACATTGGCCAACGGGCTTTTGAAAGGGGACAGACGTGTCCTGTTTTTGCGTGTATCACCTAGGGATACATGTATTCTGCGTTGCTATGGCTATGGGCAATTAAATCAGTTAACTATAACTATATAAATTACAAAATCATGAAGAAAAGTTATGTGCTTTTGCTGATGATCAGCAGCCTGTTTTCACTGGTCGGTTGTACATACGACGACACGGCATTGTGGAATGAAATGGAACAAATCAAGGATCGGGTTTCAGTTCTTGAAGAATCTGTAATCAAAACCAACGAAGACATTCAGGCCCTGTATTCCATTGTCAATGCCTTGAAGAATCAGGTATTTGTCACGGATGTCGAGCAAACGGAAGTGGGTTTGACCCTCGTCTTTTCGGATGGTACGACGGCCACAATCAATCATGGTAAAGATGGTACTAACGGAAGCAATGCACCGGTCTTGTCAGTCAAACAAGATGAGGACGGCAACTATTATTGGACCCTCGACGGCGAATGGTTTCTGGTGGATGGTGAGAAGGTTCGTGCCAATGGACTGGATGGTGAAGACGGTGCGAAAGGAGAGGATGCTGTGGCTCCACAAGTACGGATCAATGAAAATACGAAGGAATGGGAGATCTCCACGGACGGCGGTCAGACTTGGATCTCGACGGGAGTCGTAGCCGAGGGCAAAGACGGGGCTGCCGGCTCCAACGGTAATTCAGGAGACTCATTCTTCAAATCCGTGGACACTTCCAACGAAGCCTATGTCATCATTACCCTGGCCGATGGTACGGAGTTCAAACTGGCCCGATACGACGAATCGGCTCCACTGTTCCTCATCATGGACGCTCCGGAGGTGGCGAATCTTGTGTACGGATCAACCATGGAATTTGCCGTAACCACGGCCCATGTATGGGAATACACAATCTATACACCGGAGGGATGGAAGGCCCACTATGCCGAAAACATCCTGTCCGTTACAGCTCCTGAAAAGGACTTGTGTCATTACGATGTGGAAGGAACGATTGGCATCCTTGTCATCTCAGAATCCGGCAAGAGTGCGATCACAAAGCTCCGGGTAGCAGCCTGCGATGAACTGGAACCGGAGTTGCCTTACGAATTGCGGGTCCTGACTTTTGAAGATGAAGACGCGCGTTTTGAACCCTATCAGTTGGACTATGCAGGCGTGGATATCAGCACCTGGAGTGACCTGATTGATGATCCCCAATACGGCGGTCCGCTGACATACGGGGACATGTATTCGGCTGCATACTACTGGTATGACGAGGGAAATACCGAGCTGACGCATACGTTTCCTTACAACTACTCCTATTGTTTCTGGGGTGGTGGCCATGCCCTCTCGAACTACTGGGGCGAAGGCTGGAGTGATGAAGACCGGGACAAGCACATTGCAAAATACTATGGCGAGGAGTATGTCGAAGAGAACACTGGGAACGACCAGATGCTGGGCTGGTTCAACCTCCAGCTGATGACCCCGGTACCTGCGCATTCCGGCAACCATTGTGTGGTGCATTACGGCTACAAGGATGATTTCAGTTTTATCGAAAATCTGCCGGAAATTTCCTTTGCCGATGGACAGGCGCGCGTAATTGACCATCTGTATATCACCAATACCCTGTACACGCTCAATCAGCTCTACAACGGAGTCAAAAGTGAGGCCGGTAACAATTTTGGGGGCAATTGGTCCGGTTTGACGGAGAGTGCCTGGATGAAAATTGTGGCCCAGGGTTTTGAGGATGTGGATGCCGATGCGTATGCCGATCCGATCAGCGAAGTGGAGTTCTACTTGGTTCAGGGCGAGGATGTGGTGACGGATTGGCAAAAATGGGACCTGTCGGGTCTGGGTGCTGTCGCCAAAGTACGATTCAATTTCCAGTATTCTGAAGAAATGGGCGGACGCTACGGATTTACCATTCCGGGCTATTTCGCTTACGATGATGTGGCGGTCCGTTTTGAGAAATAAGGTATGAAACCATTAAAAATTTTTCTGTCTGTAATTGTTAGTGTTGCGATGTTCTCGTCTTGTAATATAGACGAGGACATTACCACACAAACACCTCCCAAGATTGTTCTGAACGATGACGATGGTGTGTACACGGTAAAACAGGGACGGGACATCCTCCTTTCACCCGACTATGAGTCCGCTGAAGGGGCACGCTATTGTTGGACGAACGATGGCCGGCTGTTGGGTACTTCGGCTTCCTTGTTGTTCAAGGCAACTGAAATTGGCGAGTATTTCATTACCTTGACCATTACCACCGATGCCGGTTCGGACAGCCAGGAGTTGCGAGTGGATGTCATTGCTCTGGAGATTCCGTCCGTCTCCATCGCGGGAGGCGACCCGATCACCCTGGCAACGGGGACCGAAGTTGTTTTGCATGCGACGGTGCGGGAAACTTCCCTGGAAACCTCTCTTGTATGGAAAGTCAACGGACAGGAGGTGGGAAACCAACCCGACTACGCATTCTGCTCGGAGGAAACCGGCCGGTACACCGTGTCGGCAACCGCTACCAACGAAGATGGTTCTCACACCGACAGCCTGCTGATAGAGGTGCTGAACGCAGAAGACATGCCCTTCGTTTGGGAATTTGAACAGGACGAATACCATACGGTAACCGGACGGAAATTGCGGATCCGACCGACAGTGTACAGCCATATCGATGAGGTGGTCTATACCTGGCAGGTCAATGAGGAAGAACCGGTGGCCGGAAACGAATCCTTCATCTTTGTGGCGCATCGGACTGGGAACTATTCGTTGAAGGCAACTGCTATACTTGAAAAGGGTGACGGGCCGATAACACGGACACAGAACTTTGTTGTGACCGTGTATGAGCCGGGCCAATATTATCGTGCCCGGTCAGGAGCCTCGAAAGCCGATTGGGAGAAGGTGTATGCCTACCGGCCAGCACCGGGTCAATTCATCAACGAAACGAAGACCGGGGGTTTTGATGGAACCCAGACCACCCACGAGGCCGCGATCGCCTATGCAGAATCCCGGATGCAGGAGACCGACCGGGAAGGGAACCCCTATCCCAATTGGGTGTCGTTGGGCGGATTTGGCGGTTACCTGGTCGTCGGATTCGACCACAGCATCGATAACTCCGGCGACTACGATTTCGGAATCCTGGGCAACTCTTTCAGCGGATCATCCGAACCGGGAATCGTCTGGGTGATGCAAGATGAGAATGGAAATGGATTGCCGGATGATACGTGGTACGAATTGGCCGGATCGGAAACCGGCAAGGCCGAAACGGTGCAAGACTATGCCGTTACCTATTACCGTCCCACCGGTCCCGGGATGTCTGTGCAATGGTCCGACAACCTCGGAAACAGCGGAGAAATTCACTACTTGTCCCAATTCCACCGGCAAGATTCGTATTATCCGCTGTGGATCCAGGAGGATAGCTATACGCTGACAGGAACGTGTCTGAAAGCACGCAACTACGATGCGTCCGGCAACGGATCTTACTGGGTCAATGCTGAGTACGATTGGGGCTATGCCGATAATTTCAGCAACATTGACCGACTCTCTGGCGATGAAAATGTCGAAGCCAGTGCCAACGCCAATTATTTCAAAATTGCAAATGCCATCGACTTTGAGGGAGAACCGGTCCGGCTCGAATACATTGATTTTGTAAAGGTACAGGTAGGCGTGAATGCCAAGAGCGGTTGGCTAGGGGAAGTCTCTACCGAAGTCTTTGGATTTTTTGATTATAACATGAAAAAATAACCATGCGCAGCATACATTTTGGTTTTGTCCTTCTCATCGTCCTCCTGCTACCGGCATCCTGCATGAAGTGGGAATACGGATTGGGTGAGGAGTTTGACACATCGGCTTCGGGCGAGGGTCTGTTCATCTGCAACGAGGGTAACTTTCAGTATGGAAACGCTACGCTCTCGTACTACGATCCGCAGACCAAAACCGTACAAAACGAGGTCTTCTACCGTGCCAATGCCATGAAATTGGGCGATGTCTGTCAGTCCATGACGATTCGTGACAGCATTGGTTGGGTTGTGGTCAACAATTCACACGTCGTCTTTGCCATCAACATCAATACTTTCAAGGAAGTCGGCCGCATCACGAACCTGACATCGCCCCGGTATATGCATTTCTTGTCGGATGAGAAGGCTTACATTACCCAAATATGGGACAACCGTATCTACATCGTCAATCCCAAACGCTACGAGATTACCGGCTACATCGAGGTACCGAACATGACCATGGAATCCGGTTCGACCGAACAGATGGTTCAACTCGGCAAGTACGTTTATGTAAATTGCTGGTCCTACCAGAACCGGATTCTGAAAATTGATACGGAGACCGATCAGGTGGTCGATGAACTGGTAGTCGGGATCCAACCGACATCGCTGGTGATGGACTGCAACCAGAAATTGTGGACGGTCACGGACGGCGGCTATGAGGGATCTCCCTACGGACACGAATCCCCCTCATTGTACCGCATTGATGCCGAAACCTTTACCATCGAAAAACAATTCAAATTCGATTTTGGGGACTGGCCCAGCGAAGTCCAGCTCAACGGGACCAAAGACAAAATTTACTGGCTCAACGACGACGTGTGGGAGATGGATGTAACGGCAGACCGTGTGCCGGTTCGTCCGTTTTTACCGTACGATGGTACGTTGTACTACGGTCTGTCGGTATGTCCCCACACAGGGGATGTGTACATTGCGGATGCGATTGACTATGTACAACAGGGCATCGTGTACCGTTACTCAAAAGACCGGGAACTCCTCGATTGTTTTTATGTAGGCATCATTCCTGGTTCATTTTGTTGGAAATAAATACTTTATAAGATGAAACTGCGCTTATTGATACCGGTCCTGCTGTTGTTACCCTTCCTGCTGCGACCCGTCGCTGCCTCGGCCCAAGTAATCCACATTCCGGAAGCGGTGGTGTATGCCGAGCGATCCAAAAAAGAGATCGGTACCCAACAGACCAAACTGGATTCCATCATCCTAAAGGAAAACATCGCCCTTTCCATGGCCGATATCCTCTCCTTCAATACCTCGATCTTTGTCAAGAACTACGGTCGTGCCACGCTTTCGACCGTCGCATTTCGGGGAACGTCGCCATCCCATACGCAGGTTTCCTGGAACGGCATGAAGATCAACAACCCGATGCTCGGTATGACCGACTTCTCCATGATTCCTTCCTATTTCATCGACGACGCTTCGTTGTTGCACGGGACCTCCTCCGTCAACGAGACGGGGGGCGGTCTGGGGGGCGCAGTCAAACTATCCACCCGGCCGGCAGATGCCCAAGGTTTCGGTTTGCAATACATTCAGGGGATCGGTTCGTTTGAGACCTTCGATGAGTTTTTGCGGCTGACCTATGGCAACGACCATTGGCAGACATCGACCCGGCTCGTCTACTCTTCGTCACCGAATGACTTTGAATACCGCAACCATGACAAGAAGGAGAATGTCTACGATGATCAGATGCAGATCATTGACCAGTATTACCCCATCGAGAAAAACCGGAGCGGGGCGTACAAGGATCTGCATGTTTTGCAGGAAATGTATTACAACACAAGGCGGGGAGACCGCTTCGGTCTGAATGCCTGGTACATCCATTCCAATCGGGAATTACCGATGCTGACGGTCGATCACGGGAACGAAACGGACTTTGAGAACCGCCAGCGCGAACAGACCTTCCGGGGCATTCTTTCGTGGGATCATCTGCGGGATGACTGGAAACTGGGAGCCAAAGCCGGTTACATCCACACATGGATGGCATACGACTACAAACGGGATGTTGGGAATGGGATTATGGCACACATGACCCGTTCCCGTAGCCGGATCAACACCTTCTACGGCCAGGTGGAAGGAGAATACTACATCGGCAAAAATTGGCTCCTGACGGCCAACCTGGCCCTGCACCAGCACATCGTGGAAAGTGTAGACAAGAACATCATCCGTCAGGATGGTGGCAAGGCCATTGTGGGTTACCGGAAAGGCCGGCCCGAACTCTCGGGTTCGCTCTCGGCCAAGTGGACGCCCACAGACCGTTTGGGTGTTTCGGTGGTCCTGCGTGAAGAAATGTATGGCAAGACCTGGACACCGTTCATTCCGGCCCTCTTTCTGGATGGAGTACTTTCCAAACAGGGCAATGTGGTAGCGAAAGCTTCCGTATCCCGCAATTTCCGTTTTCCTACGCTCAACGACCTTTATTTTTTGCCAGGCGGTAATCCGGATCTGAAGAAAGAGAGCGGTTGGACCTACGATACGGGCATTTCCTTTGACGTGGGCAAAAAGGATGTCTATGCCCTGAGCGGCTCACTGAACTGGTTTGAGTCGTTCATCCAGGACTGGATCATCTGGTTGCCGACCACAAAGGGATTCTTTTCTCCGGAGAACATCAAAGACGTGCACGCGTACGGAATTGAGGCCAAAGCCGATCTGAACCTGAAGCTTTCGCAGGATTGGCAGTTGGGACTCAACGGATCCTTCTCGTGGACTCCCTCCATCAACGTTGGGGAGCCCCGAACCCCTGCAGACCAGTCCGTTGGAAAGCAATTGCCCTATGTGCCGGAATATTCCTCCTCCGTAACCGGACGTCTGTCCTGGCGTAAATGGGTCTTCCTGTATAAGTGGTGTTACTACTCGGAACGCTTCACCATGTCCTCGAATGACATCTCCCTGACCGGCAAGCTGCCCGAGTACTTTATGAGCAACATTTCTCTGGAACGGAGTTTTGATCTCAAGTGGGCAGAAATCTCGCTGAAAGGGGCCATCAACAATCTCTTCGACGAAGAATACTTGTCCGTACTCTCCCGCCCGATGCCCGGCATCCATTTCGAACTCTTTCTGGGAATCACCCCGAAGTGGGAGTAGAGAGGTTGCTTGTTTGCGGGAGCCGTAAGTCGGGGGTGTGAGTTTTGGGACCCCTAAGCACGCATATCGTCGCTGTCTGGCTTATGCCTGAGGTTTGTGTGCTCGGGGGTGAGAGTTTTATGGGAGGTAAGCCGCATCATCAGCAGTCATTAGACCGTGAAGATCGGTGCTTTATCGGTAGGGAAGGACTATTCGATTTCGTTGGCCTAATTGAACCAGAAACGCCATTGATTCTTGGCGAGTGGTGTGGTAAACGTACTCGCCGGATAATTGGAGCATCCCCAGAAACGCCCGTATTTGCCCTTTTTGACGACAAGTGTTGAATGGCAGAGTGGACATATCCGGTTTGCCAGCATTTGTTTCGTTCGTTCCTGCTTTTGCCGGACAGACATTGCATGATTCTTTCTTGCCTTCTTGTCGGTAATATTGGCAGTACGTATTGCTGCAACTATTTTGTGGACTTCTGAGTCCGGAATAACGTGTTCGTGAAACTTCTTCATGGTTTTCCGAAGACGGCTCCACGTTATGACGATATGGTTGGGAACGGTTATTTTCAATTCCGCCTTATCTGAAAAAACCACAATGGGAATAATCGGGAAGTTGCCAATGGGGGAGACCAACCGTTTTATGGCATTCACGTGCGCCTGATTCTGCAGGATTGGATTTCTAAACTTGTGCTGTTCAATCCTCCTGCCGAATAATTTTTTCTTTCCCAGAAGACTTTGTTTCCATTCTTGTGCATTTTCATGACCCAGAATCCAGCCTTTGTAGTTCTTTGTCTCGATAATAAATATTGCGTAGGGAGAGACTACAATGTGGTCTATCTGTGTTGTTCCGCTAGGGGTCTTCAATAGAATGTCATTGAGTATGCGATACTCTTTCGGAAGCCAGTCCAGTTTTCGCGATACTCGTCTTTCTCCAACACGGCCGACCTGGCCTGGAGAGGATTGGATAATTCTCCAAACCGAAAGTCCAATCAACAAGAAGGATAAGAGGATGATGGTCATGGACATTTTACTTATTGGTAGCAATCTTCCTGTTCTTTCCGAAGGTCATCCAGTGCCTTTCCTTTGTACGAAAAGTATTTAGGGCCCTGGTAGGCATCCGAGGCATTGCGCATTTCATCCGGAAGGAAGGCGGCTGTGAAAGGGGAGAGCTTGTAAATACGACCTTCGTACTCGACTTGATTATCGCTTGCAACCTTAACTTCTATGTTTTTCGGAGTAAAGACAATGGTTTCACCGATTCGAATGTTTACCATACTGAACTTAAAAGGAGCCCTTCTCTTGTGAGGTTCTTCATCCGGAACTTGATTGGATTCCTCAATTGGCTGGTTGTTATGGTATAATTCTATGAATGCGTCATCAATGGTCGTAGAAATATCACGCAGGATATCCAATGCTATCTGTGGCTGGATGTTGAAGAATTCTCGATTCTGCCTGATTCGGAGATCCGTCAGGCGGTCGATTGTCTTATGGATCAATTTCTCAACCTCGTTGTACTTAACGGTTCTAATCGTCGCAAAAATTTCAAACGGAAGTGGCACTGCTGTATTGTCCAACTCCTTTGATCTCACATTGACGGGGCGGGAACTCTTTCCAATTTTCACCCAATCTTCCTTGAATGACGGGTTCGTGAGAATGTATACGTATCCGGGCTCTTTCATAGTAAATGATAAAGAAATCTATGTAAAGATAGTAAGAACTCGCGAGAAAAAGGCAGGAAATTGGGAAATAATGCAATTCGTTGGTAGATTGTTTAATACGCAACGGGCTTCCGTGGTTGTAATGCGGTCCTGAAAGACCGTATATAGATGAG
>JAZUBU010000018.1:0-116922 GCA_045638645.1 Bacteroidales bacterium
TTGCGCCGGTCGCCGGCAGAGTATTGCTACTCCCCGCTGCCCCTCGACTTGCATGTGTTAAGCCTGCCGCTAGCGTTCATCCTGAGCCAGGATCAAACTCTTCATTGTATATTTTTTAATATCTCTAAGCTGTTCCTGACAAAGATTATTTTGACGAGGTTTTTATTGTACTACAATTAATATAACCTCTACCTTTTCTCTCATCAATGCTTCAAAGAACTTTCGTTTTAATCGCCTCGTTTCCGAAACGGGTTGCAAATATAGAGGCTTTTTTTTTACCCACCAAATTTTTTTGAGACTTTTTTTAATTTTTTTTCGTTGATTTTTTTAGCAAAACACACATGTACTTGATTACTATATCATTATGATTTTTGTCTCCTTTGAAAAATTTTTATCCAGTGTACCACCTCATACGGAAGCATCATTGGCAACTTCGAAAAACCAGCCACAATCCACCTCGATCGGATTGTACCGCACCCCCTCTCTCCTCTCCAACAGTTCCTATGTCAGGAAGAGCATTACTCCCCAAGGAGACCTGATCCTCCAACCTACACCAGCCGAAACAAAAAAAAGAGGCCTGCCCCGATTGGACAGACCTCCCTATTCATAGTACCAGCAATTATTCTACAAAAGCAACGATTTCGCCTTTGTCTACTTGCTGACCTTGTTTCGCTGCAATGTAAACGATCTTACCGTCTTTTGGAGCTTTCACTTCTTCCATACCATAATAAGCCTGAACGAAGCATACAGCCTTACCTTCTTTAACGGGCTCACCTACATTCGGAGCCGTAGAAACATCGGCCACATCGTATTGCCAGATCAATTGACCTTTTACCGGAGATTGGAGCGGCAATGCGTTCGGATATTTTGCTACCACTGCATCCACATCAAATTTCGGCATTTCGACAACCGGACGCACGGTGATCTTCGGCGCACCGGCTTTCTCTTTGGCTTGTTCCAACTCTTGCTCGAAACGCTTTTTAGCAATACCACTCTTGTAGTCGCGGTATTGTCTTTCGTGCATTGCAAATTCGAACAATTCTTCGTCGTCTTGACCGAAGTCCCAGTTGTTTTCTTTCATTTCTTTGCGGAAGCGGTCGAGTTCGTCCGGGAAAGCGGCTTGCGGATCGCCGGTATAGAATTCCAAACCTTTTTCTTTTGCCAATTGAATAATTTCAGGAGCCAATTCACCGGGCAATTGACCAGTTTTACCCAAAATCATGTTCCAAGTATCTTTGTCAATGGTTGTCCAGCGAGGTTCGCCTTTCAAAGTATGCATCAAGTTCATCAATGCGGTGTTCTTCACATATTGGCTGAACGGAGTTACCAACGGAGGATAACCCAAACGAGGCCATACATACTCAACTTCTTGGAACAACATCACGGTCAAGTCATTCAAGCTAACTTCTTTCTTGCCTTGGTTACGCAATGAGCTGTTGATCGCTCCGTGGAAACCTTTCAAGTCGGCCATCATAGAACCCATCATACCACCGGGGAGACCGCAGCCTACCAACAACGATGACATGTGCGCGTTACCCGGATCAATGAAGTATCCCAAATAATCGTCGCAGAAAGATTGGGTCAAACGACGAGCTTCCATGTAAGCATCCATGTTGATGTCTTTCACCAAGAAACCATCGTCTTTCAACATTTCACGAATGGTGATTACATCCGGGTGAACTTTACCCCATGCCAACGGTTCGATTGCTACGTCCAAGTAGTCAGCACCAGCGCGAGCTACTTCCAACATAGATGCCGGCGAGAAACCGGGACCGGTGTGGCCGTGGTATTGTACTTTGATGTGCGGGTATTTGGTTTTGATAGCTTTGGTCAGACGACCCAGGAATGCCGGACGACCGATACCTGCCATGTCTTTCAAACAGATTTCATCACAACCGTAAGCCACCACTTTGTCCACCAAGTCCATGTAGTATTCTACAGTATGAACCGGAGAATAAGTAATGCTGAGGGCCACTTGAGAAATCATACCGCCTGCTTTTGCAAACTCAACGGACAATTTCAAGTTACGGTGATCGTTCAAACCGCAGAATGAACGGGAAATATTGGTACCTTGTTTGGCTTTTACCTTATACATCAAAGCACGCACGTCCGCCGGAACCGGAAACATTCGCAAAGCGTTCAAACCACGTTCCAACATGTGTGTTTGAATACCTACCTTATTAAAGGGAGCAGTCCATTCACGAACGGCCTTGTTCGGGTTCTCACCAAAAAGAAGGTTAACTTGTTCGAATGCACCCCCGTTGGTTTCAACGCGGTCGAAGCAACCCATATCAATGATTACGGGAGCAATTTGCTTCAATTGATGCACCATCGGAACATACTTTCCAGATGATTGCCACATGTCTCGATATACGAGAGAGAATTTAATTTCGCGAGCCATAAAGGTTTATTTTTGAATAGTTTTAAATTTCCTTAAAGGGACAACAAATATAACAAAAAATTTACCAGACTCCTTGCATTTTTGGTTGAAAAAAGTGACCCAATATTTTTTTTCAAAAAAGATATGGTTATTCAAAAAAAATACATACCTTTGCAGTCCGCAATTGAAAAATTGTTAATTGCGGTACATGGTGGATGTAGCTCAGTTGGTTAGAGCACTAGTTTGTGGCACTAGGGGTCGTGGGTTCGAATCCCATCTTCCACCCAAAAGTTAAAAAGACATTGCTTCTGCAGTGTCTTTTTTTATTTCTTGATCACAACACCTCCCAACAGCTCAATCAGACAGAATCCGACAGCCCGTGCACCTGATTCACAGACGACATATTTTGGCACACTTTTAGATTTTTACTATTTTTGTAAAATATATTACAAAACAACGCTTATGAAACCCATCGGCACACTTTACGACCGCTCTTCCGGATACACCCGCGCAGCTGTCACCATCATTGCAGGGCTGATATTCGTTGCTTGGCCCGAAATCATTCAAGGCATCTTTGTCTATGTATTGGGAACACTCATCCTGCTGGCCGGCATCGCCTCCTTGATATCCCACAGAAGAACCGCAAAAGCCAACGGCTATGAATTTTCCCTGCTGTCTGCGAATGGCATCGTCAGCACCGTCTTCGGTCTTCTGCTCCTGTTCTTCCCCAGCTTCTTCATCAGCATCATCATGTTCCTTTTCGGAGGCATCCTGCTGTTGCTCGGCTTGGTCTCCGTCTTCAATTTCATACAGACCCGCAAGGCCATCGGAACTCCCTGGGGATACGCCATCGTTCCAGTCCTCATCACGTTGTGCGGCTTCTCCATGTTCTTCTCGCCCAAAGAAAGCGGCAACACCATCTTCTGGCTGTTCGGCATCGCCCTACTCGTCTATGGTATTTCCGAATTGATCCAGACTTTCACCAACCGACGACGCACATTGGAACACGAAACAGATCATCCTGAATCCGATATAGAAGACACCCCATACGAAGAAATCTAAAAGAGGTATAAAACAGAAAAATCCCGCTTGCTGGCGGGATTTTCAACGCAAAAGCAGTTAAGTACTCTCGGCGGGAATCGAACCCACATCGTAGGAACCGGAATCCTATATTCTATCCATTGAACTACGAGAGCAGTAGGGTGCAAAGTTAGAAATTAATTTTTGATAGTTAAAAATATATGAAAGTTTTTGTTTTTCCCGGTCAAGGTGCCCAATTCACAGGAATGGGTCAGGACCTCTACAACAACAATCCCAAAGTCAAAGAATTGTTTGAGAAAGCCAATGATATTCTGGGTTTTCGCATCACCGACATCATGTTCCATGGCAGTGCGGAAGACCTCAAACAAACCAAAGTTACCCAACCGGCCATCTTCCTTCATTCGGTAGCGTTGGCACTGACCGCCGAAGATTTTCAACCGGATCAAGTAGCCGGACACTCATTGGGAGAATTTTCCGCCCTGGTTGCCGCCGGCGCCATGAACTTTGAAGACGGCCTTCGCCTGGTTGCCGCCCGTGCCCAAGCCATGCAAAAAGCCTGCGAACTGGAGCCCTCCACGATGGCTGCTGTACTGGGAGCCAGCGATGAACTTGTTGAAAAGATCTGTTCTGAAACCGAAGGCGTGGTGGTCCCGGCGAATTACAACTGTCCCGGCCAGCTGGTCATTTCCGGAGCCATGGAAGCCGTACAACAAGCCTGCGCAAACCTGAAAGCCGCCGGAGCAAAGCGTGCCCTGCCCTTGTCGGTTGGCGGCGCATTCCACTCTCCCCTGATGGAACCGGCACGGTTAGAACTAGCCGAAGCCATAGAAAAAACCGAATTCCGCCAACCCATCTGCCCTGTCTATCAAAACGTTGATGCAAAACCGCACACCGATCCCGCGGAAATCAAACAAAACCTTTTGATGCAATTGACCGCTCCGGTACGATGGACACAAACGGTTCTTCAAATGCAACAGGACGGCGCAACAGAATTTGTGGAACTCGGACCCGGCAACGTACTCCAAGGCCTCATCAAAAAATGCATCCCGGATGCAAATACTTCTGGCCGTCAGTAAGAATGTTGAAAAATTTTCGTAAATTTGCCCGATTATTTTTCAAACAGAAAGGTAACCAAATGAAAATCTAATAAAACCTATACAAAGATGGCTAAAGAAAAGAAATTTATCACGTGTGACGGTAACTATGCTGCCGCCCACGTAGCCTATTTATTCAGCGAACATGCTGCTATTTACCCGATTACTCCGTCATCAACCATGGCTGAGTATGTAGACGAATGGTCTGCTTTCGGTAAAAAGAACCTCTTCGGAGAAAAGGTAAAAGTCACAGAAATGCAAAGTGAAGGTGGGGCTGCAGGTGCCGTTCACGGTTCTTTGCAAGCAGGTGTGTTGACTTCAACCTTTACGGCATCACAAGGTTTGTTGTTGTTGATCCCCAATATGTACAAAATTGCCGGCGAATTGTTGCCGACAGTTTTCCACGTTTCTGCCCGTGCTTTGGCGGCTCAAGCATTGTCCATTTTCGGTGACCACTCCGACGTCATGGCTGCTCGCCAAACCGGTTTTGCCATGTTGGCATCCGGCAGTGTTCAAGAATCCATGGACCTGGCTGCCGTAGCACACTTGGCAACACTGAAATCAAGCATTCCGTTCATCCACTTCTTCGATGGTTTCCGTACTTCTCACGAAATCCAAAAAATTGAAATGTTGGACGAAGAAGCTTTGAAAGGTATGTTCAGCGAAAAATCGTTGAAGGCTTTCCGTCAAAAAGCATTGAATCCGAACCGTCCCGTAACCCGTGGTACTGCACAAAACCCGGACGTATATTTCCAAGCACGTGAGGCCAGCAACCCGTACTACGATGCCGTTCCCGATATCGTAGCCCGCTACATGGGTGAAATCAGCGAATTGACCGGACGTCACTACTTGCCGTTCGATTACTACGGAGATCCCGAAGCAAAGAACATCATCGTTGCGATGGGTTCTGTATGCGAAACCGTTCGCGAAGTGGTGGATATGTTGATGGCAAAAGGCGAAAAAGTCGGTGTTTTGACCGTTCGCCTGTACCGTCCTTTCTCTGCAAAATACTTCTTGCGCGTTCTCCCCAGCACCGTAAAACGCATTGCTGTTCTGGACCGCACCAAAGAACCGGGTTCTGTTGGGGAACCCCTCTACATGGATATCAAAGCCGTGCTTGCTGACCGTGGAGACGATGCTCCGATGATTGTCGGTGGACGCTACGGTCTGTCTTCAAAAGATACCAGCCCGGCCCAAATCCTCGCTGTATTTGAAAACCTGACCAAGAAAGAACCGAAAAACGGCTTTACCATCGGTATCGTGGATGATGTTACCTTCCATTCACTGCCCGTTGGTGAAGAATTCTCATTGGCCCGCAAAGGAACCTACGAATGCAAATTCTATGGTTTGGGTTCTGACGGTACCGTAGGTGCCAACAAGAACACCATCAAGATCATCGGTGACAACACCAACAAATACTGCCAAGGTTACTTTGACTATGACTCCAAGAAATCTGGCGGATACACCTGTTCACACCTCCGTTTCGGAGACGATCCGATTACCTCACCTTACTTGGTATCAACCCCGGACTTCGTTGCTTGCCACGTTCCTTCGTACTTGCAAAAATACGACGTACTGCGCGGTATCAAGAAAAACGGCACCTTCTTGTTGAACAGCCTCTGGTCTGTAGAAGAAACTTTGGAACGCATTCCGGACCACGTAAAACAACTCGTTGCTGAAAACAACTTGAAGATGTACATCATCAATGCAACGAAAATTGCGGAAGAAATCGGTTTGGGCAACCGTACCAACACCATCCTCCAATCGGCCTTCTTCAAAATTACCGGCATCATCCCGTACGAAGACGCCGTTGCCATGATGAAAAAAGCCATCGACAAGAGCTACGGTAAGAAAGGCGAAGACGTGGTTAAAAAGAACTACGCAGCGGTGGATCGTGGAGCAGAATACCACGAAGTGGAAGTTCCCGTGGAATGGAAAAACATCCGTGCAAAATTCCGTCCGGCAAACTTTGACCGCCTGGCTCCCGAGTGGGTTCGCAGCGTAGCGGACGTAGTAAATGCCCAAAACGGTAATGAAATTCCGGTAAGCGCATTCACCGGCAACCTGGCCGATGGAACCATTCCGGCAGGTACCGCCGCCTTCGAAAAACGGGGCATTGCTGTCAACGTTCCCGAATGGCAATCTGAAAACTGTATCCAATGTAACCAATGTGCTTACGTTTGTCCTCACGCAGCCATCCGCCCGTTCCTGATGAGCGAAGAAGAAGCAGCCCATGCTCCTGCCGGCATCAAACGCGTACAAGGCAACGCAGCCTTCAAAGAATACAAATTTACCATCCAAGTATCTCCGATGGATTGTACCGGTTGCGGCAACTGCGCTGATGTATGTCCTGCGAAGACCAAGGCATTGGTAATGAAACCCCTCGAAAGCCAAGTTCACGAACAAGAACACTTTGACTACCTCCACGCAAACGTAGGTTACAAAGACACCGTGGCTCCGAAGACCCAAAACTTGAAGAACGCTCAATTTGCTCAACCGCTCTTTGAATTCTCCGGTGCTTGTGCAGGTTGCGGTGAAACTCCCTACATCAAATCCATCACCCAATTGTTCGGTGACCGCATGATGGTAGCCAATGCAACCGGATGTTCTTCTATCTACAGTGGTTCGTTCCCGGCATCTCCCTACACCACCGACAAGAACGGTCGTGGTCCGGCTTGGGCAAACTCATTGTTCGAAGACAACGCTGAATTCGGTCTGGGTATGCGCGTCGGTACTGAACGCCTCCGCGAAACCGTGGCCGAATGGATGATCAAAGGTTTGGAATGCACCCGTTGCTCTTCTGAATTGAAAGCATTGTTTGCAAAATGGTTGGAAAACCGCAACGATGCAACCATTACCCGCGAAATCGCTGACGAAATCGTTCCGTTGATGGAAGCTTGCGGTTGCGACATCTGCAAAGAGTTGCTCGCTCGCAAAGACCTCATCGCAGCTCGTAGCCAATGGATCATCGGTGGTGACGGTTGGGCATACGACATCGGATACGGTGGATTGGACCACGTATTGGCTTCTGGCGAAAACATCAACGTATTGGTATTGGATACCGAAGTTTACTCAAACACCGGTGGACAATCCTCTAAATCAACTCCCGCAGGTGCTGTGGCTAAATTTGCTACTTCCGGTAAACGTGTCCGCAAGAAAGACCTCGGTATGATGGCCATGAGCTACGGTTATGTTTACGTTGCACAAGTGGCAATGGGATCAAACCCGGCCCAATATTTCAACGTAATCAAAGAAGCCGAAGCTTACAACGGTCCTTCCTTGATCATCGCTTATGCTCCTTGTATCAACCACGGTTTGAAAAATGGTATGGGAGCTAGCCAACGTGAAGAAAAACTTGCTGTTGAATGTGGTTACTGGCATTTGTACCGCTTCAACCCGGCTTTGGCTGAAGCAGGTCAAAATCCCTTCACTTTGGATAGCAAAGAACCGGATTGGAGCAAGTTCCAAAGCTTCATCAAAGGTGAAGTCCGTTACAGCTCACTGCTGAAGACCTTCCCTGAAGAAGCTGCTGACTTGTTTGCAAAAACAGAAGAATTTGCAAAACTCCGCTACGAATCGTACCGCAGATTGGCTGGTAAGTAAAAACTACTGACGGCACACCCAGTACAGGTGCCGCCCAGGATATCAAGCCCGGAAGTCATTGACTTTCGGGCTTTTGATTTCCCCAAAACGACCCCGCCCCATCCACCATACAAAAAAGAGACCCGCCAGATGACGGGTCTCTCCTAGGTGGATAGCAGCGAAGGATTACTTGGCAATCACTTCGTTGACAATCGCGATGATTTCTTTTTCTCTGCGATCCGCTTCGGCAGCCAAAGCTGCTGCCTCGTTGATGATTTGCTCAGCCACTTCACGGTCTTTCAAACCGGCTGCATTGATCTTCACGTTCAAGAAAGCACCTTGTACAGCTGCGCGAACGCTCAATGCACCCACACCGGCATCCGAAACAGAATTCGGGTTACCTTCTTTGGCCATAGCCTCAACGATGTCGTACACTTGGTAAGCCGCTTTCATGGTGTTGAAAGGAACTTGGGTAGCATACAACGTTGCCGCTTGGATTGCAGCCGTACGAGCCGCTTTTTCTTCATCGGTAGATTTCGGCAAACCGAAGGCATCCATGATCTTGTTGAAAGCATTGGTATCTTCGTCAACCAAGAACAACAATTCTTTCATCAACGCCTGACCTTTTTCTGCCCATTGGGAGAAGAATTCCCAACGGTCATCCCAACCCGGTTTGTGGGAAGACAAGTTGGCAACCATGGTTCCCAAAGCTGCGCCCAAAGAGCCCATGTATGCAGAGATGGATCCACCACCCGGAGCCGGTGATTCAGAAGCAGTTTCTTCAGCGAAACCTTTGCAGGTAAAGTCGATCAAACGTTTCTTGTTGTCGTCTTCCAACAAGTATTCGATGACCTTTTCACGCGGGTTGAAGGGGCACAAATCATCCAATCCCATGGATTTCACAGCGATCTTGATGATTTCTTCTTCAGAGATACCCAACGAACGTTGTTGTTTTGCCAAGAAGTGTTTACCCGCATCGATCAACACTTTTTTGGGAATCAAACCTACGATTTCCGAACCGGTTACACGCAATCCACGAGCTTGTGCTTTGGCACAAACTTCTTCAAAAGCTACGTGAACAGGGGTTACGGAGATGTTGGTCACGTTCATAGAAATTTGAGCAATACCGTATTCTTCGATGAACCAACCGATGGCTTTGCAACCTTTCAACGTACCCGGAATCCATACATCGTTTCCGTTTTCGTCTTTCACTACTTTACCGGTAATGGGGTTGCCTTCGCGTTTCTTTCTACCTTTTTCGCGTACATCGTAAGCGATGGCGTTCGCACGACGGGTTGAAGTGGTGTTCAAGTTGTAGTTGATCGCTACCAGGAAGTCACGAGCACCGATGGCAGTACATCCGGTACCCGCTACAGACTCGTTGAATTCTGCGGGACCAAAGTCCGGTTTCATGTTCGGATCGGCCAATTTCTTGGTCAAACCTTCGTATTCACCAGCACGGCAGTAAGCCAAGTTGCGACGTTCCGGAGTGAAGGCTGCATTTTCGTAAGCATACACCGGAATACCCAATTCTTCACCCACACGTTTTCCCAATTGGCGGGCATATTCCACCGTTTCTTCCATGGTAATACCGGCAATCGGAATCAAAGGACATACGTCGGTAGCACCGAAGCGAGGGTGTTCCCCGTGGTGGTGACGCATATCAATCAATTGACCCGCTTTGCGAATGGCACGGAAAGCAGCTTCGATCACGGGTTCGGGCTCACCCACAAAGGTTACCACGGTACGGTTGGTGGCAGCACCCGGATCTACGTTCAACAATTTCACACCATCCACCGATTCAATTTCTGCGGTGATTTGGTTGATGACATCCATGTTGCGTCCTTCACTGAAGTTCGGAACGCATTCGATAAGTCTCTTAATCATATTTTTTCGGATTTACTAGTTGTATTTTCGAATCAATTGCGGCTCGGAGAGCGTCATAGTCCAATTCAAAAAAGTGAATGGGATACAAATATTTCGGCTGCAAACGGTTACCCAAGCCGATGAACTCCTCATCGGTCATGGTGTAAGGCAGGTTTTTCGGCAACAAGGCGACGTCCAAAGCCGGAAGGGCCTCCATTTCCGGAACCGGCTCCGTATCACCCGCAATGTAAAGGGTGAAACCACCGAAATCCAAGACATAGCCATTGCCAACCCCTTGCGGATGGAAATGATTGCCTTCTTCGTTGCGTCGCTCGATGTTGTACGAAGGAACAGCAGCAATGCGGATCCCTTCCCACTCGGTGGATTCTCCGTTTTCCAATACTTGGTAACGGGCATCCACAACCCCCACATTCTGGCTCACAACGAACTTCGTTGCAGGCGTCTCCACGTGGCAGAAGGCTGCCGGATCGTAATGATCGTAGTGGTTGTGGGTAATCAAAATCAAGTCGGCTGCAGGCTTACCGGCATAGTCCGCCACTTCGGAATAGGGATCGGAATAAATGACCTTTCCGTTCCATTCCAAAATCAAAGAAGCGTGTCCCATCCAGCCGATGCGAACCTCGCCCAAGGGAGTTGTATAACTATTCATACAGTTGACCGTTTAAGATGATGGTATCGACCAAGGGAGTGGTGAAGGCATAGGGCAAAAATTCGTACGAAGGCATCGGTTTGGTGATAAACAAATTGGCCCGTTTGCCAGCTGTAATGGAACCCAAATCCTCAATCACATCCATGGCACAGGCGCCATTGAAGGTCGCCGCCTGAATGGCTTGCTCGGGAGTCAATTTCATCTTCAAACAAGCCAACGACGCCATGAAACGCATATCGCCACAAGGGCATGAACCCGGATTGTAGTTGGTTGCCAGGGCAACAGCTACACCGGCATCAATCATGGCTTTGGCATTCGGAAAATCCATTTCCAAGAAGAAGGTAGCACCCGGCAACAAGGTTGCAATGGTATCACTGGCCGCCAACAAAGCATACTCTTCCGCTCCGGTAAATTCCAAATGGTCCACCGAGCGGGCACCGTATTTCACACCCAACTGAACGCCACCCGAAAAACTCATCTGATTGGCGTGTACTTTCGGAACCAGGCCGTATTTCAGACCGGCATTGAAAATACGGTCGGTGTCTTCCACGGTGAAAAAGCCTTGCTCACAAAAAGCATCGACGTATTCGGCAAGACCTTCCGAAGCAATGACCGGAATCATCTCGTTGATGATCTCGTTTACATAACCTTCGCGGTCTTCCCGGTAACGTACCGGCACCGCATGGGCACCCAGAAAGGTGGTTTTCACCGTCAGCGGAGTCTCTTCGGCTATCCGACGAGCCACACGCAACATCTTCACCTCGTCTTCCAAGGTCAGGCCATAACCACTTTTGATTTCTACGGCACCCGTGCCAAAGCGGATGATTTCATCGGCCCGCTCTTTGGCCTGACGCACCAACTCGTCTTCCGAGGTATTGTGCAACAGTTCCACCGAGTTGAGGATTCCTCCTCCCCGACGAGCAATTTCCTGGTACGAAAGTCCCCGAATCTTATCCATGAATTCACGTTCACGGCTACCCGCATAGACCAAATGGGTATGGGAGTCACACCAGGACGGGAACACAAAACGTCCGGTCGCATCAATGACACGGTCCGCACGACTTTCCATTGCAGACAGCTGCTCCCAGCCATCCTCATCGTTGCCCAACTCATCCATCTCTCCAAAATCCGCAATCTGCTCCCCTTCGATGACCAGCCAAGCATTTTCCAAGGTCCGAAGATCTCCCAGAGCCTCTCCCCGCAAAGGAGCGGTTTCCAGTTCCTCCCGGACACCTACCAGACCTTTGATGTTCTTTATAAATATCATGCTGTTTGGGTTCTCAAGAATTCAATACTGTTTTGCATGTGGGTGTACATCACCTGATCCTCTTCAATGAAGGGAACCACTTTACGATACTCTGCTACAAATTCTTCCAGAATTGCGGAAGAGTGCAACGGGCGACGGAAATCCAACGCTTGGGCAGCATTCATCAACTCGATGGCGAGGATCTTCTCTACGTTCAACACCACACGAACACATTTGGTCGCCGCATTGGCCCCCATACTCACGTGGTCTTCCTGTCCTTGTGAGGAGTCAATGGTATCCACACAGCAAGGGGTACACAATTGTTTGTTTTGGCTCACCACAGAAGCAGCCGCATATTGAGGAATCATAAAGCCGGAATTCAAACCGGAACGGGCCACCAGGAACGAGGGCAATTCGCGTTTGCCAGAGATCAGCTGGTACATCCGTCTTTCCGAGATCGATCCCAATTCTGCCAACGCAATGGCCAGGAAATCCAAGGCCAAAGCCAAAGGCTGTCCGTGGAAGTTACCAGCAGATACCACCAAATCTTCGTCCGGCAATACGGTCGGGTTATCGGTTGCACTGTTCAATTCAATGGTCAATACTTGCTCTACGTAGTCAATGGCATCTTTGGACGCACCGTGTACTTGCGGAACACAACGGAAAGAATAGGGGTCTTGTACGTGTGCTTTCGGACGAGCAATGATTTCACTACCTTCCAAGTATTTGCGCATATTTTCTGCGGTCTTCATCTGGCCGCGTTGCGGACGTACTTCGTGTACACCCGGAGTAAAGGGAGAAATGCGACCGTCGTAACCTTCCAACGAAACGGCAGCAATCTTATCAGCCAAGCCAGACAAACGTTTTGCGTGGAACAACGACCACATACCGTTTGCCAACATGAATTGGGTACCGTTCAACAAGGCCAAACCTTCTTTGGATGCCAATGTAAGGGGTTCCCAACCGAATTCTTTGTTCACTTCTTCGGCTGAGCAGCGACGGCCTTTGTAATTTACTTCACCCAGGCCCAACAACGGCAAGCACATGTTTGCCAAGGGAGCCAAGTCACCGGAAGCTCCCAACGAACCTTGTTGGTAAACCACCGGATACACTCCATTGTTGAAGAAATCGACCAAACGTTCCACGGTTTCCAAACGGACACCCGAGAAACCGTAAGCCAAGGATTTCACCTTGAAAGCCAACATCAGTTTCACCACTTCGACGGATACTTCTTCGCCCACACCGCAGGCATGTGACATCACCAGGTTCTTTTGCAATTGTGACAGATCCTCTTTGCCTACAGACACATTACACAACGAACCGAAACCGGTTGTAATGCCGTAGATCGGCTCCTTTTGGGTTTCCATACGGTGATCCAAGTATTCACGACATTTGATAATCCGTTTCTTGGCAGTTTCTCCCAATACCAGACGGCAATCAGGAGACAACAAGGTCTTCACATCTTCCACTCCGTGGCGACCTTCATCGATCAAAAATTCTTTCATAGGAGTATATTTTCAATTAGTGTTTACAAATTTAATCCATTTCTTCGGGCTTTCTGTACAAATCCAAGCGTTTCAAAAGACGGCGTTCTACCCGACGGATGGTCCGCAATATTTTTCTTTCCTGACGTTCATAATAGCGGATCACACGTTTGATGTATCGCACATCCGAACGGTCCATGGTATCTGCGGAGCGATACAGACTGTCCTGCAGCACATACACCGTATCCATGGCCGTTGCCAGCAACGCATACTGTTCTGACAGACGATTGTACAAACTTGTATCCCGACGATTCCGTAAGGGGTATTTCTGCAAGGTAGGAGGCGTGCGCCTTACCGGCTTGTCACTGATGACCGGTTCTCTCTTCTTGACCTTCGTAGAATCGGTTGCCCCCGAAGATTTATGTCGCTTGGGCTCTTCCTTCTGAACCTCTTCTTTCAGAATGGATTCATCCGGAATCACCGGGATTTCCTCCATAGCAATCTCCAGGGTATCAATATCAAAGACCAATACCGGCACACGGGGCAGACGGCTCAACGAGTCGCGTACCTCAATCTCCCGAAGAATGCCTGGAATGTAACCCGGGAAATAGGTCTCCGTTGTCGTGAATTTCGGGAAGAAACGATGCACCGGCCGTCGACGCTCGGATTCCGGAACATTGCCATCGGTAATGGCATAACGATCCTGCGGTCTGTCCTCCGGGCGCCAATGGAAATCCCGCAGAAACTTCTGCTCGGGAGTCAATTCAACGATGGGGAAGAAATCGTTCTTGACCTTCTCAAAATAAGTGGAACGCTCAATGGTATTGTCCTTCAACATCGAAGACAACATAGTGGATTCCTTCTGGTTCATCGTCGTAATGGACGAATCCTCTGCCAGGAAGAACAAGGCCGAGGCCCCACCCAAGGCGTCGAAGCGATACAACTCTGAATCACGAAAATACCCGATCATCTCGGCGCCTTTGATCTGGTTGTAAAACAACGTATCCTGTTCTGCAATCAGGTAAGCACTTGAATTGAGAATTCCCTTGGTCAATTTGCCGTCTTCAATGATGAGCTGCATGCTGTCTGAAGTCAGCTGATTGGTTACCTCGTTCCACAAAACGGGGTCCTTGTACAACCGGGCGATGGAATCCAGTCCGGTGTACTCCAATGAATCACAGATGACCTGCATATCGGTACGATACATCCGCACACGATGGTAAGCCCGCAAAAAGATGATTTGGGTAGTATCCTTCGGGGCTTCGGGCACGACTTGCGTCGTATCGGCAACAGTGCTTGTTCCCAAACTGTCCGTGGGCGCTGCGAATTGGAGGCTATCCTTAACCGGACCTGACTGACGCAAACTGTCGGACTGCGGAGATTGCGGTCGGTTTTTCCGTAAACTGTCCATCGGCGGACGATTCTTCCATAAACTGTCGGACTGCGGTCGATTTTTTTCCAGACTGTCCGACTGCGGCATCTGCGGACGGTTCTTCCGCAAACTATCCATCGGCGGACGATTGCGGCGTTGCTGCATGCTGTCTGCCGACGAATTGCCCGGTCTCGGAGGACGAGGAGGACGTTGCGGGGCTACACCGGTCGAATCGGATTCTCTCAAGAAGTCCAGCAGGTCCTCATACTCCACAACACGGGGGCCGGAGGGAGATTTCGTAGTCGGATAGTCATGCGAGGCTGCCGGCTGCCGGTTTGCCACCGGTGGAGCGGTCTGACCCGGAGGCGTTTGGCCCGGTCGATTCTGACCCGGAGGCGCTTGACCCGGTCGGTTCTGGCCCGGAGGCGTTTGACCCGGAGGCGTTTGACCCGGAGCGGTCTGTCCGGAGGTATTGCCTCCATTCGGACGCGTTGCCGGAGCGGCTGCTCCACCCGTAGCCCCTCCAGGACGGTTGCCCTGGCTCGCCGATTGATTTTGAGCTTCCTTACGTTTCTGGATCAAGGATCCAACTGGATCCAGACGGGACTGTTCCTTACGGTATTTGGCTACCTCCACCACCGCACTGTCAATCTCATACATGCGTCTGGCTTGGTAGATCAACGTATCTGCCCCAAAAAACAAGGTGTCCCGAACACCCTGCTCATCTTTTCCATAATAGATAATAGCCGGAGAGTCGGTGAGTTCCGCATATTTTCGCCAGTCCTCGTAGAGAAGCCGGTTCGTCAGGATCGCCGTTTGGTTGGCTGTATCCAGAATCCGGACACGGTCCTCCAACAGGCTGATGGCCTGGTTCCGGTCGTAATGCAGGCGTTCGCACCAGATTTCATAATCCGGGGTCCGGATATACACGTCCTTTTCAAAATACAAACGTTCCTGTTCCCGGTTATACCATCCCCCCTGTGCTTCAAGATAATTGTCGTTTCGCCATCCCTTCGTATTCGAGGAGAATTCCGC
Organism: Bacteroidales bacterium; assembly: GCA_045638645.1. GTDB lineage: Bacteria > Bacteroidota > Bacteroidia > Bacteroidales > UBA932 > JAGCJX01. The sequence goes on from JAZUBU010000018.1 coordinate 15,771, forward strand.
ATAATTGCGGTCGGAATAATAACGAAGACTGTCCGTTACAAAAAACAGGGTGTCCGAAAACATCTGCACCCGACGGTTGAACGAGAACTTGCTGATTTTGGACTCGTACATTCCCCGTTGGCTTTCAATCACGTTTCCGTCTTCATCCCGCATGCTGCCACCGTTCCAGAAAGTAGCCACGCTATCCCGGGTATTGTAATCCAGATACTTGGTTCTAAGACAGTTACCATCCTTATCCAGCAATTCCACCAGGGTGCCCCGGAATTGTGCCAAATCCTTTTTCAGAATGTAATGCAACTTATCACCCGAAAGAATGGTGTTCTCCTGGATAATTTTTACGTTGCCGATGGCATCAATGTACTCACTGTCCACATTCCACAAAGCGGTGTCGCAATGCAGATATGTATTGTTGTGCAAGAAACGGACATCCCCGGTCACCTCCCGGAAATTCCGTCCATTCTTCTCAATCAGCTTTGCCTGCTGCGCACTCAACAAGCGAACAAGCGAATCTGCCGGCTCAGTTTCCTGTGCCGACAGAAGCGTCGTCATCCATCCAAATAGGAGTAGAAACAGTATTCTTTTCATCCGTTAATTTCCCAACCAACCGGCTCTCTTGAAATCGCAATTTTGGAACAAAGGATCTACCACAATGTAGGTCGTTGCAATCTTTTCATTCAGGAAGGCCTCAATCTTATTCCGAACCTCCCGCTCATTGGCCTCCTGCAACAAGACCGGAAAGTCCTGCTCAAAGGTAGCCGGATGGGAAGGGATCACTTCTTCCAGCATGACAATCTTGTACACCAGATTTCCGCGACCCTCATTATCGGTTGACTCAAAAGGCTGGGAGATCTGTCCTGCCGACAAACCTTGCAACTGTTTGTAGTCTGCAGGTTTCAACATATCTACCTCAAAATACGAAGAACCGTTGTACATCTCATCGGCCACCAGACCTCCGTTGGTACGACTCTTCGCATCCTCGGAATGGTATCGGGCTGCATCGTAGAAAGAAATGCTATCGGCCAGGACCTTGCTGCGCAAACTGTCCAGTTTTGCGAAGGCTGCCTGACGCTGATCGTCCCCGTAATAAGGTTTGATCAGGATGTGGCGAACATGCATCATATCCTGAGTCTGTTCAATCATCTGAATCAAGTGGAATCCGTCCGGTGTCTCCACAATGGGTGAAACCTGATTGTCTTTCAACATCGAAGCCGCATCGGAAAATTCCGGCCAGAAGATGGATTTGGAAACCATTCCCAGGTCTCCTCCACGGATGGCACTGCCGGGATCCTGCGAATACATGGTTGCCAGCATGGCAAAACTGGTTCCATCCAAAATGCGTTGACGGAACTCCAACAGACGTTCTTTGGCTTGCATCGCAGCAGCTTCTTTATCCGGATACAAGACGATCTGACGGTACTTGTACTGGGTGGAGATCATCGGCAGACTGTCCTGAGGCACGTTGCGATAATAATCCCGCACCTGGCTCGGCGTCAACTCTTTCACCTTCGAGCGGATCTCACGCTGCATCTCCTGCTTCAAGCTCATTTCGGTGAACATCTCCATCCACTCCATACGCAATTGGTACTCCTTCTTGCCAAAGTACTTCTCCATCGGTTCGATTCCACCAAAGTTCGCAATCATGTTGGCCACATAATCCTCCAATTGCACCTGAATGTAATCCATGTTGACCGAAAGACTGTCCAAACGGGCCTGCATCAAAAACAACCGGTCTTCCATCATGGTTTCCAGGACCTCACAACGGATATCCTTTCCCACGGAAGTGTATCCGCGGGCCTTCATGTTCATCACCTCAGACTCCAGCTCAGAGAGCATAATCATTTCGTTGCCCACCAAGGCAACGGTCTTATCGACCAAACCTTTGTTATAACGTTGTGCCGCAACCTCGGGTAACGAAGTCCATACGGCCACGAAACACAACACAAGCAAAGCAATCTTTCTCATCAGTATCTGTAAATTTTTAATTTTTCATTGCCGGTCGCCTCCTGCAACAAATCACGTTCCAATTCCACCAACAACTGGTCTCTTCTGCGACCAATGATGATTTCTTCGATACGGTCCTCACAATACTCAAAGGGAGCGACCGCTCCTTTCTCCACGCGATCATACACAAAAAGCAAATATACATAACCCATCTCCTCGACCTCGAACCAGTTCCTGCGGGCAAGTGCTTCCTCACAACTGCGTTCACCCTGCCCCATTTCAGCCGCTACGCGGAACAGATCCACCCAGGTATTGTTAAAGTTCGAATAGGTAATGGCCGAACTGTAGCACAATTCCTCCAAGGTCTCCAACTCCTCTGCCTTGAGCGTCTTGTACAAGGACCGTATCCGGGAAAGGTTCGGTGAATTCCGGTTGATCTTCACCAGGCGTCCCTTCACCACCGGACCATCAAGTTGAAACAGGGATGCGTGCTCCCGGAAATAAAGTTCCTTCTCCTCTCGGGTCACGGCCGTATCCAGCCGCTGCTCAACATACAATTGTTCATACCGATAAACCAACACCGATCTCCGATATTCCTCCAACTCCCGGTTCAAGTCCTTTTCCGAGTCAGACAACTGGGAATCAGCCTGTTCCAACAACAGACAACGCAAGGCCCATTGCTGGATGTAAGCCTCTGCCAACGCAAGGCTGTCCTCCGGTTTCACGTTCTTGGGAAGGATCATTTCCAAATCCGAACGGTAGAGGACATCCTGGCCAACACGGGCGACAACATCGCCTTTCAAAACGCGTTCGGCCCATTGGCAAGAAACTGCCAATAGGGCCAACACGATCAGAGCCGGTATGATTCTCCGGTTCATAGGGTCTATCGACTATAGTTCGGAGCCTCGCGAGTAATCGTCACATCATGCGGGTGATTTTCTGCCACACCGGCAGCTGTCACACGGATGAACTGCGCATCACGCAAGGTTTCAATATCCGGTGCTCCACAATAACCCATGCCCGCACGCAAACCTCCTACCAATTGGTAAATCACTTCGGAAAGGGTTCCCTTGTACGGAACTTGGGCTACAATTCCTTCCGGAACGAGCTTCTTCACATCGTCTTCCATATCTTGGAAGTAACGGTCCTTGGAACCTTTTTGCATCGCTTCCAACGAACCCATACCCCGGTAGGATTTGAACTTACGGCCGTTCAGGATGATGGTTTCTCCCGGAGACTCTTCCACACCGGCCAGCAACGAACCGGCCATGATGGTGCTGGCTCCGGCAGCCAATGCCTTCACCACGTCTCCCGAATAACGGATACCACCGTCCGCAATCACCGGAATACCGGTACCCCTCAAGGCATGAGCAGCATTCATGATGGCGGTCAACTGCGGAACACCTACCCCTGCAATCACACGGGTCGTACAGATGGATCCCGGACCAATACCCACTTTCACAGCATCCACACCGGCTTCTGCCAAAGCTCTCGCAGCACCAGCCGTTGCAATGTTTCCGGCAACAATCTGCAGATGCGGGAATGCTTCTCGCACCTTACGGATCACATTCAACACACCCACGGAGTGACCGTGTGCCGTATCCACCACAACCGCATCCGTATCCACAGAAACCAGACGCTCAACGTGCGACAACGTATCGGCATTGACACCCACCGCGGCAGCCACCAACAAACGGCCTTTGCTATCCTTGCTGGCTGTCGGATTGTTTTTAATCTTGGTAATATCCTTGTAGGTAATCAAGCCCACGAGTTTTCCATCGGGTTCAACCACCAGCAACTTTTCAATTTTGTGTCTGCGCAACAACTCGGCAGCACCCTTCAAATCTTCACCGTTGCGGGCTGTGATCAGATTTTCCTTGGTCATCACCTCGCTGATCGGGGTACGCAAGTTGTCTTGGAAACGCAAATCCCGATTCGTTACAATCCCAACAAGAAAACCTTGATGATCCACCACCGGAATACCTCCGATGTGATTTTCTTTCATCAGGCGGAGTGCATCGCCCACAGTTTCCTCCGGATGGATGGTCACGGGATCATAAATCATTCCGTTTTCAGCACGTTTCACACGGCGAACGTGCTCCATCTGCATTTCTACCGGCATGTTCTTGTGAATCACACCAATACCACCTTCACGAGCCATCGAAATCGCGGTAGCTGCTTCGGTAACGGTATCCATCGCTGCAGAGACGATCGGAGTGTGCAATACAATATCACGGGTAAAATGGGAAGAGATATTTACTTCTCTGGGCAAGACTTCAGAACGAGCCGGCACCAAAAGAACATCATCGAAGGTCAAACCTTCAGGAATGTTAAAATGAATCAGTTCTTGCATACGCTGTATTTTTAACGTACAAAGTTAAACAAAAAATTTAATTCCTTGTCGTGTATCCCGCTCCTCCAGTCTTTTTTCCAAAAGACGGAGCAATTCTACGTTTCGGATCAGCCCCCAGGGCGTTTCGTTCACAAAACGTGGCGGTACTTCCCCCGCAAACCGTTCGATGTACAAATCCGGACGGAGGTATTCCAACAAATCTATAAAGAAATCAATGTATTCAGGCAAGGAGAACGTCAGAAAATCCTGCGGACAACTCCGGTATTCCTGCTCCATGAGGGTCCCTTTGACAATCTGCAGCTGATGAAATTTGACCGAATGCAACGGCAACCCGTTGATGAGGGGAGCCATCGCCAACAGGTCTTCCCGCGTCTCTCCCGGCAATCCCAGGATAAAATGGGCCCCTGTCCGGATGCCACGCGCTGCCGTCATGCGCACCGCCTTTTGGGCACAGGCAAAATCATGCCCCCGGTTGATCCGTTTGAGGGTACGGTCATAACAGGACTCGATCCCATACTCCACAATCACAATGTGCTGCTGTGCCAGCTCTGCCAAATAATCCAACACCGGCTCATCCACACAATCCGGACGCGTTCCCACCACAATTCCCTTGACCAGAGGATGTGCCAAGGCTTCCTCGTAACGTTTCTTCAACACAGACAAGGGCGCATAGGTATTGGAATAAGGCTGAAAATAAGCCAGGTAAGAAGATGCCTTGCGGTACCGCTTGGCATGAAAACGGATTCCTTCCTCGATCTGCCATTCGATGGTACGGTCAGGCGTACTGTAGTTGGGATGGAAGGCATCGTTGTTGCAATAAGTACACCCCCCAAAACCGACCTTGCCATCGCGGTTCGGACACGTAAATCCTGCATCGATTACAATCTTCTGCAACCGTTCCCCGTATTCACGACGGAAATAACCTACGTATGAGTTGTACCTTGGCTCCATGGAGGGTTCTCAGAGAATCAGACGCGAACCTTGATCAATGCTTTCCGGATGCGGCCGGTTCCAATCAGCGGTGCTGTCGCATCTTTCGGGAAGCAGAAGAGCATGTTGCCCGGAGAAAGGGATACAAACACCTCCGGAGCATCGTCCAGACGGGCCGTATCGGTGGCCTCATCGTATTTGGCCTCGGTATCTCCGACGCATTTTGCACGGTCCTTGTAACCAATGGTTTCATCACCTTCCAACAGAATGTGGATGTGCACATACGAATCGTGGACCTCGAGTTGGGGCAGTTCATCCATGCCACAGGCCTCACCTTCCCAAATGGTACACCAACTGTTGTTGTTGTTATCGTCGATGTCATATTTGCCCGGCTCCATGGAATAGAGATCGTTTTTCTTCAAAAAGGCACCTACCTTGTCAAAACCGGGGTGATATTTCAAATACCGTTCAAAACTTTTTAAGGAATCAATGATCATAATTGCGTAGATAAATTGAATTTTGACGGGCAAAAATAATAAATAATCTTTACCTTTGCAGATATCAAAAAGCAAAACCATGAAAAGAAAAAATTCTTGGCTCAAAATACTGTTCTGCCTCAGCGCCATCATCTTTGCAATCTTGCTGTTAACCACTTCCTGCCAACCGACAGCGGATCCGGAAACCTGCTACCGGGAAATTATCTCGCAAGTCAAAAAGGAATATGCTCCGGACCGCAGGGACAAGACCTTTGATGTTCAGGCCGAAGAGAAAGAGGGTCAATGGATCCTGCATGGAAGCACCACAGAAGCAGCGGCCCTGGAGGCCCTGAAAGAACGGATACACCAAGCCGACAAGCAAGCGGTTGTGGACGTACGCATGTTACCGGATACCGCCCAATTGGGGGACCGCACCTGGGGCATTGCCACACTCTCCTCTACCTCATTGCGATACGGAGCCAACTACTCAGCAGAAATGGCCACCCAAGTACCGATGGGTACCCCCCTGCGCGTGTTGGAAAAACGCAGTTACTGGTACCGGGTCATCACCCCCGAGGGCTACACTGCCTGGACCACCACAACCGGTGTTGCACGCATGAACGAAACGGAATTCCAAGCCTGGAAAGACAGCCGGAAGGCCATGGTCACCACAGACTTTATCCAAGTTCTGGAACAACCGCAAGCCGGTGCTGCGACCGTCAGCGATGCCATCCTCGGCAACATCCTGGCCCTGGAAGCGCAAACCAATGGTCAATACCAAGCCGTTAGCCTGCCCGACGGACGCAAAGGCTGGATACTCCGCTCCGCCATCACACCTTACGACAAATGGCTGGACAGCCGCAACCCGACCGCCAGCAACATCCTGCATACGGCCTGCCACTTCAACGGTTATCCCTACCTCTGGGGCGGAACCACCACCAAGGCCGTTGACTGCAGCGGTTTCACCAAAACCGTTTACTTCCTGAACGGCATCATCCTCCGCCGTGATGCATCGCAACAAGCAAAAACCGGAACGGAAGTGGAGGTAACGGAGAACTTCGAAAACCTGCTTCCCGGAGACCTGCTCTTCTTCGGACGGAAAGCAACCGCAGAGAAAAAAGAAAGCATTACCCACGTGGGAATTTATATGGGCGACCAACGTTTCATCCACTCAGCATCCCGTGTCAAGATCAATTCCTTGAACCCGAATGCGGATGACTATTACGAAGGTTCCACCAACCTGGTCCGTGTCCGCCGGATCTTGGGCAACCAGGATCGGGACAAGGACATCGTCTCCATCAAAAACCACCCCTGGTACTAGTTTTCCCAACCCTTAAACTGCAACATTCATGAAAAGCACTCGCAGAACCTTTTTGAAAACAGCCGGTCTGATGACGGCCGCGGCTGCATTTTTGGATCCCGCCACCCTGTTTGCCCAACGGAAAACCCGCAAGGGCAGCGGTAACAAGAACCTCCAACTGGACTGGGAAAACTTCAACGGAGAAATGAAATTCACCTTCACCATTTCCGGTTCTTCCCGCAAGACCACTCCGATCGTAATCACCCGGTTGACATGGGACGGATACACCGGTTATGGAGAAGCTGCAATGCCCCCCTACCTTGGAGAAACGCAAGCATCCGTCAACGAATTCCTGATCAAGGTCAGCCAACAAGTCTTGCCGCAGTTCAACGATCCTTTCCGCATCGCAGATATTCTTGCCGCAGTGGACAAGCTCACCACCAACAACACTGCCGCCAAAGCAGCTGTGGACATTGCCCTTCACGACCTGGTCGGCAATATCATGGGCCAACCCTGGTGGAAAATCTGGGGCTTCAACCCGAACACCTGCCCCTTGACTTCCTACACCATTGGCTACGACGCCGATGACAAGATCGTGAACGAAAAAATCGACGAAGCCTCCTGGACCAAGGTCATCAAAGTAAAACTGGGCATGTCCGAAAAAGAAGACAAGCGCATGATCAACCTCATCCGGGCCAAAACCAATACCGTCATCTGCATCGATGCCAACCAAGGCTGGCGGGACAAACACTACGCATTGGACATGATTCACTGGTTGAATGAACGCAACGTGAACATGATCGAACAACCGATGCCCAAACTCTGGCTGGATGATGCGGCCTGGGTAACCGAACGCAGTCCCCTGCCCGTCATTGCCGATGAGGCCTGCCAACGTCTGACCGATATCCCGAACCTGAAAGGAGCTTACCACGGTATTAACATCAAGCTGATGAAATGTACCGGTATGCGTGAGGCGCGTGAAATGGTATCGCTGGCACAATCCCTGCACATGAAACTGATGATCGGCTGCATGACCGAAACGTCTGTCGCCATTTCAGCTGCTGCCCAATTGGCACCGGTCATGGAATGGGCGGATCTGGATGGCAATGTCCTGATTGCCAATGACTGCTTCGACGGCATGAAACTCGTAGACGGAAGAATCACATTGGAAGACAAACCGGGTTTGGGACTCACCCCGAAGCCGGGTATTATCTCCATTTAATTAATTATAAACAAACACTTTAACAAATAAACGTTACTATTATGAACTTGAGAGTATTTAAAAAAGACGTAGACTACCTCGTAGAAGAAATCATTTCTGATGCCTTGCTGGGATTGAACTTTGCGAAAGGAAATGAAAAAGAAGAAGTAATTTACAACGTCATCAGCGAAGCCATTGCATTGCGCGAAGCTATCTATACCAAGATCAATCATTACGATCGTGAAAATGCACGTGCTTATTTCAACGGCGTTCACAATGAATTCTTGGCAGCCTTGGACAACTTGTTCGAAAAATTGAGCGAAACTGCCCGCTAGTTTCCGTAATCATCAACCGAAAGAATCCGGAAGATCCGCCGTTTTGGCAGTCTTCCGGATTTTTTCATTCACGGAACAATATTTGAAAGAAATGATTCATTATGATGAACATTGAAATTTTTCTCTTGATTGCCATCGGCTTCGCCGGTTTCTTCGTGCAAGCCAAATTACAAAACGTATTTAAGAAATATTCCAAAGTCATGTCCCCCGGCGGCATGACCGGCCGGGAAATCGCAGAAAAGATGCTCCGCGACAACGGCATCTACGATGTCCGGGTCACCAGCGTTGCCGGACAACTCACAGACCACTACAACCCCGCCAACAAGACCGTAAATTTAAGTGAAGGCGTGTACCATTCTAACAGCGTAGCTGCGGCCGCAGTGGCTGCCCACGAATGCGGACATGCCCTTCAGCACGCCACCGGGTACGCTCCACTGAAAATGCGCTCCCGCCTGGTACCCATCGTGCAAATTTCGTCTTTATTCTCCCAAATTGTCATCATCCTGGGCCTGCTCACCATGCACATTTTTCCGGCCCTGTTCTGGCTGGGAATAGCCATGTTTGCGATGATCCTGGTATTCAGTGTCATTACGCTGCCCGTCGAATACAATGCCTCACGCAGAGCCCTGGCTTGGCTGGAACATTCCGGCAGTTTGAGAAGTATGGAAATTGAACAGGCTCGCGAAGCACTGACCTGGGCCGCACGAACCTACCTGGTTGCAGCCTTGTCTGCTCTCGCCTCTCTGATCTACTATTTGGGCTTTGCCGACCGTGATTAAATTTTTTTACAGATTTCCATGGTTCGACAAAGCTTGGCACGAGATTTGAATAATTCTAATTTAGAAACAAATTAATGCAAATAATAACCTTTAATAAAATTTAGAATTATGAAAAAGTACAGATGCACCGTATGTGATTGGATTTATGACCCTGCCATTGGAGACCCGGATAGCGGTATTCAACCCGGAACCGCTTTTGAAGACATCCCCAACGATTGGTCCTGTCCCTTGTGCGGTGTTACCAAAGAAGATTTCGAAGAAGTGGCCTAATCCCATCCAAATCATAAAGAGAGACTGTCCCCCAGACCGGGAGACAGTCTCTTTTTATGGACCAGGCAACACCCTGTTATCTGGAGACCAGAATGGTCAACGATTGGGGCGGCACCTGCACCCAAATCCCTGAAACATTCCCAAAAGAATGGTTCCCCGCGCGGTTGCCATAAGCCAATACATCGTAATAGCCCGAGGGAATGGTAAAGCGATAAGCCTCCTCGCGTAAATTGGCCAAGACCAACAAACGCTGGTCCTTATCCGCCTCATCTTCAAAATTCAGACTGTATCCCCTGGTATCCCCGGTATTGTCCGGCAGTGCACGCCAGCGAAGATTCACTCCCCGATCGTTCGACTGCAAAAGCTGGGGATAGGCCTCCCGTATTTCAAGCAGACCCCGAACATAAACCTGGAGATGATCCGGAACACCGTCCCAGTCAACCGCAGGATCTGCCGGAGACAGAACCCGTTTGGCCCAATGGAATTGGGAGTCAGGATCAAAAGCCGACCGGCTGTCAGCACAAGAAACCAAGCACAGGCAACAGCACAAGAGCATCAACCCAATTACAATTTTCTTCATCTTTTTTCAATTTTTATACAAAGGTAACATCTTTCGGGGTTTTTGGCTATTTTTGTGGATTACGAAAACAAAACACCATGAAGAAAACAATCAAATCCTGGGGAATTTCTCTCTGCCTTTTGGCAGCAACCTCCTCACTCACTGCACAAACCGAGCCGGATCGTGACTGGATCTACGAACCTACTCCGGAAATCTTGAGTGCCCGCCAAGAATTCCAAGACAACAAATTCGGTATTTTCATCCACTGGGGCGTCTACAGCATGGTGGCCCGCGGCGAATGGGCCCTGCACTCCGGCGGATTGGACATTGACGAATACGAACACTTGCCGGCCGGCTTCTACCCCTCCAAATTCAACGCTGCGGAATGGGTCGCTGCCGTCAAAGCCTCCGGTGCAAAATACATTTGTTTCACGTCCCGCCACCACGACGGCTTCTCCATGTTCCACACGGCCGAATCCGACTACAACATCGTGGATGGAACCCCCTTTGGCCGCGACGTCATGAAAGAACTCGCCGATGAATGCCACAAGCAAGGCATCCGCCTCCATTTGTACTATTCGCACATCGACTGGTTCCGTCCCGATTACCCCCTGGGCCGTACCGGACACAACACCGGCCGCGATCTGGCTCCCGACTGGGACGGTTACTACAACTTCATGAACCGTCAGCTCACCGAACTGTTGACCAACTACGGCCCCATCGGTGCGATTTGGTTTGACGGTTTGTGGGACAAAGACCAACAACCGGGCTTCGACTGGCAATTGGAAGAACAATACAAACTCGTCCACAACCTCCAGCCGAGCTGTATGGTTGCCAACAACCACCACATCACCCCGTACCCGGGCGAAGACATCCAGATCTTTGAACGCGACCTTCCGGGACAAAACCTGGCGGGCCTCTCGGGCCAAGACATCAGCCAACTACCACTGGAAACCTGCCAAACAATGAACGGCATGTGGGGCTACAAGATTCAAGACCGCAACTACAAGTCCACCAAAGAACTGGTTCACTTGCTGGTACGTGCGGCCGGTATGAACGGTAACCTCCTTCTGAATGTGGGACCCCGCCCCGACGGAGCCTTCCCGGACCAAGCTCTGGAACGGATGGCAGAAATCGGTGAATGGATGCAAACCTACGGCGAGACCCTGTACGGAACCCGTGGTGGCCAAGTAGAACCCCGTGAATGGGGCGTAACCACCCAAAAAGGCAACAAGACCTTCGTCCACATCCTCAATGCGGAAGACACCGGCATCTTCTTGCCGATCAGCAAAGACAAAAAGGTAAAATCGTGTGTGCAGTTTGACAACCGTACGCCGGTCCGCTACACCCAAGACAAGGACGGCATTCTCTTACGCCTGGATACCCTCCCCGATGCCATCGACTTTGTTGTCGAAATTGAATGGAAATAAAGCAGCCACGTGCTGATTGTATTCTAAGATCATCTGCCGGACGACTTCACAAGCGGACGGCAGATCTTTTATTAGGGAGACAACTTGTCCGATTTCCAGTTCTCCCTCCTCCAGGTCTCCGTCAAACATACCCAGTTTGGCGCGGCCACGACCCAAAAGGGCTTTCAAATCTTCGGCCCCAGCCCCGCGATCTTCTGCCTCGGCAACCTGTTTGAAGAATTCGTTCCGAACCAGACGGGTCGGAGAAACCTTCTTGAGCGACAACATCGTATCCCCTTCCTTCAGGGTAAGGCAAAGCTGTTTGAATGCATCACTGGCACTGCTTTCCTGGGTCAAGGCAAAACGGGTTCCCACTTGCACACCTTCCGCTCCCAAGGCCATGGCGGCGGCCATACCGGCACCGTTGCCAATGCCACCGGCTGCCAACAAGGGGATCTGAATCGCGGAACGCACTTGCGGAATCAACACCATCGTCGTAGTTTCCTCCCGACCGTTGTGTCCTCCTGCCTCAAAGCCTTCTGCCACGACGGCATCCACCCCGGCCTCTTCACTCTTCTTGGCAAATACAGAACTGGAAACGACGTGGGCGACCTTGATACCCGCCTCGTGCAAGCGAGCGGTCCACACTTTCGGACTGCCTGCTGAAGTCACCACCACGGGAACGTGCTCTTGCAGAATGACCTCCATCAATTCGGAAGCATAAGGGGACATCAACGGCACATTCACCCCAAAGGGTTTGGACGTTGCTGCCTTGCATTTTTGGATGTGCTCGCGCAAAAGCTCCGGTTTCATCGAACCGGCACCAAGCAAGCCCAAGCCACCGGCGGCACTCACAGCTGCCGCCAAACGCCAGCCACTACACCACACCATACCCCCGGCTACAATGGGATAATCAATACCAAAGAGGGCACAGACACGGTTCACACGCACCTGGCCGGATTCCCACAAAACATAATCCATGGCCACATCCCGAGCGTCACGAGGAACGGACTCAACAATCTGACAATCAAAAGCAACCCCAACCTTGATGGGAGACTTGCCCTTGGCCGCAGACAACAATCGGTCGTAGAAACCCTTTCCGCGGCCCATGCGGCCCCCTTTCCGATCAAAGGCCACACCCGGAACCACGACCAGATCCACTTGATCCAAGGAAATCTCCTCGGCAGCCACCGAGGGTTCCGGGATGGATGACAGGCTGCCCGGCACCAGATCGCCCACACCACAAAACGCACGAATTACCAGATCATCTCCTTGTACTACAGGCAAATAGATCTTCTTCTGGCCGGCCCACTTAAGCACAAAATCAACCGTCTGCACCTCATCCGGCAAGGACCAGTACAACAGAATTTTGCTGGCGGCCTGAAAGGCAGGTAAGGACTCCAGCCGATCAAAAACAGGGATTGAACGTTCAACTTTTTCTTCCAACGAGAGGGCCTTCTTCGCCTGTGCTATTTGCTTGCGCAAGATTTGTTTTGTTTCCATTCTACAATAATACTAAAAAAGATTGTTTTCGACGATATTTATTATCTTCGTTGTTCATTAAACCAGATCCTATGAAAAGAATTTTGTTCCTGCTGTGCCTCTGGGCCGCAAGTTTTACCAACGCCTTAGCAGAAACCCTGCCTTATTGGCAAGACATCGACATCGTTGCCAAAAACAGAGAATACCCGCGAACGACGTTCATGAGCTATCCCACGGCGGCCAGCGCAGAACTCGGCTTCAAAGCAGCAGAAAACTGGCCGGTTTTTGACGGCTGCCGGTACCGCTCACTGAACGGCACCTGGAAATTCTATTTCGTAGAAGCCTACGGGGACCTGCCGAAAGACATCACAGACCCGCTCCGTGACACCAACGATTGGAGCGACATTCAAGTGCCCGGCAACTGGGAAGTCCAAGGCTTTGGAACCGCCATCTACACCAACCACGGCTACGAATTCAAAACCCGTAATCCCCGACCGCCGACCTTGCCGGAAAACACGCCCGTAGGTGTGTACCGTACCGAATTTGACATTCCTGATGACTGGAACGGACAAGACATCTTCCTCAACATTGACGGTGCCAAATCGGGTGTCTACGTGTACGTCAACGGCCGGGAAGTCGGCTACAGCGAGGACTCCAAAACTGCAGCCGAGTTCCGGATCGACCCCTACCTGCAAGCAGGCAAGAACACCCTAATTTTGAAAATCTTCCGTTGGAGCACCGGTTCTTACCTGGAATGCCAGGATTTCTGGCGGATCAGCGGAATCGAACGCGACGTGTACCTGTGGACCCAACCGCGCACCTCCATCCGCGACTTTGAAGTTCTTTCCACCCTGGATGACACCTACACCAACGGCGTCTGGGAACTGAAGACCTACCTCAAAAACAACGACGACTGCAACAAAACAGCCACCTACACGGCCTACCTGAAAGACACTCAAGGAAATACCGTATGGCAAGCCTCGCAAGAGGTCTCCCTCGGGGCAAACAGCGAGACGACCGTGACCTGGAATGCGGAACTGCCCAACGTCCAAACCTGGTCTGCAGAAACCCCGCGCCTCTACCGCCTGATGATGCACGTCACTGACGAAACGGGAGCCGAAGAATTCGTTCCCTACCCCGTCGGCTTCCGCCGGTTTGAAATCCGCCCCTCCGGCACCTACGCCAGCACCGGACGAGCACACATCCTCTTCTTCCTCAACGGACAGCCGGTCAAGATGAAAGGAGTGAACACACACGAACACAACCCGATGACCGGACACTACGTAACATTTGAGGGCATCCGCCAGGACTTGACGCTGATGAAACAGCACAACATCAATGCGGTCCGCCTCAGCCACTATCCCCAAGGCCGCCGTTTCTACGAACTCTGCAACGAAATGGGACTGTATGTGTACGACGAAGCCAACATTGAATCCCACGGCATGTACTACGACCTGAGCAAGGGAGGCACCTTGGGCAACAACCCGGCCTGGTTGGCCCCGCACATGGACCGTACCATCAACTACTACGAACGAAACAAAAACCAACCCTGCGTCAGCATCTGGTCCTTGGGCAACGAAGCCGGCAACGGATACAATTTCTACCTGACCTACCTCTGGATCAAAGGCCGGGAAGAAAACCGGATGAACCGGCCCGTCTGCTACGAACGTGCCATTTGGGAATGGAACACCGATATGTACGTCCCGCAGTATCCGGACACCCAATGGTTCTACCGCATCGGTGAACGCGGAGCAGACCGTCCCATCATGCCCTCCGAATACTCCCACGCCATGGGCAACTCAAACGGCAACCTGAGCGCACAATGGGAAGCCATCTACCAATATCCGCACCTGCAAGGAGGCTTCATCTGGGACTGGGTAGACCAGGGACTCTGGGTCGAAAACAACGGAGATGGTTACTGGGCCTACGGCGGTGATTTCGGCAAGGACATGCCCAGTGACGGCAACTTTGTCTGCAACGGACTGGTCAGCCCCGACCGTACCCCGCACCCCTCCCTCCAGGAAGTGAAATACGCCTACCAGGATGTGGCCTTTGAACGGGCAGACAGCAGCGCGTGGAACGGCAATGCCTTGGACATCCGCATCTTCAACCGCTACTACTTCACCCCCCTGAGCGAACGGAGCTTCGCCTACGAATGGTTGGCCGACGGCAAGGTTGTCCAACGCGGCACCTTCCGCGCATCAGCAGCCGCCCAAACAGCTGAAACGGTCACCATCCCCTTCCGGGGCAAGTTCAACCCGAACCAAGAATACTTCCTGAACGTACGGATGCTTGCAGGCTCCCACCCGCTCTTCGCCAAAGACTTCCCCATGGGTTCCGAGCAGTTCCGGGTACACGACGGCCAAGTCTGGACACCGAAACCCGTCAAAGGAAAACAACTGCAAGTGGAAGAAAATGATACCGAGATCATCCTCTTCTCCAAAGATGTACGCTTTGTGCTGAATAAGGAAACCGGCATCGTCACAGAATACCAATACAAAGGACAATCCTTCTTCCACGAAGGTTTTGGTCTGCGGCCAAACTTCTGGCGCGCTCCCACCGACAACGACTACGGCAACGGAGCCCCGAAACGCCTGCAAATATGGAAGACCTCCAGCCAGAAATGGACCGTGGCCGCCTTGGAACAGAAGGTCACCCCGACAGCCATCACCCTCTCAATCACCTATGCATTGCCGGCCGGAAACAACTACTGCGTTGCCTACGAAGTCCGCAACGACGGCATCATCCGCGTGGATGCCAGCCTGAGTGCCGGTACCGAGACTGCTGAAATCCCCCGCGTTGGCTTCCGCTTCCGCGTCCCGAAATCCATGAACCAAGTGACCTACTACGGTCGTGGTCCTGAAGAGAACTATGTTGACCGCAATGCCGGGGCACACATCGGCTGCTACGAAACGACGGCCGATGCCATGTACTTCCCCTACGTCCGTCCCCAAGAAAATGGACACCGCACCGATGTCCGTTGGTTCCGTTTGTCCAACCAACGCCGCTCGCTGTCCATCATCGGAGCGCAACCCATTGAATTCAATGCCCTGCGCAACAGCATCGAAGACTTTGATTCGGAAGAGGCCCGCCAACACGACTACCAATGGCCGAACCTGACCCCGGAACAAATCGCCAACAAAGACCCTGAAACGGCCTGGAATGTACTCCGTCGCCAACACCACATCAACGACATCCGTCCACAAGACTATGTCGAAGTCTGCATTGACTTCAAACACCAGGGAGTTGCCGGCTACAACAGCTGGGGAGACCGTCCGGAAATTCATCATCAAATCTCCGCTCAAGAAGAACAAAAGGGCACCTTCTACCTAGTGCCCTAAGCTTGGCAGAGCCGGCATGACCTTTTCGTCATTGCCGGCTAATTTTCTACACCAAAAACAAGAAGCCCAGGCTGACGAGGATACCCACAACAAAGAGATTGATCAGGCAGAAGCCCATGATATCTTTCGCACCAAGCTTGGCAATGGCCAAGGCAGGAATGGCCCAGAACGGCTGAATGAGGTTGGTCCATGCATCCCCCCAAGCCAACGCCATACCGGTCACAGCAGGATGAACGCCCAACTGGAGACCGGCAGGAATCATAATCGGCCCCTGCACAGCCCATTGTCCGCCACCCGAGGGAACAAAGATGTTCACCAACCCCGCGCTCAAAAAGCTCACCAGCGGGAAGGTCTGTTCGTTGGAAATCTCCACACACCATTGGCTGATGGCACCCGCAATGGAAGCACCTTCGGCCGAAAGGCCCGTCATGATTCCCATAATCCCTGCATAAAAAGGGAATTGCAACAAGATGCCCGCACAAGAAGAGGTAGCTTTCATCAACGAACGCACGTACTGGATCGGGGTCTTGTGCAAGAGAATGCCCAACATCATGAAGAGCATGATGACCGCATTCAAATCAAAATTTCCTCCTTGAACAAACAGGGAAATGCACAAATAGCCCAAGCCCAACAAGACCACCAAGCCCGAAAGCAGGCGACTGTTCTCCAGACGGGCTGCCGGGGTCCATTGGATTTCTCCCCCCTCCAGCAAACTGTCAGAGACAGACTCTGCCTTTTCTTCCAGCAATGCAGGTTCTACGCTGACCACTTCGGAACCCTTCGGGAGCATCAGAGCATTGATAACAATGAGGGCCAAGGTAACCGCACCCGCAATGATGAGGTTGAAACCGGAGAAAATGGTTTGTGAAACAGGAATTGGTTCGGTCAGGCAACCGGCCGAGGCATCCAGCAAGGCTTGACCTTGGGTCGCCATGGCCAAGGGGATGGACGCAGAAATTCCGCTATGCCACACCACAAACCCACTGTAGGCTGCTGCGATCAAGAGACGGTAATCCACCCCCCGAACGGTCCGGGCAATTTGTTTTGCAAAAATAACCCCGACGATCAAACCAAAACCCCAGTTGATCCAACAAGCCACCAACGAGACGGCCGACACCCACACAATGGCTTGTACGGGAGATTTCGGGAGACGGGCAATGCGACCCAGCGCCTTGCGTACCGGCTCGCTATCAGCCAAGGCAGAACCACAGACCAGCACCAAGGCCATCTGCATGGAAAACGACAAAAGGCTCCAGACCCCGTTTCCCCAATGGGTCACCACCTCTACGGGGGAATTACCCAACCCGAAGATGGAAGCCGCCAAGGCGACAAAGGTCAAGAGAATGGCGAAGATAAAAGGTTCCGGCAGGTAACGTTGTACCAGCTTGACACAGGCATTGATCAATCGATGAAACATAATCCTAAAATTAGAAGTATCGTTTAAGCAGTGCACAAATGTAAACTTTTCAGCCCCAGCCGCCAAGGAAATGGCACAAAAAAAGGCGCCGCATTGCTGCAGCGCCTTGATTTATCATTATTTGCTATTATTGGATTAAGCGACAATCAGTTTGCCAACATATTTAGCTTTCAAAACTGTACCAGTATCTGACACATAGTCGAAGATAAACTCGTAACCTTCCTCAACTACGCTTACAGTCATGGTTCCGGATGTGATGTTGCGGGGAGCATTATCACCAGGTACTTGGATGTAACCATAGAGCACTTTGTTACCTTCATATACTTCTCCTAAGTCATAAACACCCTCGTTGAATTTACCTTGAACAGAGTTTTGCATATAAACTTCAGCGGAGAAATATACGCGTTCGCCATTAGAGGTTCCTTCAAAAGTGATAGCATAATATCCGATCGGAGGGAAGCTGTAGTCATAAGCAACAGCACTAGTCCATTCAACATCCAAGAAATCAGCATCACCGGTATTGCCGTTGTCATCACCACCTTGGTTGTCGTCACCGCCACCGATGGTGTTCGGATCTTGCATACCAACTACGGGACCTGAATAAGTGGCTTTCAAGGTAGAACCAGAAATGGTTGCTACGTCAAATACGAATTCATAACCACCTTCTACCCAGCTTACGGTTACAGTACCTGAAACGAGGTCGCTTGCAGGAGCTCCCGGAACGGTTACGTATACGGAAGAAGCGTAAACGATATTACCTGTGAAATCTGAATCAGTTACGTTGTAAACACCTTCGTTAAGACGACCAATCGTATAGTCACCCATTTGCCAGAAACCTGCATACTCAATTCTTACGGTTTCGCCGTTGGCAGTTCCTTCAAAGTTAAGTTCCCAAGCATTATCACCAATTTCAGTACCGGTTACGCGAGTCCATTGTACATCGAGGGGACCTTCTTCACCACCTACTTCTTCACCAATGGGACCTTCGTAGTGTACACGGATGAGCTTCTTAGTGTCCATCCAAGTGTAACCGTCGTAGAGGATGCTGTAAGTATTGCCGCTCTTTTCTACTTTGATAAAACCACCATCCATGTAGTAAGGATATTCACGAGGATAGTCAACCAAAGTTGCAGCACAGTCGTTACCGTTGAAAGTAAAGTCATCAGAACCGTCGTACCAGTAGCAAGCAGTGTAAACACCCGGTTCGATTTGACCGTTATCATCCACTTTTGCAGCGTTGAATGAAAGGGTCATCTTGTCACCGTAAGCATTGGTCAACAAGAACATGTCACCACCGTTGCTTTCGCCAGTGTATTCGATTGAATCGAAGAACAATTCGATGTCAGCAGGATAGGTGTAGCCCGGATTTTGGAAGTTGCTATTAGAGTTTTCAGTTTTGAAAATCAAACCTGAGTAGGAAGCAACGATTTCAGTCATCAAACCGCTTTCTACAGCGATGTCCACTTGGTAACCTTCACTCAAGTGAGAAACGGTTACGGTACCTTTCGCCAAGCTGATGCGAGACTCTTCGTCTTCACCTTCTTGCATATAGCTTTCATCAGCACTGATGTAGTTTTGGCCTTCTGAACCACCTACGGTATAAGTACCTTCGGGAATCAGACCGAGACCCGGGTCTTCAGCGGCAACCAAGGGCAAGTACAATTTGTATTCGCCACCGGTAGTGGTTACATACAAGTCATAATAACGTTGGCTGTTGTGAGAACCTTGGATGAGTTCAACTTCAGTATTGATGGTTACATCGTTGTAGGGAATCGGAGGGTTGTTGATTACATACCAAGAGTCCGGATTTTGTTCAACGATACCTTCGTAAGTGTAAGCGAATGCAGTACCACCTTTGTCAGTACCTTCGATGGTGATTGAATAACCTTCTGCCAAGTGAGCAACGGTCATTTTACCGCTTTGCAAGGGTTGGTAGCCATTGATATAGCAACCAGACCAAGCACCGTGGATGTAGTAGTCTGACAATTCAGAACCATCCCAAGCAGCATTCGGGTCAATTACATATTCACCTTCGGGGATTACGCTCCATACAGAAGACGGGCAATAGAGGTCGATGTACAACAAGTCGTTACCGTTTTCAGCTGCATCGCGGAAATACAAGCAGAAGTTTCCGCTGGTCCATGCAGCTTCACCGAATACGAATACATTGTTTTCGCCGCCACCTTGGTTACCACCACCGGGTTGGGTGATATCGGGATCCCAATCCCAGTGTTTGCCAATCACACCTTCGTAGGTAGCTTTGATGGTAGTACCCAAAGCGCTCTTCATGTTCAGGATCAAACGGTATTGGCCTTCCATGTGTTCTACAGTCAAAGTAGAAGAGGGATCCAAAGCAATGTAAGTACCGTCTTCGCCCAATTGGATGTGAGCCCAACCGTCAGCTGCGTTGATCAAGCATTCACCCGCGGGAACTTCTTCCATAGAACCATAGTAAGGAGTGTAAGTTCCTTCCGGAAGAACACCGTCGGTGATTTCAGGAGTGAACAAGGGCAAGAACATATTGTAGGGACCGTCTTCGGTAGTCAACCACAAAGTAAAGTTGGTCGGATTGGTGTCATAGAATTGAGCACCTACTGAGGTAACGGTTGTTTCGATCACATCATCATTAACGGGTACCGGCGGGTTGCCAAAGTTTTCACCTTCAAACAAACCGTTGATGACACCTTCGTAAGAAACGTTCACAGCGTCACCGTTTTCGTTCACGATGTCGATGGACACTTTGTAACCTTCTTCCAAGTGTTCAACCGCTACGTTACCTTCCAACAAAGCATATTGTTGTTCGTAGTTACCGAAGTAAGTGATTGAACCCGCACCGTGTACGAAGTATTCACCGTTTGCGATAGCATCGTTGAGATCTTCGGGATTTTCGTAGGGAACTACCGGATAATCAGCTTCCGGGAGAATGTTTGCTACAGAAGTTTCGCAGTACATATCCAAGAACACGTTCATACCGTCGGTCAATACGATTTGGAAACCGTAGTTGTTGATGCCCCATCTACGGCCGTAGATGGTGTAGATATCAACGTCACCAGGATTAGCAGGCTCTTCAGTAGTCATTTCCAACACTTCAGAAACAGCGGTTTTGCCTTGGTTTGCAGCAGCAGCAATTACATAGTAGGTAGTTGCAGCAGTCAAGTTTTCAACTACAACAGTAGCTTCCGCTTCAACTTCAGTACCGTTTTCCAAAATTGCTTCAGCAGCGGGAGCTTCACCTTCGGTGTAAACTACGTAAGCTACTTTTTCAGCGTTGGTTGCAGCAACAGAGAAAGCAATGGTAGTTTCGGTAACATCACCTGCAGTCAAAGCAACGGTGGGATCTTCGATAACTACTTGAGCTTCCAAAGTTTTCATTTTCAACGCAGTAGAAACTTTGGTCACAGACTCATTCTTAACAGCTGCTACGAATACATATTCAGTGTTCGCAGTCAAATCAGTTACAGTTTGAGTTGATTCTTTGGTAGCGTCAATAGACACACCTTTTGAAAGAATCACTTCAGCAGTGGGGATTTCCTCACCAACAGCAAGACGAATGTAAGCACATTCTTTTGCTTCGGAGGGAGTAACAGTAAACGACAAAGTCGTTTCGGTAGCTTCACCCGCGGTCAAAGACACCTGAGGGTTGGGAAGCTTCTCTTCTTGTTCGCAACCCACGAGGGCCAATACGAACGTCAGAGCGAGTAACAAGAAACTCTTCTTCATAATGATATAAAATTAGGTTAATTTGGTTTAATATGCGTTATAAAAAAGCAATCAAGCAACAAATATAGCGTATAAATTGGAATTACCCATTTTTTTTCAAAAAATTCTCCAAACGCATCCACCAGAAATTCTTATCTTTGTTGGAAAGCAACATCCCCTTGGTATGAAATATTCTTCCTTTTTCCTATGGGCCCTCTGCCTTTGGTCCATGCCCCTGGGGGCACAAAACGGCATAGTCTTCCTCGACAAGAACCAAAACGGTTTTCAAGATCCGGATGAAAAGGGTCTGGAAGGTGTTACCGTCTCCGACGGATACACCCTGACCCAAACCGACCGGAACGGCTGCTTCAGCTTGAAGCCCGCCACCCAATCCCACTTCATCACGGCCTATACCCCGTCCGGATACGAACACACCACCCCCTTTTACCAGGACATCCGCACGGACCGGCACAGTTCCTGGAACTTCGGTCTTCGTGAAAATCCGAACACCTCGGGAAGATTCATCCACCTGAGCGATATCGAAGAACGGAGCTACCTGGACTGGATGGATGACTTCAAATCCTACCTGCACCACCTCCCGGTGGACTTTGTCGCGATTACGGGGGACATTTGTTATGCCCAAGGACTTCAACTCAACGCCGACCACCTCAACACCGACGACACCGGTATACGCATGGTGTACACCCTCGGGAACCATGACCTGATCAAGGGATACATCGACCCCGAGGGAAAGGAATACGGAGAGAAACTCTACGAAGACGCATTTGGACCTTGCTGGTACGCCTTCAACAGCCACGGCATCCACTACATCGTCACGCCGATGCTGACCGGAGATGCCAGACCGACCTATACGGCCGACGAACTCTACCGATGGCTCCGGGCAGACCTGGAAAGCTTGCCCCAAGGAACCCCGGTCATCCTTTTCAACCACGGTGTGCTGGGCAACAGCGAGCACCTGATTCTGGAATCGGAGCACGAAAAAATAGACTTGAGCCAATACAACGTTCTGGGCTACATCTATGGACACAACCACATCAACTACCATTATACCAACCGAAACGGCACCCAGTTGATTTGTTCCATCGCCCCGAACAAAGGGGGAAACGACCACTCCCCGTCCAGTTGGCGTCTGTTCCACACCCAAGACGGGAAACTGACCAACGAGCTCCACTACTATCCGATGCCCAAGCACATCGCGGCCAATGCGCAAGTAACAGAGGAGGAAGCGCTCGTCTCTGCTGTAGTTTATGACGGAAAGTCAGAAGTACAGGAAGTCTCCCTGCTCTGCGACGGAGAGCCCATCCGGATGCATCCCATCAGCCAGTTCTCATGGCAGGTACAGACCCGGCACACAGCCCGACGCTACCAGATTCGGGCAACGTTCAGCGACGGGGAAGTCCGTATGGAAGATGTCAAACAACAAAAGGGCCTGGTGTGGAAAAAACAACTCCCGGCAGAGGGGGCTCTGGGAGCTCCCCTGCTCTACAAAAACAGTTTGCTGATTCCACTGGTCGATGACGAAATGAGCCAACGCTGTGGGGTCCTGGCTGTTGACAAAGAACACGGAGAACACCTGTGGTTCTTCCACACCCGGGGCTCGGTCCGAAACGAGATGGCCTTGAGCAACGGGTTGCTGCTGGTCGCAGATGTCACGTCCCAATTGTATGCCCTGAATCCGGACAACGGCTCACTGGTATGGAAGTACAAATTCCGCGATGACGGATTGTACCCGATCCACACCCAAGGCATTGCCTGCCACAAAGGCGTTGTGTACGTCGGACAAGGTGCTCACCTGACCGCTCTGCGGGTAGAAGACGGCACAGTCCTCTGGCAGAACCGAAGCGGAAAAAGTGGAGGCATCACCGACGTCTCAACCTACACGGTCGCTGACGGTGTGCTCTGGATAAATGCCTATTGGGTCGGCCGCTACGGATTCGATGCCCAAACCGGAGAACTGCTTTGGGAAAAGCGCGATGCCGAAAACCGCTACAGTACCGGCACCCCCATCTGCCACAACGGAAAGCTCTACTACACGGCTTACCAAAGCCTCGTCGAAGCGGATCCCCGAACGGGTGAAGAGACCAAACGAGTAAAGCAGGGACACATCTTCAACACCCGCTGTCGCACCCTCATTGAAAACGACCTGCTCATTGTGGGCACCTCCAACCACGGCATCACCGGTTACCGGATGAATGACTTCAGTCAAGTTTGGAACACCACGACCATGCCGGCCCTGATCTATACATCCCCTTACACCAAGAGTTACGAAATGTCGGTTGAGGGCGACCTGGTCCCCTACCGCAGCCACCCCAATTATGGAGAACATTTCATTGTCGGGGCCAATGACGGCTATTTGTACGGTCTGACCTTCGACAAGGGCAGTTATGTCTGGCGGTACGAGATCGGATTACCGGTATTGGCGACGCCCCTGTTGGACGGGGATACCCTCTATGTACTGGACTTGGGAGGCCGGCTCTTCAAACTGGATCTGACACAACTGTAAAAGAAAACCCCGAGAGTTCTTTAACTTTCGGGGTTCTTAGTATCGGTCTTTTTCAGACTATTTTCCTAATTTTTGAGCGATGGTTTTCAACATGTCGTCCACCATGGCATCCAAATCCCATTGAGGATTCCAACCCCATTCTTCACGGGCGCAAGAGTCATCCAAAGAATCCGGCCATGAAGCGGAAATTTGTGCTTTCACAGGATCCACGTCAAAATCGAAGGTAGCGTGCGGAACACGTTCTTTAATTTTTGCGAACAATTCACGCGGGTTGAAACTCATGCAGGTCACGTTGAAAGAGTTGCGGTGCACCAGTTTGCTGGGATCCGCTTCCATCAATTGGGTCAAGGCATTCAAGGCATCCGGCATGTAGAGCATATCCATGTAGGTTTCTTCCGGAATCGGGCAGGTATAGTGACCGGAACGGATGATTTCATAGAACACTTCCACAGCGTAGTCAGTCGTACCGCCACCCGGCAAAGCTCCGTTGGAAATCAAGCCCGGGAAACGCACACTGCGGGTATCCACACCAAAACGGCTGAAATAGTAATCAGACAACAATTCGCCTGTCACTTTGCAGACACCGTAAATGGTATTCGGACGCATCACGGTATCTTGCGGGGTCTTGGTATGAGGCGTGTTGCTGCCAAAGGCACCAATGGAACTCGGGGTAAACAAAGCAGTATTGAATTCTTTGGCCAAATTCAATGAGTTCAACAATGCACCCATGTTGATGTTCCAGGCAACATCCGGCATGCGTTCACCAGTTGCTGAAAGCAATGCCACCATGTTGTAGATGGCATCCACTTTGTATTTCTTCACCAATTCACCATAAGCTTGAAAATCGGTAGCATCGAGTTTTTCAGCAATAGCATTCTGAGAAAGTCTTGCCACTACTTCATCTTTCAAGTCTGCAGCGATTACGTTGTCGTAACCGTAATTCTTTTGCAAGTGAGGAATCAATTCAGTACCGATCTGTCCGCCGGCACCCACAACCAAAATACGTTTCATTTTTGATCTTTTCGTTTTATTTGCGCAAAAGTAACAAATTTTCCTATATCTGTATCTTTTCGTTGTAACTTTGCAGACGATGAGTTTTTACGAAGACATAGCTTCTTTCAGCAAATCAGTCGGTTTCATGGATTTCGGAGTGACGGCCTCCTGTGTTTTATCCGAAGAGCAGAAACGCCTGGAAGCCTTTCTCCAAGCCGGACACCAGGGTCGGATGGCGTATCTGGAACGCAATGTCGCCATGCGCTGCAATCCCGCCCTGTTGGTTGAAAATGCCGCTTCCGTCTGGATTTTTCTGGCACCCTATGGTCCTGCTCCCCAACAAACGGCCTTTGCCCGGGTGGCTGGTTTCGCACAAGGGGAAGATTACCACACCGTCGTAAAAAACAGGCTACACCTCGTTCTTGAACGCATCCGCACCCATTTTCCCAACACCCAAGGCCGGGCTTTTACGGATTCTGCGCCCCTGCTGGAACGCACCTGGGCTGTGCGCTGCGGCCTGGGATTCATCGGGCGGAACGGCCTGCTCATCCATCCCGAGTACGGTAGCCGCCTGCTCATTGGAGCCCTGGTGCTCGACCTGTCAACCAACGCCCTGGAAGCCTACACCGGACAACCGTTCGGAAACTACCAACCCCCGAAGCCAGCCCACAAACTGGGTTGTGGCCATTGCCACCGTTGCCAGGAGCATTGCCCCGGAAACGCATTGGAAACCGCCTATTGTCTGGATGCCCGCCGGTGTATTTCCTACCAGACCCTGGAAGAGCCTGCCATGCTGCGCAGCCTTGCCAAACGTTCCGGGACAACGGTTCCCGAACGCAGCGGCATCAGCCGACCGGTGGCCGGATGGCTCTATGGCTGCGACACCTGTCAGGATGTCTGCCCCTGGAACCACAAAGCCAAAACCGCATCCTGGCCGGAATTCACCACCTACCAGGAAGCCTTGTCCACACGCAGCAAAACCGACTGGGAGCGCATGGATACCGCCTCCTTCCGGGAACAATTTCCAAAAAGTCCACTGCTACGCGCGGGCCTTCCCAACTTGAAACCATAACCCCCGACAGATCCCTTCACGATACCATGGAATTGTACACACCCGTCACCGTCACCCCTTGGGACCATCCCATCCAATGCCAAGAGACCCTCACCGTCCTCGGCTCCTGCTTTGCCGCCGAACTGGGCAATCGAATGGAACGATGGATGTTGCCCGTTTGCAACAACCCCTTCGGTGTCCTGTACAACCCGGCCTCCATCGCCAACTCGATCCAATACCTGCTCCCTTCTGATTTTGTATTTACAGAGAAAGATCTGGTGGAACGGGATGGCGGGTGGACCTCCTTCTCACACCACGGATCGTTTACGGAACCCACGCCGAATGCATTCCTGGAGCGGGCCAACGCAACCCTTGCCACTGCCCGCTGCCAATTTGCAGCCTCCACCCGGGTCATCCTTTCCCTGGGCACTGCGTGGTGTTACCGGCACATCGCGACCGACCGCATTGTCTCCAACTGTCACAAGATTCCCGCCCGAGCTTTCCAGCGTGAATTTCTGGAAGTCGAGGCCTGCACCCAACTGCTCGCCGAGGCGATGGCGGCCTGCAACGCGGCCGCTCAAAAAGGCCTGATCGCACCCAAAGAATGGATCCTGACCATCAGTCCGATCCGACACCGGAAAGACGGGCTGCACGAGAACCAACTCAGCAAAGCGACCTTGCTGCTCACAACGCGTGCATTGGAGAAACAGTTTGACAACCTGCGGTACTTCCCCGCTTATGAAATTCTCCTGGATGAATTACGGGATTATCGTTTCTACGCTGAAGATTTGACACATCCCTCTTCTACAGCGGTCCAATACATTTGGGAACGTTTCATGGAAGCAGCCTATGCCCCCGAAGCGCACGAAGAACTGCGCCAACGTGAAAAAGCGGCCCGGCAAGGACAGCACCGGCCGATCCGTAAATAATTTCCTTATCTTTGCAACATGAATCCGTATCTGTCCCTTACCGTCCGTTGTGCATCGCCCGAATCGCTGGCGATGCAAGACTCCTACTTGAAAATCATTTACGGATTTGCCGAAAGTCCCTTCGGGGACATGCTGGTAGCCATCGCACCGGAAGGTGTCTGCGAACTGGCCTTTGTCAACCGCGATCCGCAAGAAATGATGGCAGAGCTGCGCATCAAATACCGGACAGCCTATTTCATACGGAAAGACATTGAGGCAAAGAAAGTCCTCTATCAGATCTTCTATAGCGAAGAAGAAACCGACCTGTCACTCTTCCTGGTCGGTTCTCAATTCCGTCTGCAGGTATGGATCCGGATGCTGGATATTCCGGTGGGAGGCCTGCTGTACTACAGCGAACTGGCCGAATGGATGGGGAAACCCAAAGCCACCCGAAGCATCGCATCGGCCGTTGCCGACAATCCCATTGCCCTGCTGGTGCCCTGCCACCGCGTCATTCCCAAAGGAGGCGGTGTCGGACAATACCGTTGGGGAGAAAACCTCAAGCGGGAACTCATTCTCTGGGAACATGTGCTCACAACCCCCGAAGAAGAGCGGAGCTAATCCGGGTCTACCGGAAAAACACGCCCAACCGGGACCAGAGGCCGGCTGGAATCACGCGCATCAGCCACGTCACCATGCGCCAACGCCCATCGACCACCACCACATTGCGATGACGGTCCAATCCTCGCACCATGCACTTGACCGCCGCATCCAGCGACAAGGTCATCGGATAACGGTGTCCTTTGATGAAATCCGTGTCCACAAAGCCGGGGTGGATGGAGGTAAAGCGGACCTTGGAACGGTTGGTTACCGCCAACTGACGCAAGGCCTTTAAGTAAAAGGCCTGGAAATTTTTGGTCGCCGAATAAGCCGGGGCAATCCCCAATGCCCGAATGCCCGCCACCGAAGAAAGGGTCGCAAAATGTCCTGTCTGATTTCTTCCGTTCCAGTAGTGGTAACACCATATTACCAGGGGCAAAAACGCATCCACGTTGACCTGCAGGGCCTGGATCTCGGTGTCCGCATCCAACGACGGATTGTTGTGGCCATAGCCTGCCGCATAGACGCACAAATCCAAACCGCCCATACGTTCAACCAGAGCGGAGAGGGCTTCCAAAAAATCGGGAGCCGTCACATCCAGGGCTTCGGTGAAAAGGGATGCCGAAGGATTGGCTCCGGACAATTCGTCCAACATCGCCTGACGGCGGCCGGTCACCGCCACAGTACACCCCCGGTCGAGATAGGTCTGGGCCAATTGCCGGCCGATGCCCGAGGTACCGCCTACGACCAGAACATACTTGGGTAAATGCTTCATAACATTGCTTTACTAGGATTCTACGCGCAATTTATAAAAATTAGGAGAGGGCTCAAAATCAAATAAAGAAACTGACGGGATTAAAAAACAGAAAGAGGATGACGCACTTGCCATCCTCCTTCTATCGGGTCTGATACTTCCTTATTCAGCTTGTGCTTCTTCAGCTGCGGGAGCTGCTTTTTTAGCACGTGAACGACGGGTAGCTTTCTTTTCTTCTTTTTTCGGAGCTGCTGCGAGCATAGCTTCGTTGAAGTCTACCAATTCGATCATCGCCATATCAGCCGCGTCACCTTGTCTGAAACCGAGTTTCAAGATACGGGTGTATCCTCCGGGACGATCCGCAATCTTGGGAGCTACTACACGGAACAATTCGGTAACAGCTTCTTTTTGTTTCAGGTAAGCAAATACGGTACGGCGTGAGTGAGTTGAGTCGTCCTTTGATTTGGTGATCAGGGGTTCTACATACTCTCTCAAAGCTTTTGCTTTGGGTAAGGTCGTTTCAATGCGTTTGTGCATGATCAGGGAAACGGCCATGTTGGCCAACATCGCTTTGCGGTGTCCTGTCTTACGACCTAAGTGATTGAATCCTTTATTATGCCTCATTTTCTACTTCTTCTACAGGTTCTTCATTTTGATTTCTCTTTTTAACCTCAATGTTGTATTTCGCAACGTCAATACCGAAATTCAGATTGACGCGTTCCAACAACATATCGATTTCATTCATTGATTTCTTACCGAAGTTTCTGAAACGGATCAATTCTTGACGTTGCAGAGATACCAGGTCGGCAAAGTTCTCAATGTGCGCTGCTTTCAAGCAGTTCAATGCGCGAACAGAAAGTTCCATATCGGACAGCTTGGTCAGCAGGAGGTGGCGCATACGCAAAGCATCCTCGTCCAAAACTTCAGGAGCTGCTTTTTCTGCGGGAAGTTCCAAGGTGATCTTCTCGTCAGAGAACAACATGAAGTGGTGAATCAAAATCTTCGCAGCTTCGGTCAACGCATCCTTGGGAAGGATAGAACCGTCGGTGGTGATTTCGAGGTTGAGCTTTTCGTAGTCGGTCTTTTGCTCTACACGGTAGTTTTCAACCGAATACTTCACATTCTTAATCGGAGTGAAGATAGAATCAATGGCAATCGTACCGATAGGCGCAGATTCGACTTTGTTCTCGTCTGCGGGAACATAGCCTCTACCTTTACCGATCTTCAAGTCAATGACTAAATTCACAGAAGGTTCCATGGAACAGATGTGAAGATCCGGATTCAGCACAGAGAAGTTGGTCAAGTTCTTTGCAATGTCAGCTGCGGTGAACTTGTCCTGGCCGCTGACGGTGAAAGAAACTGATTCGCTTTCCTGTTCGCTGACTTCCTGTTTGAAGCGAACTTGCTTCAAGTTCAGGATCATATCAACTACGCCCTCAATCACACCGGGGATGGTGTCGAATTCGTGGTCAACGCCTTCGATTTTGATCGAGGTGATGGCAAATCCTTCTAATGAAGATAAAAGTATGCGGCGCAATGCGTTACCGATGGTGATACCGTATCCGGGTTCCAAAGGTCGGAACTCGAAACGACCAAAGGTATCATTTGCGTCAAGCATAATGACTTTATCGGGTTTTTGAAATGCTAAAATTGCCATTATATCTTATTATTTAGAGTAAAGCTCGACGATCAATTGTTCGTTGATGTTTTCAGGGATTTCAGTACGTTCGGGGAGGTTCAGGAACTTACCGTTCATGTTGTCGGCGTTCCATTCCAACCAAGCGTAACGTGAAGTACCTGCAACAGCGTTTTGGATAACTTCCAAGCTCTTAGATCTTTCGCGAACACCGATCACTTGACCCGGTTTCACCAAAGTAGAGGGAATGTTGCACACAACACCATCCAATACAATGTGGCAGTGTGTTACCAATTGACGAGCAGCTGCACGGGTAGGAGCAATACCGAGACGGTAAACGATGTTGTCCAAACGGGATTCCAAGAGGAACAACAAGTTTTCACCGGTACGACCTTTCATGCGAGAAGCCTTTTGGTAAAGGTTACGGAATTGTCTTTCGAGCAAACCGTAGGTGTATTTAACTTTTTGTTTTTCACGCAACTGAATACCGTACTCAGAGGTTTTTTTGCGTTTTTTAGCCAACCCGTGTTGTCCGGGAGGATAATTTTTCTTTTCGAAGAATTTATCCGGACCGAAAATGGGTTCACCAAATTTGCGGGCAATTTTCGTAGTAGGCCCTGTATATCTTGCCATAATGAATTAACGTTTAACAATATTAAAAATTATACTCTACGACGACCTTTGGGACGGCAACCGTTGTGCGGAAGGGGAGTAACGTCGATGATCTCAGTTACTTTGATACCAGCACCATCCAAAGTACGGATTGCAGATTCACGACCTGCACCGGGACCTTTTACATAAGCCTTGATGCTACGCAAACCCAAGTCATAAGCAACTTTTGCTGCATCAGCAGCTGCTACTTGAGCTGCATAGGGAGTATTCTTTTTAGAACCTCTAAAGCCCATTTTACCGGCTGAAGACCAGCTGATCACTTGACCAACGCTGTTAGTCAGCGTTACAATCACGTTGTTGAAGGTAGATGAAATGTGAGCTTCACCGTAAGCATCAACCTTAACGACTCTCTTTTTGCTAGATGTTGTTTTCTTTGCCATAATAACTTTCAGGTTCTATTATTTGGTTGCTTTCTTCTTATTCGCAACAGTCTTCTTACGACCTTTGCGAGTACGAGCATTGTTTTTAGTGCTTTGTCCACGTACGGGCAGTCCGAGACGGTGGCGAATGCCTCGGTAACATCCGATATCCATCAGACGTTTGATGTTCAATTGAATGGTAGAACGAAGTTCACCTTCAATTTTGTACTCTTCTGCAATCTTGGTACGGATTGCTGCAACTTGGTCATCGTTCCAGTCCTTTACCTTGGTATCGAAGTCGATGCCACAATCAGTAAGGATTTTTTGAGCAGAACTACGGCCAATACCGAAGATATAGGTCAAACCTATTTCTCCACGTTTGTTTTTCGGTAAATCAACTCCGGCTATACGTGCCATAATCTTTTATCTAATTTTATTGTTTTACAAATTAAAAATTATCCTTGGCGCATTTTGAATTTAGGATTCTTTTTGCAAATGATGTACAGACGGCCTTTGCGCTTTACAATTTTACAATCCTCACTACGCTTTTTAATGGATGCTTTTACTTTCATTGCTGTAAGTTTTTATTTGTATCTGAAAGAAATTCTTCCTTTAGTTAAATCATAAGGGGACATTTCAACCCGTACTTTATCGCCGGGGAGGATCCGAATGTAGTGCATTCTCATCTTCCCAGAAATGTGGGCAATTATTACGTGGCCGTTGTCCAGTTCTACTCGAAACATCGCATTAGACAACGCTTCAATAATAGTACCTTCTTTCTCGATAGCAGCTTGTTTTGGCATAAATGGTTCTCCTTAAAATTAACAATTTTCTATAAAGTCGAATGTTGACAGGACTTCTGCCTTTCCTTTGCGTACGACAGCCATCAACTCGAAATGTGCCGATTTGGATTTGTCTGCGGTACTAACTGCCCAGCCATTTTTGTGCAGATAGATCGCTTTCCCGCCGGCATTCACCATCGGCTCGATGCAGATGACCATTCCTTCAGAGAGTTTCTTACCCCGTCCGGGTTTTCCGTAATTCGGAACTTCCGGATCTTCGTGCATGTTGGTACCGATACCATGACCGACAAATTCACGCACGACAGAGAACCCGAAACTTTCTGCGTAGGTCTGGATGGCGTGGCCGATATCCCCGATACGGTTTCCTTCGACTGCTTTACTGATGCCGCGATACAACGATTCCTTGGTCACATCCAGAAGTTTCCGGGTCTGAGCATCCACCTCCCCAACCGGGAAGGTGTATGCCGAGTCACCGTAGAATCCTTTGTAAATAGTTCCGCAATCGACGGATACGATGTCTCCTTCTTCGAGGCGGTAGTCGGAAGGAAATCCATGTACTACCACGTCATTGACAGAAAGACACAAAGTGTAAGGGAATCCGCCATAACCGAGGAAGCCCGGAACCGCACCGTGATCGCGGATGAAGGTCTCAGCCACTTTGTCGAGTTCCATTGTAGTCACACCGGGAACTACGTGCTTTCCAACCTCAGCCAAGGTACGGGAAACCAAGAGAGCATTCTCTCTGAGCAATGCGATTTCTTCTTCGGTTTTGATCCTGATCATATTTTCAAAGTACTTTATCGATTACATACCTGAACGACCTTTGAGTCGTCCTGTTTTCATCAAACCGTCGTAGTGGCGCATCAACAAATAACTTTCGATTTGTTGGAGGGTATCGAGCACTACGCCTACAAGAATCAACAAAGAAGTACCACCGTAGAATTGTGCGAACTGGTTGTTGACTCCAAGCAACATTGCGAATGCCGGCAAGATTGCAACGATTGCCAAGAAAACGGAACCGGGCAAGGTAATGCGGGACATCACGTCTGAAATATATTCTGCAGTTTTCTTACCGGGTTTTACACCAGGGATGAAACCGCCATTCTTCTTCATTTCGTCAGCCATCATGGTCGGGTTGACAGTAATAGCTGTATAGAAATAGGTGAAGAGGATGATCAACGCAGCGAAGGTAAAGTTGTACCAGAATCCGGTAAAGTCGCTCATGACAGCAGCGAAACCACGGGTAGCGTCAAAACCTGCGAATACCAACGGGAACATCATCAAGGCTTGGGCGAAGATGATCGGCATTACACCAGCCGCATTGATTTTCAAAGGAATGTATTGACGTACACCACCGTACTGTTTGTTACCTACAACACGTTTAGCATATTGTACAGGAATTTTGCGTTTGCCTTGTACCAAAGCGATACAACCGACGAAAATGAAGAACAGAATCACCAGTTCGACGATGAGCATCAGCGGACCACCGTTGGTTTGTCCAAAACGGGCTCCGAATTCTGCGATCAACGCAAAAGGCAAGCGAGCAATAATACCCACCATAATGATCAAGGAAATACCATTACCCAAACCACGGTCGGTGATGCGTTCTCCCAACCACATGATGAACATCGTACCACCAATCAAAACGATGGTTGCGAAGATGTTGTATGAGAAACCTTTCACAAGGAAAGCAGCTTCCGGCAGTTGTGAGTGCAAATTGGTAATGTACGCAGGACCTTGGAGTGCCAAAATAGCGATGGTCAGGTAGCGGGTCCATTGATTCATTTTTCTACGACCGCTTTCACCTTCCCGTTGGAGGCGTTGGAAATAAGGTACCATCACGCCGAGAAGTTGAATAACGATGGAAGCAGAGATGTAGGGCATCACACCCAACGCAAAGATAGAAGCGTTACCGAAGGCTCCTCCGGAGAACATATCCAACAAGCCTACCAGACCGGATGCGGCCTGGCTTTGCAAGTTGGCAAGCTGCGTCGGATCAATACCGGGAATCACTACGAAGCTCCCCAAACGGTAAACAACGAGCAACAGGACGGTATAAACGATCCGGTTACGCAACTCTTCTATCTTGAAGATATTTTTGATGGTGTCGATGAAACGTTTCATGGATGCCTTAGATTAAGGTTGCAGTTCCACCAACAGCTTCAATTTTAGCAATCGCTGATTTAGAGAATGCATTGGCAACCACTTCGATCTTGACAGTCAATTCGCCATTGCCGAGGATTTTCACTCTGTCATTCTTTGAAATCAAACCAGCTTCAAACAAAGTATCAAAACCAATGGTAGTGGTATTGAATTTTTCGCTTACGGTTTGCAAAATAGAAACGTTAATACCTTTGTACTCAACACGAGTGGGGTTTTTGAAACCGAATTTGGGCAAACGGCGTTGGATCGGCATTTGACCACCTTCAAAACCTTTCTTGCGAGAGTAACCTGAGCGGGCTTGAGCACCTTTGTGTCCGCGGGTTGAAGTTCCACCGTGTCCGGATCCTTCACCACGAGCGATGCGCTTTTCTCTTCCGAGAGCACCTTGTGCAGGTTGCAAATTATGTAATTTCATTGCTTAATTCCTCGTAAATTAAATTTGTTCAACTTTTACCAAGTGAAGGACTTTTTGAATCATACCTTCGGATACGGGAGTAAGTTCTACCTCTACGGTTTGGTTCAAGCGACGCAAACCCAATGAAACCAAGTTTGCAATTTGGTTTTTGGTCGCACCATTCTTACTCTTAACTTGTGTAATTCTTACTTTTGCCATAATTGCTTCCTCCCTTAACCTTTAAATACTCTTTGCATCGGAATTCCGCGAACACCAGCAACCATGTAAGCATCACGCATTTCTACCAAAGCAGCAACGGTAGCTTTTACCAAGTTGTGCGGGTTGGAAGAACCTTTGGATTTTGCCAAAACGTCGTGGATACCTACTGATTCAAATACGGCACGCATCGCACCCCCTGCTTTTACCCCGGTACCGGGAGCTGCGGGTTTCATGAATACGCGAGCACCACCGAATTTTGCTTCTTGTTCGTGCGGGATGGTTCTCTTGTTCAAAGGAATCTTCACGAGATTCTTTTTAGCATCTTCAACTGCTTTTGCAATCGCAGTGGTAACTTCGTTTGCTTTACCGAGGCCATAACCTACAACCCCTTTTTCGTCACCGACTACTACGATAGCGGCAAAGCTGAAGTGACGGCCCCCTTTGGTTACTTTCGTAACGCGTTGGATCGCAACCAATCTGTCTTTCAATTCCAGATCAGTGGTCTTTACTTTCTTTACATTAATGTCTGCCATAAGTCTTAGAATTTAAGGCCGCCTTCACGTGCAGCGTCAGCCAAACTTTTTACTCTTCCGTGATAGAGGTAACCTCCGCGGTCAAAAGCGATGGCAGAAATACC
Organism: Bacteroidales bacterium; assembly: GCA_045638645.1. Classification (GTDB taxonomy): domain Bacteria; phylum Bacteroidota; class Bacteroidia; order Bacteroidales; family UBA932; genus JAGCJX01. The sequence goes on from JAZUBU010000018.1 coordinate 50,976, forward strand.
TTTGGCAATAGCGCGTTCTGCTGCCAATTTACCTACCAACTTAGCCACTTCGATACCACTTTTATTTTTTACCTCTTCGATCAATGCTTTGTCTTTAGAGGATGCAGATGCCAAGGTTACGCCGTTTACATCGTCGATAAACTGAACGTAAATGTTCTTGTTGCTTCTAAAAACCGACATACGCGGTTTTTCTGCAGTACCGTTAACCACTTTACGAATGCGGTAACGAATTCTTTGTCTTCTTTCAATTTTATTAATAGCCATAATACGTTCTCCTTATTATTTAGCACCTGCAGATTTACCAGCTTTGCGACGAAGTTGTTCGCCAACAAACTTAATACCTTTACCCTTGTAAGGTTCCGGTGCACGGAATGAGCGAACTTTAGCGGCTACCATACCGAGCAATTGTTTGTCGTGGCTCTTGAGTACCAAAACGGGGTTTTGACCTTTTTTAACGGGTTCAGCTTCACCTTTTACTTCATCAGGAAGCATGAAATGGATATCGTGAGAGTAACCGAGGTTGAACTCCAACACTTGTCCTTTTACGTCTACGCGGTAACCCACACCGACGAGTTCTTGTTTCACGCTGAATCCTTGAGATACACCAACCACCATGTTGTTGATCAAAGCGCGGTACAAACCGTGCATAGATCTGTGACGGGGTTGGTTTGTGGGACGAGTCACAATTACTTCTTCTCCCTCTACAGACACTTTGATGTCAGCATCCACTTGCTGCGTCAGTTGTCCGAGCGGTCCTTTAACCGTAACCACATTATCAGGACTTACCGAAACGGTAACTCCCTTAGGCAGGTGTACAGGCAATTTTCCTATTCTTGACATTATCGTTAATTTTTTAAAAGATTCTATTAATATACGTAGCACAAAACTTCACCACCGACATTCAACTCACGAGCTTCTTTGTCAGAGATGATACCTTTTGAAGTTGAAAGGATAGCAATACCCAAACCGTTGAGAACGCGCGGCATATTTTCTACGTCGGTGTACTTTCTCAAACCGGGAGTACTTACGCGTTGGATTTTCTTAATCGCTGCTTTCTTAGTTTCAGGATGATACTTCAAAGCGATTTTGATGGTGTTGCAAGGATTTCCTTCAACCACTTTGTAGCTGAGGATGTATCCTTTCTCGTGCAGAATACGAGTAATTTCCACCTTCATTTTAGAAGAGGGAATCTCTACGATCTTGTGACCTGCCAAGTAAGCATTACGTACTCGGGTCAGGAAATCTGAAATTGGATCAGTCATTGTTTTAATTGTTTTACAGATTCGACATCCGAAGATGCCCGATATCCAATGTTATTAATTTAGTTTGTTTGGTTTACCAACTTGCTTTTTTAACGCCCGGGATCAAACCATTGCTAGCCATTTCACGGAATTGGATACGGCTGATACCGAACATTCTCATGTATCCTTTCGGACGGCCGGTCAAAGAGCAACGGTTGTGCTTACGAACGGGGCTAGAGTTTTTGGGCAATTTGTCCAAACCTGCCCAGTCTCCGGCTTCCTTCAAAGCTTTGCGTTTTGCTTCGTATTTGGCACACATTTGAGCGCGTTTCACTTCGCGTGCCTTCATTGATTCTTTTGCCATAGCTTACTTCTAATTATTTCTTGTTCTTAAAGGGCAAGCCGAATGCACGGAGCAATGCGCGTGCTTCTTCGTCTTTTTGTGCGGAAGTCACGAAAGTGATTTCCATACCGAGCACTTTTTGAATTTTGTCAATGTCGATTTCAGGGAAGATGATTTGCTCTTTGATACCGAGCGTGTAGTTTCCTTTACCGTCGAATTTTTCGTTGATACCGTTGAAGTCACGGATACGAGGCAATGAAACTGCGATCAATCTTTCGAGGAACTCGTACATTTTTGAACCGCGGAGAGTAACTTTCACACCGATGGGCATGCCTCTACGGAGTTTGAAGTTAGAAATATCCTTACGAGAGTAAGTTGCCACAGCTTTTTGACCGGTGATCAAAGTCAATTCTTGTTGAGCCACTTCGATCAACTTCTTGTCTGCAGTTGCTGAACCGATACCTTGGTTGATGGTGATCTTTTGCAACTTCGGAACTTGCATTACTGACTTGTAAGCAAATTCTTCTTTCAATTTGGCAACGATTTCTTCTTTGTATTTCTTTTGCAAAGAAGGAACGTATCCATTCATATCAACTACGATTTGTTCTTGTGCTTCTTGAGCAGCTGCTTTCTTTGCCATTACTTAATCTCCTCTCCTGATTTTTTAGCATAACGAACCAATTTTCCAGCATCGTTCAAACGACGACCGATACGGGTAGGAGCACCGGTTGACGGATCAACAACTTGCAGATTGGAAATGTGGATACCTGCCTCTTGTTTTACAATACCACCTTGGGGATTCTTGGCGTTGGGTTTGGTATGTTTGCTTACCATGTTAACCCCTTCCACGATAGCGCGGTCTTTCTTTGTAATCACTTCAAGAACTTTACCGGTCTTACCCTTGTCGTTCCCTGCGTTCACAAATACGACGTCGCCTTTCTTAATATGTAATTTCTTATTCATCTGTGTACTCCTTATAATACTTCGGGTGCCAATGAAACAATTTTCATATATTTTTCACGCAACTCTCTGGCAACGGGGCCGAAGATACGAGTTCCGCGAACTTCGCCTTGGTTGTTCAACAACACGCAGGCATTGTCATCAAAACGGATATATGAACCGTCAGCACGACGGATTTCCTTTTTAGTACGTACGACTACAGCTTTTGAAACGGTACCTTTCTTGGCATCACCGCCAGGAATCGCACTCTTAACGGCAACAACGATTTTGTCACCTACACTAGCATAACGACGACGGGTACCGCCCAAAACGCGAATACAGAGAACCTCTTTAGCCCCGCTGTTGTCTGCCACCATCAAACGTGATTCTTGTTGTATCATAGCTTATTTCACTTTTTCTACGATTTCTACTAATCTCCAGCATTTGGTCTTGCTCAACGGGCGAGTTTCCATAATGCGAACGGTATCTCCTTCATCGCACACGTTGTTTTCATCGTGAGCAACAAATTTCGTGGTTTTATTTACGAACTTTCCGTAAATAGGGTGTTTTACTTTTCTTTTAACAGCAACAACGATGGATTTTTCCATTTTGTTACTTACCACGATTCCTACTCTTTCCTTACGTAAATTTCTTTCCATGAACTTTATTTTTGTTCGGATTTTTCAACTTCAGCTAAAATAGTAAGCATACGGGCAATGTCTTTCTTTGCCTTTCTGATTTTGGAAGAATCTTCCAGCGGAGATATAGCGTGGTTCAGTCTCATTTGATCCAAGTTAGCCTGTTCAGTCACGATGCGGTCACGCAAATCCTTTACAGACATCTCGCGAATTTCACTACTCTTCATAATTACACTCTCCTCCTTTAATTAGTTTTCAACATAATCTCTACGAACCACAAATTTGGTGGTCACGGGCAACTTTTGCGCACCCAAGCGGAGAGCTTCTCTTGCAACTTCCATCGGAACGCCTTCTGCTTCGATCAACATACGGCCCGGAGTAATGGGAGCCACGAATCCTTCGGGAGCACCCTTACCTTTACCCATACGCACTTCAGCAGGTTTCTTAGTAAACGGTTTGTCAGGGAATACACGAATCCAGATTTTACCTTCACGTTTCATGTAACGTACTACCGCCTGACGTGCAGCTTCGATTTGTTGACCGGTCAACCAGCAGGGTTCCAAAGTTTTGATTCCGAAAGAACCAAAAGCCAATTGACTTCCTCTGTGAGCATTGCCTTTCATCCGGCCTTTTTGCTGCCTTCTAAACTTAGTTTTCTTCGGTTGTAACATTGTTCTATAAGTTTTAACTTAACAATTTTTCCGTTTAACGCCTTGACTATCATTACGATAGCAGACTTTTCCACATAATATTGGGATGCAAATATAGACAAAAAATCTGACGTGACAACTTTTTTTTGAACTTTTTTCAAATTATTTTCGACACGAAAAGTGAACGGCCAAGATTTCAATTTTCAAACACTTACGCAAGTTGATGAAAAATAATTTGACTCAGTTTTGACACGTGTTTGTACAGCCCAAGTAAAGTTTTTATTTTTGCCTCCGGTTATGAAAAAAAGTACAACACGATACCTCTTACTACTGGGCCTGCTGATCACCCTGTGCAGCGGAACCGAATCGTTTGCCCACTCCCCCGTACACAACATCCTGTCCCCAAACCCTGGGGTAGCAACACAGGATACAATACAGAACCAGGCAAAGGAACTGAAAGAGAGCAAACGCAAACGAAGAAAAGCCAAAGAAAAATCCTCAACAAGCAAAAAGGAAACAGAAGAAAAATTTACCCCAGAGAAGCTGATGCGCTTCTTTGTTGAGAACAACGATACGGTGTATGTCAGCGATCTGCCGCCTGCCTATGTATTTGATTTTCCAAGCAAAGGAAAGGACGGCCGCAAATGGAGGGAATTCTACCGGACGGTCCACAACTTTGCCAAAACCTATCCCTACGCCCTGGTGGCAAAAGCCCGGCTGGACAGCGCCGAGACTTACCTGGCCACCCACGAACTCTCCGGACGGGAGCGGGAAAAGTACCTGAGCAACCTGCAGAATGAACTCTTCAAAGAATTCGAAGAGCCCCTCCGCAAACTCACCTTTTCGCAAGGAAGGATGCTACTTCGCCTCATCGACCGGGAAATCGGCATCACCTCCTACTACATCATCCGGGAGTACCGGGGACGCGCAGCTGCCGGTTTCTGGCAAGGCATCGGATCCCTGTTTGGAGCCGACCTGAAAAAACCCTACGACCGCCTCGGACAGGACAAGGAGCTGGAAGAACTGGTTGAACTGTACAACCTTGGGCAATTTGATTACCTCTATTACACCATTTTCGGACGCTACCCTCCCATGCTTCCGGTACGTTACCACGACATTGTCACTCGCTATAATCAAATAAATTAGTATCTTCGCCCGATTTTTTGAAAATACTCCAAAAAATAACAACAATACAAAAACATTCATCATGAACAAAACATTCAAAACCCTCGCCATCGCCGCATTGGGTTCCACCACCCTCCTGGGTTCCGTTGCCTGTGGTCACCAAGACTGCGCCATGCAAGCCAAAGTGGACGAATATGCTCCGGTTGAGTTGAAATCAGACCTGGTCAACAACCTGACCGAAAACGAAAAACAAATTGTAAAAATCTTCTTTGAAATCGGTCAGATCGCCGACAACCTTTTCTGGAAACAAACGTTCGGAGACAAAGCTGCTTTGGAAGCGATCCAAGATGAGCACGCCCGCGAATTTGCCATGATCCAATACGGTGCATGGGACCGTTTGGACAACAACAAACCTTTCTTGCCGGGTTACGGTGAAAAACCGGCCACTTGCCACTACTACCCGCAAGACATCACCTTGGAAGAATTCGAAGCGTTCAACGACCCGAACAAATCCTCCTGGTACACCGTGATTCGTCGCAACGAAGATGGTTCTTTGAAATCCGTATGGTACCACGAAGAATACGCAGAGGAAGTTAACCGCATGTGCGAACTCTTGCAACAAGCGGCCGACTTGGCAGAAGATGCAGGTTTGAAAAAATATTTGCTCGAACGCATCCAAGCATTCCGCACCGACGACTACCTCGCCAGCGACCTGGCTTGGATGGATATGAAAGAAAGCCGCCTCGACTTCGTGATTGGCCCCATCGAAAGCTACGATGACAAATTCCAAGAAACCAAAACTTCTTACGAATCCTTCATCCTCCTCAAAGACGAAGCTCGCAGCAAAGACCTGGCTAAATTCGTAGCCTTGCTCCCCGCTTTGCAAAAAGAATTGCCCTGCCAAGCCCAATACAAAACTTTCGTACCCGGTACTTCTTCCGATTTGAACGTGTACGACGCAGTATTCTATGCAGGTGACTGCAACTCTGGCAGCAAAACCATCGCCATCAACTTGCCCAACGACGAACGCGTACACGCATTGAAAGGTACCCGCCGTCTCCAATTGCGCAACTCGATGAAAGCCAAATTCGACAAAATCCTGATGCCCATCGGACAAATGGTGATGGATCCTTCACAAGTGGGTTTCTTGAACTTCGATGCCTTCTTCTGGAATGTAACCTTCCACGAAGTAGCTCACGGTTTGGGTATCAAACAAACCATCAACGGCAAAGGCACTGTTGACGCAGCCATGGGTACTGAAAAAACTTCTTGGGAAGAAGCCAAGGCTGACATCCTCGGTTTGTTCATGGTATGCAAACTCATTGAAATGGGAGAAATCACCAACATCACCGAAGAAGAAGCCATCTCAACCTACATCGCAGGCATCCTCCGTTCTGTACGTTTCGGAGCTGCTTCCTCACACGGTAAAGCAAACATGATGTGCTTCAACTACATGGAACAACAAGGCGCATTCAGCCGCAATGCAGAAGGCAAGTTCGTCATCGACTTCCCGAAAGCAAAAGCTGCCATGAACTCTTGGGCCGACTTGATCCTGACCGTACAAGGTGACGGCAACTATGAATTTGCAACCGAATTCCGTAGCAAGAACGGTGGTATTACCCCTGCATTGCAAGCCGACCTCGACAAGATCAACAACGCAGGTATTCCGAAAGATATCCGCTTCCGTCAAGGAGCCTCTGTGCTTTTTGAATAATCGCTTCTTGAAATTCCGCATAAGAAAAGAGGGTGACGACGTCATCCTCTTTTTTTATACCTACTTGCCCAACGGCCGCAAATCCCAATCGGTCCGGAAAGCACCCGGCCGCAGAACCCGGCTACAACCCAGCCAAAAACCGAAGGATGGTGTCCACCACCTCGGGAGCGAGGGTTTCTTCAATTTGCGCATATTCCTGCGGAACTCCTGTCTGACAATGCTGACCCAGGTGATTCAACCCTTCGAGGGGAACAATCTGCACCTGCTGATTACCTCCCTCTTTCAAAGCCGCCTCAATTGCCGGCAGATTCAGATCCCAAAGAACCTGTACATCCTTCGTTCCATTGAATGCCAACACAGGAACCCGAACCTTACGCAAGGCCTCCTGCGGAGAATAACGGATAAAGGCATACATCCACGGATTGAGCAACTGCTGCACAAGGGCAGGGTCCCCCAGCATTGACAACACCTGTTGATGCAAAGCCTCGTCGTTCTCCCGGGACTCCAAAACAAGATCATACATCGAAGCATTCACTCGCAGGATTTGTTCGACCTGATGATCGGGCATACCCGACAGCGTACAGATGCGTCGCTGCTGACTCAACAGAATCTCTTTTCCGCTGATCCCCGGACCCGCAAACGAAATGACAAAATCACAAGCCGCATCTTCTTTTACCGCACCGGATGCCACCAAAAAAGCAATGGCAGCCCCTTCACTGTGTCCCAGAATTCCAACACGACCGATTTCCGGCAGCGTATTCAAATAATCCAAGGCCGCTTGGGCATCGGATGCAAAATCTTGTGTGGTTGCGGTTTCATGCACCCCGCCACTGGCACCCACACCCCGGTCGTCGTACCGAAGTACGGCAAAGCCGGAACGGGTAAGGGCATCGGCCAATACCCAAAATGGCTTATGACCCAAGAGTTCCTCATCCCGGTTCTGGGCACCACTGCCAGACACCAGCACCACTGCATCAATCGGTTTAGGCCCATTTGCTCCAACCGCTGTTGTGGACGGAAGGGTCAATGTACCCGCCAACGAGTGGCCGGCATACCCGTTTTCAAAGACCACCTCCCGGACTTCGTAAGGAAAGGGTCCTTTCGGCTCCTGAGGTCGCTTCGGCCTCGGAATTTCGCCCCGTACCAACGTCACCGGAAACTCCATACCGTACTGGGACAACTTGCCGGCGACCGACCCCATCAAAAGCATTCCGCTGTATTTCATCTGCAAAGCATCCAGCTCCAGGGACAGATTGACCCCATCAAAAGCAATCCGATCCACAGGAATCCCATGGGCTCCTTGCGCCGGAACCGAAAGGTCTGCCGCCAAGGTGCCATCCCTATCGGTGAGCGTAAAATAAATATCCAATGGGCCCGTCCCCGCATCCACCGTCCCCTTCCAGGTACCCTGAATGAAAGACGCATTCTGACTCCAGGCCAAAGAGGCCAAGCCCAACAAGCACACGATCAAAAACGTTCTTCTCATAATTCCTCCGTTTTCTTTTTGGGCGAGCGTCCGTGCTTACGCAAGGACTCCGCTATGATCCATTGCAACTGACCGTTGACGCTGCGGAATTCATCCGCAGCCCAACGTTCCAGCTGATCCATCATGTCCGGATCCACCCGCAAGACAAAACTCTTTAATTTTTCTTTGCCCGCCATTTCGCTTTTCTTCTAATTATACAACGTTCCTGTATTTACCACAGGCTGCGCTGCCTCATCCGCACAAAGAACCACCAGCAAGTTGCTTACCATTGCAGCACGGCGTTCGTTGTCCAACTCCACAATTTCTTCTTCACCCAACTTGTCCAAAGCCATTTTGACCATCGAAACTGCACCTTCCACGATCTTCTCACGAGCCGAGATGACAGCAGACGCTTGTTGGCGACGCAACATCACAGCAGCAATTTCCGGAGCATAGGCCAAATAATTGATCCGAGCTTCCACAGCCACAATACCGGCCATTGCCAAACGTTCATTCAACGTTCTTTCCAGGATTTCATTGATTTCATCGCCACCCGAACGCAAAGTAACCTCTTCAACATTGCCCTCATTGTTGTCATAGTTGTAATGGGAAACCACTTGACGCAAGGCTGCATCACTTTGAATCTTGACAAAATTCTCAAAGGCCTGCATCACCCGAGAAACAGCCGACTCAATCGTCACCTCGTTTTTACCCGGCAAAGAAGCTCCTTTGGCCATGGTTTGCGAGTCAATTTCAAACATAGCTTTATAGGTATCCTGCAGTTTCCACACCAGCACCAGACCAACCATGACCGGATTTCCGACCTTGTCATTTACCTTGATCGGCGGCACATCCAGATTCCGGGCACGCATGGACAAACGTTTTTTTACATAGAACGGATTCACCCAGTAAAAACCGGTCTCGCTGAACGTTCCACGGTACTTGCCAAAGAAAACCATGACGCGTGCCTCGTTCGGCTCCAGGGTCATGAAGCCCAAAAGAGCAATCATCCATGCAACGCCCAAGACGATCAGGGCCGGGACAAACACATACTCCGGCGTAAAGAATCCCAACGCAACACAAAGCGCAGGTATGGGAATCAACAATACAAACAACATCAGAAAACCGCTTGTACGGAAACCTTTGAATTCAACTTCTTTCATAACGACTCTTTTTATAAGTTAATTTGATATCATTTCGATATCACAAATATCCCATAAAATACTCGGACTTCCAAATAAATGTTCACTATTGTTAAATTATTTTGTTTTTGATAAAATTACATTTACTTTTACGATTCATTTATTTACGATTTATAAATTTAAGCAATATGAACCTGGAATCCTTCCTCAACCTGCTCAGCATCGACTCTTCTTCCGGGAAAGAAAGAAGATTGGCCGAATACCTGGCATACGCCTTCGCGACAGCCCGTTGCCAGACCGAATGTTACGAAGTAGGCGACGGATCCCTGAACCTATATTTCCGATGGGGTACTCCCCGCATCCTGTTCTGCACCCACCTGGATACCGTCCCCCCTTTCATTCCCCCTCGCGTAGAAACACTCCTGCCGAGTGACTTGGCTGCCGAAACCCCGGCCTGCGCTGATTTGAGGATATCCGGTCGCGGAAGTTGTGACGCCAAAGGACAAATCTTTGCCATGTACACCGCCTGCCGGGAACTGGAAGAGGCCGGTCATACGGACTTTGGACTGCTGCTGGTATCGGGAGAGGAGACGGGCTCGAATGGTGCAAAACAAGTCCGCAACCAAATTCCATCCTGCGAATACCTGGTGGTCGGAGAACCGACCGACAACAAAATGGTCTCTGCCTGCAAAGGAACCAAGGCATACGAGGTCGTCATCCATGGACACAGTGCCCATTCCGGCTACCCGGAATACGGATACAGCGCCATCCTTCGGTTCAACCAATGGCTGAACCGGCTCCAAAGCATCCGATTCGACGAAGACCCCGTACTGGGTCCCACCACCTGGAACATCGGTTGCCTGCAAAGCAACAACGCACAGAACATCCTCAGCGACCAGGTGCGCTTCCGGATCTACTTCCGGACCACATTTGCCAGCGACAGTCAGGTTGAACAAACCATGCTCGAATTACAGGACGAATACACGGACATCACAGCCCACGGAGGCGACACGCCTGCCCGGTACCACACACTTCCGGGTTTTGATACCAAAACCGTTGCCTTCGGGAACGATGCCCCGCACTTACCGGGATTCGAGAACAAAATCATCTGCGGTCCAGGCTCAATTCTGGTAGCTCACACCGATCACGAATCCATCCTTTGGAGCGAAATTCGGGAGGCCGCCAACTTATACAAAAAAATCTACCACCAAATACAAACACCCCAAAAGCACTCGCAAGAAAAATGAGTCACCGCATACCTGTCGGCATCCTCGGCTGCACCGGGGCCGTCGGCCAAAAATTCATCAGCCTGCTGGAAAGACACCCCTGGTTCCGGATCACGGACGTGGTCGCCTCTGAACGTTCCGCAGGAAAAACCTGCGCCGGTCTCGTCATCAAAGGACCGTATGACCGCCTTGAATCCCGAATCCTTTTCTCCGGACTGGATGCTTCCGTCGCAGGAGATCTGGAAAGCCGGTACGCTGAACTAGGTCACCTGGTCATCAGCAATGCACGGAACCACCGGATGGATGAACTCGTCCCCTTGGTCATCCCGGAGATCAATGGCTACGAACTCAACAAAATCCAACGCCAACCTACCTACCACAGATCCGGAGGAGCGATTGTCACCAACCCGAATTGTTCCACCACCCTGATGGCACTGGCCTTGTATCCTATCCACCGGCTCTTTGGGTTGGAAAAGGTTATGGTAACCACCCTACAAGCCATTTCCGGAGCCGGTTATCCGGGAATCCCGTCGTGGGACATCCTCGGAAACACCCTCCCCTTCATTGATGGAGAAGAAGAAAAGATGGAACGGGAGTTGAGCAAGATCTTTCATAGCTCAGATCTGTCCATCTCCGCCACCTGCAACCGGGTACCCGTCATCGACGGACACACCCTCTGCCTGTCGGTTTCTACCCAGAAAACCGCTTCCCTCGAGGAAATGCGCAACGCACTTGAACAGGCCTATCCAGAAATGGACCTGCCCTCTTCACCCAGTCCGGTCATTCAATTTCTACAGGAGGAGAACCGCCCGCAACCGAAGCTCGATGTCCTTGCCGGAAACGGCATGACCGTCAGCATCGGACGCCTGCGCCCCTGCAACATCCTGGACTGGAAATTCACAGCCTTGGGCCACAACACCATCCGCGGAGCTGCCGGCGGAGCCATCCTCAATGCAGAATGGATGGTCAGGGCAGGATTGGTCAAATGATCGTCATGAAATTTGGAGGCACGTCCGTTGCCGATGCCGAAGCCATTCACAGAATGATGAACCTAGTAGAAGAACGATTACAGAAACACCCCTTGATTGTGGTCTCAGCCTTGTCCAAGGTCACCGATACCTTGTACAAAATTTGCGAGTACGCCGAACGGTCGGAAAGCATTGAGGCCCTGATGCTGGTAGAACACCTGCGCGAACGCCACAAACGCGTCATCGAAGGCTTGATTCCGAACACCAATCCGTTTTACCAATCAGCCAACGGACGCATCGACGAACTATGCAACCAACTCAAAAAACTTATTGAAGTTGTCTGCGATCTGGAAGAACTCTCAGACCGAAGCCGCGCACGAATCACCTCCACCGGCGAATACCTATCCTCCAACCTCATCGCCAATGCCTTGAACGCAAGAGGGATTCAAACCAACCTGGTGGATGCGCGCAAACTCATCCTCACAGACCAGAACCACCTGCAAGGGGAACCCGACCTGCACCGCATCGCCGAAGTGGTCCCGCACGTGATCCAGGAGGCTCAACGACTGCTCAATGGAGAAAGTGCCGATGCCCTGATTACGCAAGGGTTCGTTTCCGCAACCGACGGCGGCATCCCGACCGTCCTGGGTCGTGGAGGATCCGACTACACGGCTTCGTTGCTGGGCATGGCCGTTGGCGCCGAAAGCATTGAGATCTGGACCGATGTGGACGGCATCCACACCGCCGATCCCCGCAAAATCAAAAACACCCGGAGCCTGCGTGAAATTTCGTACGAAGAAGCAGCCGAAATGGCCCATTTTGGAGCCAAAGTCCTCCATCCCGCGACCATAGAACCCGCTGTGGACAAAAGCATCCCGATCACCGTCCTCAATGCACAAAACCCCCAGGCTCCCGGCACAAAAATCCGGCGGAACTGCGAAGTCAATACTGGAATCAAGTCGCTTTCATACAAGGACAACATCCTGCTGGTAAGCATCTTCTCCAACAGGATTCTCCAATCCGCCAGTTTTCTGAGCCGCATATTGGGAATCTTCAGCAAACACCACCTGCCCATTGACCTGATCAGTACCTCGGAGTCCAATGTAACCATCACCCTTCCCGGCGGCATCCCCCTGGAAACTATTCTGGAAGAACTCGCCCCTTACGCCACCGTTTTTGTAGAAACGGGAATGGCCCAACTGTCCCTGGTTGGCAAAGAACTCATCTTGGTACCCGAGCTGTACCCGAAAATCTTTCAAGTGCTCGCGCAAGAAAAAATTTATTTAATTTCGCAAGGAGCTTCGTTGAACAACCTGAACTTTGTCGTGGAGAAAACCCGACTACCGGAAATCTCGAGCCTGTTGCATCAAACCCTTTTTGAACATGAAAATCATACTTAGCGGATACGGCAAAATGGGACACGCTGTAGAACGCATCCTGCAAGAGGAAAGCCTTACCTGTGTCACTACCACAAACAACCTTCGCAGCCTGGATCCGGCAATCTGCCGGGATGCTGTCTGCATTGATTTCAGTACACCGGCAGCCCTTCGCGACCACTATGCCTTCCTGGCACAGCATTTCAAGGCAGCCGTCATCGGAACAACCGGCTGGCAGGATATCAAAGACATGATAGAAGACTGTTTCCAAAGCAACGGAACCCCCATGATCCATGCATCCAACTTTTCCATTGGTGCGAATCTGCTTTTCAAAAGTGTCCAGGATTTGGGCACGCAGCTGGCAGACTTGGAAACTTGCTTTCAGGCCCACTTGACAGAGACCCACCACACCCAAAAACTGGATGCTCCGAGCGGAACGGCCAAGAGACTGGCCGAACTCTTTACCCAAAGCTCCGGCTTGCCTATTAGCATCCAGGCCGAACGAATCGGAGAGGTTACCGGAATCCACAACTTGACCTTGACGGGGCCTTCCGACCGCCTGACCCTTGAGCACGAAGCCTTGGATCGGGAAGGCTTCGCGCGAGGAGCCGTTCTGGCGGCCAAAATCGCCAACAGGATGGCAGACCAACCCGATACAAACAGGCAGAAGGTGTACGAATTTCAAGAGGTACTTCGAAAACAGCACACAGGTAACAAAAAACGCTGGCAGGGATGCGGTACCGCCCTGATCACCCCCTTCCGCGACGGTCAAGTCGATCAGAAAGCACTCCGCCAGCTGGTACAAAGCCAAGTTGCCGCAGGAATCCATTTCCTCGTACCCTTGGGAACCACGGCAGAAACACCCTGTCTTGAAACGGAAGAAAAACTCCAGATTCTGACCATCGTCCGCGAGGAAGCCCCGCACCTCCCGCTTCTGGCCGGAGCCGGCAGCAACAGCACCCTCATCACTTGCCAGAACATCCGACGTCTGAACACCCTCCCCATCCAAGGCTACCTCCTGGCAACACCCTATTACAACAAACCTACCCAACAAGGACTCTACGAACATTTTCGGACGGCCGCCGCGCAGACCGACAAAGACATCATCCTGTACAACGTACCGGGACGAACCGGCGTCAACCTGCTGCCCGATACCGTCCTACGTCTGAGCGAGATCCCCAACATCGTCGGCATCAAGGAGGCCTCCGGCAACTACGCACAGATTTGTGAAATCATCCGCCAGGCCCCGACCGGATTTTCGGTCTTGAGTGGCAACGACGACGAGACCCTCTCCCTGATGAGCAGTGGTGCCGATGGGGTCATCAGCGTTGCTTCCAACCTGCTGCCCAAGGCTATGAGCAACCTCTGCGAACTGCTGGAACAGGAGCGGATGACCGAGGCCCGCGCCCTGCACCTGCGTCTGCTTCCGTTCTTCAAGGCCTGCTTTATCGAGAGCAACCCCATTCCCATCAAAGCGGCATTGGCAGACCTGGGTCGAATTCAGAACGAATTAAGACTACCGCTGACCCCCGCATCGAATTCAACCCACCAAACCCTGGAGGCCGCGCTGGCTCCCCTGCAAGACCTGCTGTAATCACCCCTCTCAAGAAAATTTCCATGAACAACAACCCTCCCAAAACCGACACAATAGAGAATCCTGAAATTACGGAATTTCTGACCACCTGCAAAGCCCTGGAATCAGGCAGCATCCGTGTTGCCACACCCCATTACGGCCCCAACCAGGCACCCGATCAAGCCGCCGGCCAAGCGCCCGAAAGCTGGACCGTACATCCGGAGATCAAGGCCACCATCCTCAAAGGGTTCCGCCACGGCCAACTGACCGCCATGCACCAAGGCGATTTCAACTTCTGGGAGAAAGATACATTTCCGATGCAAACATTCCAACAAGACCAACGGGTCCGCATCGTTCCGGGAGGTACCAGCATCCGCCGGGGAGCCTTCCTGGCTCCAGGGGTGATCGTCATGCCCCCTTCCTACGTCAATGTCGGTGCCTATGTGGACAGCGATACCCTCATTGACTCCCACGTGCTCGTCGGATCTTGTGCCCAAATCGGGAAACGGGTCCACCTGTCCGCAGGGGTACAGATCGGCGGGGTATTGGAACCCGTCGGAGCCCTGCCGGTCATCATCGAAGACGATGTCTTTGTCGGAGGAAATTGTGGTATTTATGAAGGGGTCCGTGTCTGCCAAGGAGCCGTCATCGCCAGCGGGGTCATCCTGAACGGTTCAACGGCCTTGTACGATGCCACTACCGGCACCTATCTGCGACCCGATGAGAAAGGATGCCTTACGGTGCCCCGGCACGCCGTCGTTGTTGCCGGTAGCCGTCCGATACAACAAGGACCCGCTGCGGCCACCGGCATCCACCTCTACACGCCGGTCATCATCAAATACCGGGATGCGAAGACCGACCGCGCACTCGTTCTGGAAGACTTGTTGCGGTAACCATTTCCCAAGCCTAGTCTGAGGTATCGGACGAGATTACCTCGCCAACCTGTACGGCCGGCCCGGTCAACCAGATCTCCCGAGCACAACAACCGGCTGCCTGACGCAAATCCTGGGGCAAGGGTTCAAAATCTACGGAAAGAGCATCCCGCAAGGCCTGGACTTGCAGTGCTACCCGAGGGTCACTGCCCAGTGCCGGATACGGGACACGGCCGGAAAGGACCGAGGCGACACACGAAGCCACGATCCCAGTCCCACAAGCATAGGTTTCCGCCTCCACACCTTTCTCAAAGGTTCGGACACGCAAATGTTCTGCATCCACCACGTCCACGAAGTTGACATTGGTACCTACGGGTGCAAAATACGGGTCGTGGCGCAATGCCCGGCCCTCTTGGTCCACCGCCACCTCCGCAAGATCGCCTGCAACAAAGCAAACCCGGTGACGGGTGCCGGTGTCGAGGTACCAGTCTCCATCCGACAAGGCCTCCCAATGAACCACATCGGTCATCTTCAGGCGGACCGTCATGCGGGTCAGTGCCTCATTGTGTTCTACTATTTCTGCCGTATGCAAACCGTCCGCCGCTTCAAAGGCAAAAGAGGTATAGCCCAGCCAAGCAGCGAATGCCACCATGCAACGTCCCCCGTTCCCACACATCATTCCACCGCTGCCATCCGGGTTGTAAAAGACCATCTTGAAGTCTGCCGCCCGGCTTTCTTCCAGCAACATAAGACCATCCGCCCCAAAGCCATAACGGCGGTCACACAATTCAGCAATCATGCCAGGAGTCAAAGAATCATAGGCTCCCGACCGGTTATCGGCTACCAGGAAATCGTTCCCAGCACCTTGGTATTTATAAAAACGCATCGTCTTCCGATTCTGATTCATAATTTGTTAGTATCTACGACAAATTTGAAAAATAATCCTTATTTTTGAAAAATAATCCTTATTAAAAAGTTGATTTTTTTATTAAAAAATTACTTTCCCGTACCAAAAAGTACCCATTTTGCAGCATGAAAAATACAATTCGATCCTTTTCCCGTACACTGATGGTCACCCTGCTTTGTCTCTGCCACTACAACCTGAGCGGACAGATCGTCATCCTCTCTGACATGAACAAATACCAGAACGTGCGTCTGCGCATGACCCTGCAGGACAAGGAAACCAAGGAACCCATCCCGTTCGCAACCCTTTACCTGATTCCGGATGGAGATACGACCATTACGCATTTCGGGCTTACAGACGAGGCGGGCGATGTCACCATTAAAGACATTCCTTCCGGCAAATACTTGGTCAATGCCGAAATGATCGGTTACAAGGCTTACCGCAAGGTACACAACCTCAACGGCTGGCAAAACGACCTGGGCATCATCAAACTGGAACAAGACCTCCAACTCCTGGAAACCGCCGTCGTCACGGCAGCCGGCAACCCGATTCTGGTCCAAAACGACACGCTGGTTTACAACGCAGCAGCCTATCGCGTCGGAGAGAATGCCGTACTGGAAGACCTGCTGAAAAAAATGCCTGGTATGGAAGTGAGCGATGACGGCACCGTAAAAGTCAACGGAGAACAGGTAGACAAAATCACGGTCGGCGGAAAAACCTTTTTCTTCAACGATCCGAGCGCAGCCCTCAAAAACCTGCCCGCCAAGATTGTGGATAAAATCAAAGTGATCGACAAAGAGAGCAAAGAGGCCGAATTTACCGGTATTTCCTCAGGGCAAGAGAAAGAAAAAGTCATGGATGTCGCCCTCAAGGAGGAATACACCGAAGGCTGGTTCGGGAACGCGAAACTGGCCGGTGGTTACGATCTCACCCGCAGCAACGAAGAGCAATTGAAGATCAACCGCGGCCTGCTGTACAACGGCAACGCCATGATCACGGCATACACCGAGAAAGACCAGGTCGTGCTCATCGCCAACGCACAGAACGTCAACGAATCCCAAAGTTACGCCTACATATCCTACGGAAGTATGTCCCCCGATGCCTACTCCCAACTGCGGGGCGTCGGGACCGGCTCCCAAGTAGGATTGAACTACAATACCGAACGCATCAAAGGCTTCACCACCTCGGTGGCCACCACCTACAAACACAACACGCAAGATGATCGGCGACGCTCCTACAGAACGGCATACCAAGCGGATGGCAATCCACTCCAAACGGACACCTACAAAGAAGGTATCGGCGAGCAACAATCCGCCTCCATCAACTTTGAAATCGAGAAAAAGGACCAAAGCCGATGGAACCTCTTCCTCATGGGCCGTCTCTCCTACACCGATAACGAAGTCCACGCACGGAATGAAAATGAGACACGCGATCCTCTCCAGACATTGAATACCTCCCAGTCAAACACCCATAGCGCTCGTCAGGCACTCGACAACTTTGGCTTCCTGACAGCGGGATACCGTTTCAAGAATGAACGGCGCAACCTCAGCCTGCAATTCTCCTACGACTACAGCCTGGGCAATACAGACAAGGATGAAACCACCCTGCTCAAACACGGCACCCAAGACGAACTCCAGGAATTGAGGTACAAGGTTGACCAATACCGCCTCAACCTGCGCGGCCAGCTCTCGTATGTGGAACCCCTCGGTGAGAAATGGGCCTTGAACCTCTTGTATGCCGTATCAACGACCGGCAATCGGGAGACCTCCGACGCCACGCACCCGGACGGAACCCCCAATGCCTACTATTCCTCTTTCACCCATGGCCATTACGTTTCACACGAACCACACCTGCTCATCCAATACCAGGATCCAAAACACAACCTGCAAGCCGGTGTCAGCAACAACATCCTGCTCAACGAGATCCATAGCCGGTCCATGGGCGTAGACAACCTGGCCGGTCAGAACGAATGGCTGTCCAATTGGTCTCCCTTCATCAATTATAGCTACCATAAGAATACGACACGGATCAATGTCTATTACCAAGGAAACAGCAATCCGGTTTCTGCCTCGGAATCATCCCCGACACTCGATCTGAACAACCGGGTCCAAATCCAGATGGGCAACGTCTACCTCCGCCCCCATTTCGGAAATATCATCAACGGAAATTACAACTGGAACAACCGTGAGACCTTCACGTTCATCAATGTCAACGCTTTCTGCCGAATGGACTTCCGTCCCGTGGTTTACGCGAGCTGGTTCGACGAACAAGGGGTTCGCTATGCCGTTCCAGTGAATGCAGAACTGCCGTCCGTGCACACCAATCTCTACCTCAACATCAACCAACCGCTTGGGCACGAACGGAAATTCACCCTCAGTGCGGAAGGATCCACCAGTTGGACGCGCAACAACAGCTATCAGGCAACCCGACGTCTGGCCGGACTGGACATTGAATCGTTCAACTATTTTGCCTTCATGCAGGAATTCTGGGGCGAGGACAACTCCGGCGAAAACTTCTACAACGGAACCAGTGGATTCCAAGAAAGCAAAACACAAGAAATCAGCTGGTCTGCCAAATTGGGCCTCCGCTACAACCTACTCCAATGGTCCCTCAATGCAAGTTGGCGAACACTCAACACCCGCTCCTTCTACACCCTGGATCCTACCGCGAACAACAACACCTGGAACCACTCCCTGAACGCAAGTGCCCTCTACCAGCCGGGTAACAACTGGGAAATGGAAACGGAATTGACCTACAAGATGTTCCGAGGATATGCCAACGGCTATGGAGATCCCGAACTGACATGGAATGCCAGCATCCGGAAAAGCATCGGGAAATGGACCCTGGCCCTCAATGCTTATGACTTGCTCAACCAGACCCGCAACCTCTCGCGCAGCATCTCGGCCGAATATTGGGAAGACACCTATCGCTACCGGCAAGGCCGTTACATTTCCTTCAGCGTCAGCCTGAATTTTGGTAAAACCACAGCCGCCAGCAACAACAGCGTACAAAATGCTATGTGGAGAATGCTGTAGCTCAGAACAACCACGTTGAAACCCAAAAAGAGGACCGAGAGTCTATATCGACTTCGGTCCTCTTGTATTTTTGGCTTTAACGTGCGCGACTACTTATCAGAAGACGATTCTGCACGCAACTCCTTCGGGGTCTTCTCCCAATTACGGCGACAGAAAGCTGTAAAATAAGCCGGTGATGAAAAACCATATTTGGAAGACAGCTTGGTAAAGCTGATACGGGTCAATTTGATATCACGGATGATGGACTCCTTTCGACGGTCCCGCAACCAGGTTGCGGCCGAAATACCAAAGGCATCCACGAAGCGGCGATTGAACGTAACCGGCGTCATGCCAATCATATTGGAAAGCTGGTTTACCTTGTCTGTCTTGCGGTAGTTCATCAACACGAAGTTCTTGAAGTCCGGGTCCCCTCCCAACAAAGGATAAAAGACATTGCACAACTCACGCTTCGAATACAATTCATTCAAGTAGATGAACAATTCTTCCAACTTGATTTCATAGAAGTGGTTGCAATAATAACGGTTTTCAAACATCTTCAATCCGCTACGCAACTGCTCTTCCAACAAGGGATGGGTCGGCAAAACACCCACACCTTCCTGCGGGGAATTCCCGCGATAAGGGACAAGACGGTCCAAGAAGTGGCGGATGCAGTTGATGGAATTGGCATTGAAATGGCAAGCCAGGACACGGGTCCGGTCCTGCAGAATACGCATATCTCGAACTCTACCCATCGGTTTCAGAAAGAACTTTCCTTTCTCTATTGTATATTCGGGGTATTGCATGCCATCCAACAACGCGATGGCTCCATCCAATACAAAGACCAAAACATCCGTATCTCCGGTCGTCAAACGAACCTGAGTTCCTTGTGGATCGGTATACACTTTATACCAGGTCGGGAAAACAGCTTCACAGGCAAAACATTCTTTTCTTTTAAGTTCAGGCATAGTATCAGATAATTTTCTATAGTTTACGATTTTATTACAAAGTAAACAAAACATTTCAATACCACCAAAAGTTTTTATCAATTAGCACCTTATTTTTTATTAAAATTTAAAAAATAAAAACCCTTGTACGCCAACAACGTACAAGGGTTCTTTTCAAATCAGAGTCCGCTTACCTCTCAGGAGCGACACAACAGGGCGTCGGAGCCGAACTGCCCACAAAAAAACCGGCCACATCGCTTACGCCGTCCGGGCTCAGGTTCAGTTCTTCCATACACAAAGGACTGTAATTACCGTTACTGTCGATCACCAGTCCGACAAACGTCATGGTGTGATCGTACGGAAGGATGAAGACATTGTCCGTATAGTATTGCGGGTATTGCAAGACTGCTTTCTGCCAGGTCTCCTCGCTATAATCACCCATGGCCGCATCGAAGAGGTTGTAGTAGAACATATCCGAATACGGTTCGATGGTCATGTACATCGGCAAAAAGGCATAGCCGGCGTACACACTGTAGATACCGAAATTAACGGGATCGTATTGGCTGACCTCCACGACATCATAATAGTCACTCCATTCCACGGTCATGATACACTCTCCCGGAAGATCTTCCAACGTACGGAACTCGTAGGTAAACAGACCCGTGGTAGCGGTTCCGCTGTCGTAGCCAAAGGCAAAGGCAACGTAATCGGTATCCGGTGTCAAATTCTTCAAATTGAAGCTGCGAGGACCTTGCTGTTCGTTGAAGGAATAGGCAGCCAGGATGGATTGCAATTTCAGTTCTTCCGTTGCGCCCATTTCTTCCCATTCCGAGCGAGGGATGCAATGGCCCACGTAGGAATCCTCATCGTTGCTCGGGGTCAAGGACAACACGGCCTTACGGGATTGGATATCGGAAACTTCCACCTCAATGGTCAAATTCGATGTATTGACAGAGCCAGCCACCACGTATTGGACCGAAGGAGCGGATGCCCCATACAACGACTCGTCATCCACCGCAAGGGCGTAGAAGACATACTCGGTGTCCGCCAGGAATTTCTCAGTGGCTGAATAGGTACCGATTTTACAGTAATTCGAAAGAATCTCTTCCGCTGCATTACCGTACAACATTTGCAGGTAAGCCGCTTCATTCCAACGTCTGACAGCGATTTCCTCCACAACCGCATCCTGTCCATAATAGTTGAAGAATTCGTCGGTATTGAAGTATTCCAGGAAATAGTAGCGGTCGTAATCACCCGGATCCACCGTATAGCCAATGGTCGTTCCCTGTACATCAAAATTGAAATCGAACGTTACACCCCGTTGTTCCGGCTGACCGGTCAAAATCTCTTCCCGGAAAATGGATCCGATCAAAGCGCGGTCTCCAAAATCCAGGTGATAACAGTAGAAGACATACTCAGTATGCGGGTACAGCTTATCGACTTCAAACGTGTAAGCTCCTTTGTGCGAGATCTGACGCAGGTATTCGGGCAACGTGGTACCATGCATTTGAGCCTCATAACTGTAGTAGTCCAGGTCATTCTGGAACAACGCGGCATCCGATTCCAACTCGAAGACCTCTATGTAGTCCTTGGTGGCATAACCGCAGATGTACGGCAGATCTGTGTCCGAAGGAACCACATGCACCGAGAAAGAGGTCATTTCAGGAGTCACGTCCTCCAAGACAAAGGCAGGGCCAGGAACGCCCTCCTGTTGCACCAGGAAGGCGGCATCAGCGGCCATGTTCTTGTAGGAAAGATTCACCCAGGCCTCACGGGGAGATTCCAGGTCATTGGGCAGGACTGTAAAAGTCACAGCGCCCGCTACCGAAACATCCACTCCGGTAATCCAGTCCGATTCCAGGGTTACCTCCACGGTTTCCCCCTCAATCGGGTTGGTCAATGCATAGCCCATTGTAAAAACACCGCCTTCATAAGACGCTTGCACCTGGGTAGCATTCAAGGTTATGACCGGAGCCTCCGGCTCGGGTGCCGGCTCTTCCTGGCATGCGACCAGCAAACCCAGGCTCAACAAGGACAGCAAATATAAAAATGACTTCGAATTCATGTATTTGTAAACAATTGACGATGAACGTCCGAAATACTTATCGTTTCAAGGCTTTTTGAACGTCCTTCGGCAGATCTGCAATGCGAATGTTGCGGACCGACACCGTAGAACGGTTCACGGAAGAAGGGGTTTCGCTCGGACGGAGGGGAGACGCCTGTACAGCCTCTTTCTTCGCAAAACCGGTACCAGCACATTGGAATACCCGCGGAGCAGAGTCCGGATACCATTCATGTACCAAGTCCACAAGCTCTTGGGGATCAGATACGCCCGCTTCGGTCAAGAGAATTTCTTCACGGTACAATTTACCATAATTACCCGATTCGTCCACACCGAAACCGGCCAAGAGCATCGTGTAACCGTAAGGTACAACCCAAATTGTTTGCAAAGCTGTTTGGGGACTGTAAATCAAATCCGTTACCAACTGCGCATCCGAGAACTCATCACCTTCGAGCATGATGTACATGGCATAGTAGAACTCATCCGTTTCCGGAGTAAAGTCAATGGTCATCGGCAAGAAAGCATAACCCTCATAATCGTCATACATCGAGAAAGCTTGCGGATCCAGCTCATAGCAAGCCGGGATATCATAGTGGTGGTCCCAGTCGGTCGTCATCACCACAACGCCCTCTTCGGCCTCCAGGGTACGGAACTCCTGCGTGAAAATACGCGTGGTAGCAGCACCTCCCAAATACCCAAAAGCAAAGGCCACGTACTCGGTATCCGGTGTCAAACCTTCCAGCTGACGGGTGAAAACACCCCGGTTGTCAGAGAAATAATACCATTTGAACAGGTACTCGTAACGTTCCTGGTCATTGGATCCGTAGGTTTCCCACTTCTCTTTCTCAACGTATGTTGCGGCAAACGGTTCGTCGGTTGAAGGAGTATAAACCACGGTTGCTGCACGCTCTTCCACACGTACGACTTGAATGTCAATTTCCATGTCTGAAGATGAAACAGGATCGGTCACGATGTACTCCAAAGTCGGTTCGGAAGCGGCATAACCGGATTCCTCATCCACAGCAATGGCATAGAACACATATTCAGTTTCACCCAACAGGCTTTCGATGGTACGGGTTTGCACGCCTTGCATACAGAAATCTGCAAAAATTTCTTCCAAGGTAACCCCGTACATGATGGTGTAAATGGCAATGATGTTATTCCAGTTCATCGCCGGAAATTCTTCCACATTGGCATCTTCTCCGTATTCAATGTAAAAATCGTGCAACAGAATGGCATCCCAGAAATACAAACCTTCGTATCCGTTCGGGTCGATGGTCCAGTCCACAATGGAACCATGGAGATCAAAATCAAAGGTAAAGTCCACATCCACTTGTTCCGGACGGTCGGTGGTCACCTTGATGCGGTAAATGTCGGAGAGACGTTCTTGGGTTTCAATATCAATGTGGTAGGCATACACGGCATAATCCATGTTCGGGCCCAATTGATCGACCTGATAGTTTTCCACATCCCCCTTGTAAGCGAGTTGCTTCAAAAGGTAGGACAGTTCCACTCCGTAGCTGTCTGCCATCTCGGAAAAATACACCATATCGTCTTCAAACAACGCATCGTCATCTTCCAGGAATCCGTTGTCTTCCAAGTAAGAATAGTTGGAGGCAAACAGAATGTAATGGGTGTCCTTGTTGTGGGGAATCACATCCAACGAGAAGTAGTTGACGCCTACCTGGATGTTTTCATACACAAAGGACGGGTGGTCGGCAGGTTCCTGACGAACGGTGAGTTTCGCCGGAGTTTCCAGAGCAGAGTATGTCAATGTGATTTCAGAAACCCGTTCTTCTACCACGTCATTCGGCAACACATCAAACATGATAATACCGTCAATGGAGGTATCCATATTGGTCATCCACTCGGCGCCCAAGGTAATTTCAAGGGTAGCACCTTCCACCGGATTGGCAATGCTGTACTCAACAGCAATCGCGCCCCCCTCCTTGGATACAGGGACTTCTTCGTAGTTAAAGGTAATAACGGGAGCTTCCGGTTCGGGAGCCGGAGTCGGAGCCGGCTCTTCCTCGCAGGCTGCCACCAGGGCCAAGGCAATGCATGCGCACGCCAAAGCCATCAATTTCTTCAAGGTATTCATTTTGTAATAATAAGGTTTATCCGACAAAAGTAGAAAAACTTACCCACCACACCAAAAATAAAAACCGGTCCCGCGTGCCTCTCAAAGGACATCGGGACCGGCCGTTATCTTTGCTGTCCGGAAAGGTTCCGGAGCGGTTTGTTCCAACTAGAACGCCAAGATGGATTTCTTCTTGCTGGTGATGGCTTCGGGATGTTCAGAACCACGCATCGTCATGAATTTCCAATCGTTCGCTTCAATTACAACGGGAGCCGCCAAGGGAGCCGGTCTGACCGGAGCAGAACTGTTGTTGAACCAGTCAATATAACCCTGAGGATCGCTCACACCGTCACGGGTGAAGAGGAACTCTTTCTTGTACAACGGACCGTAGGTACCATTTTCGTCGCACGCAAAGCCCACGAAGATGTAGGGAGTGTCGTACGAGAAGAGGCTTGAACGGGAGAAGTCATTTTGCACACCGGCATACAACAACTCAGAGATCCATTCTTCGTCGGTAAAGTCTTCCTTGCCTTGCAACGGGAACATTTGGAAGTAGCAACGGTTGGACATCGGCTCTACTGATACCACGACCGGGAAGAACACAGCGTTGGTGTAACCGGCAAATCCGGCGAAACGGCTGTCCAAAGCCGCTACGGCCGCACAATCGTAATAATCGAAGTTAGTCAACTGCAATACCACGCGGGCTTCAGTAGCCGAAGGAGTGGTGAAGGTTTCGGTGAAGATCGGAGTGGTCAACATACCACCGTTGTAACCGAAGGCAAAGGCCACGTATTCGGTTTCCGGGTTGAAGGTGGTGAACTCGTAGTTTTGTACACCCATCACGGTGGTGAACGCAAACATTTGTTTCATCGCGTTCAATTTTTCTTCGTCGGTTTCACCCAAGGAGTCAAACTGTTCTTTGGGCAAGCAGTTCGCCGCGAAGGGCTCTTGTGCCGTCGAAGGAATGTATTGGATGGTCGCTGTACGGGCCGTAAGACCATTGATTTCAATGTCGACCACCATATCCGACGGTTCTACCGCTTCGGTTTCGATCACTTCGAAGGTCGGAGCTGACGCCGCATAGCAGGTTTCTTCATCGATGGCGATGGCAAAGAACGCATATTCTTTTTCCGGTTTGAGGGAAGTCACCGCGAACGACATATCGCCTTGGAGGCACAACGCACGTTGGATGTCAAGGATGGCATTGCCTTGGTCAACGTAACCGGCCATCAATTCGTTGGTGTATTCGCAGATGTATTCTTCCAAGTTGCCGTTTTCACCAAAGGCATTGTGGAAGTCTTCGATGCTCACCACGTCGCAGAAATAGTAACCGTCGTAACCTTGCGGTTGGATGTCCCACAACACAAAGGCACCGTTCACGCTAGCGTACATCTCAAAGTCCGCTTCGATTTGTTCCGGACGTTCGGTGGTGAAAGGCACGCGCACGATCTTGCTGGCCAAGCTTGCATCCTCCAAATTGATGTGGTAGGCATAAATCACATAACGGGCACCGGGCACAACTCCCTGATCAGCATAATAACCAACTTGATCGCCATAGTAAACGATTTCCGGCAAAAGATCCAACAGGGTCATTCCATAGTATTCCGCCAAAGAATTGAAATAATCCATATCGTCTGCGAACAAGGCTTCATCGGTTTGCAAATCCATGATTTCAATGTAGTTTGCAGTAGAAGCAAAGATGATGTACGGAGACTCTTGGTCCAACGGGTAAATGTCGGCACCGTAAGAACGCAGACCCGTTTGGAAGTTTTCAAACACAAACGGAGCCGGATCTGCAGCAGACTGCTTCACCACAAAAGTCGCCGGGGTCTCCATCGTAGCATATGCCACCGAAACAACAGCCTCACGCGCCTCTTCCACTTCATTTTCCAAAACATCAAACATGATTACCCCCTCGATGGCGGTATCGATGTTTTCAATCCAAGTAGCATCCGTGGTCACCTCAATGGCCTCACCCTCTACCGGATTGGCAATGCTGTAACCCACTGCGAGCTGTCCACCGGCATTTTCTACCGTCCATTCATTCTGATTGAACGTAATCACCGGAGGTTCCACCATAACCGGCTCATCCTTGCAACCGGTCAATGCTGCCAATGCCAAGATTGGCAAGAATAATTTTCTAGGATTCATTGTATCGTTAAAATTAAGGTCTATTCAGATTCATCACCCGACTAGCGACCGATTTGCATCGGCGCAGCACAAGCAGGAGCCGCATAGTTATTGTAGTACCATTCGATGAATTCTGCAGGATCACCCAAAGTATCAATGGTGAACGACATCGGCTCGATGGTCACGGGGCCAAAGTTACCTTCAGCATCCACACCCACACCTACGAAGTAGTAAGGTTGGTCGTAAGTCAACAAGAACACCGTCGTCGGAGTAAAACGTTGGGAATCCTTCGTCAGATAACCAATCCAATCTTCGTCCGAATAAGCAGCAAAGTCTCCTGCGGTTTCTTCATAATAGAAATTGTAGTAGTAGGTTTCCGCTTGAGGTTCGGTCGATGTATGTACCGGCACCAATGCGATGTTCGAACCATATACATAAACAAGACCGGCAAACTCATCATCAAGAGCGCCTACTTGTACCAAGTCATAATATTCATCCACCCAAGCTGTCATCACCACACCACTGGGTTTGGCCGCTTCGGTAACAAAGGCTTCCTTGAACAGGCGGGTAGTCACCGCAGAACCCATGGTTCCGAATGCCACGGCATAGTATTCTGTTTCTGCATTCAACGGAGACTCCTCATAGCCCAGCACATTGCCGGTAACCGATTGGATGTTCACGTCATAATCGTTCAAGATACCGTTGATGATTTCCTCATCGGTCGTACCATAGGATTCCACTTTTGCACGGGAAACAACTGCCACAGTGTAAGGATCTTCATTACTTGCACGGAAGTCCACCACTACTTTGCGAGAGTCCACTTCCTTGATGTCGATGGTCACCTCCAGGTCAGACGGTTCAATCGCACCGGTCTTCACTACTTCATACACCGGCTTGGAAGCGATGTAGTGAGAAGCTTCATCCAAAGCCACCACATAGAAAGCGTATTCTGTTTCCGGTTGGAGATCATCAAAACGGAACGATTGTTCGCCACGGCCCAACATGGACTGCGCCAAGAATTCAAAAGCATAGTCATTGCCACCGTAAGCAGCAAAGAACTCGTTCCAGTAAGAAGCCATATAGGTTTCAAAATCCGCACCTTGACCATACGCATCGTAGTAGGCTTGGAGATCAAGGGCATCAAAGAAATAATATCCGTCGAAATCAGCCGGATCCACCGTCATGGTCACCAGGGGACCATTCACATCAAAACTCAACGAAAAGTCCACCTCGGTTTCAGAAGGAACCTTGGTCGTAAACTCATAACGGACAATGTCCGACAAGCGTTGTTGGGTTTCCGGATCAATGTGGTAAGCATACAACACATAGCTGGCACCCGGTGTCATACCCTTGTTGGCCCAGTTGAGGTAGTCACCTTGACAAACAATCTCATTCAAGAATTCAGAAACGCTCATACCGGACTCTTCTGCAACATTTTGGAAATACATCAGATCGTCAGCGAACAATGACTCGTCATCATAAAGTTCGTATTGGTCGATGTAGTTTTGGGTCGTGATGAAAAGAATGTAGTCCAATTCCTTGTTGTGGGGAATCACGTCCACACTGAAGGAGGTCATTTGGATGTCCACATTCTCATAAGTGAACGGAACAGGATCTCCTTCGGCTTGTTTGACCACAAACGATGCCGCTTGTGCATTCTTGTAATTTACAGTAAACGTAGCCTCACGAACCTCAACAGTCTTGTTGCGGGCCACTTGAAATTGCACGATTCCTTCAATGGAAGTATCCACACCGCTGATCCACTCAGCAGAAGGAGCGACAACACTTGCCAACTCTCCCTCAATCGGGTTAGCAATTGAAAATTCCACAGAGAACGAGCCTCCTTCTTTAGGCACATTCACCTCATTCTGGTTAAAAGTAATCACCGGAGCATCCGGAGTTTGCACTTCGGGCTTACATCCTGTCATGCCCGCCAGCGTCAAAATAGCCATCACGGCCAGGCAAAAATTACGAATTCTCATCTTAATTTATAGATTAATGTTTTTAAAGTTTAAGCGGACAAAGATAATATTTTTTCTGCACAATGAACAACTGGACCAGGCCAGAGTAAACAGAAAGGGGTGACCCATCAGTCATCCGACTGTCTGGTCACCCCTAAGAGTTATCCGGTCAGGAACCGATTATTTCACACGTTGTTGAAAACGGGTCAGTTCCAGATGCTCCATCGGACGAGCGTTGATGCTCACAACTTCTTCGGTCTGACGAACGACTTCTTGCGAACGGCCTGCGGTCAATACCTTCACTTTTGAAGCGGGAAGGGCTTGGACGCCGCTGTTGCATGCACGGGGTGCGTGATCTCCGTAGTACCAGGCAATAAAATCTTCGGCCGGGTCCACATCTCCAGTTGCCACATACATCATGTGTGTACATACAGGACCGTAGTTACCCTTATCATCCACAGCAACCCCTGCAAATACCAATGAGGTATTGTAGGATACAAAGAAGGCAGTCGCAGGATATTCCTTCGGTGCCGAAGAAGTCAACATCTCGATCCATTGAGATTCAGAGATGCTGGCAACTTCTTCTTCTGTAGCTTGCCAGATGCTATAATAGTAAGAGGAAGCTGCCGGTTCCGTTGTTGTTTGAACAGAAGCGATTGCCTTAGAATCACCGTAGTAATCGTAGTAGGTTTGGAAAAGTGCATCCAATGCTGCCACTTCACCCAAGCTGTAGTAACCGCCCACTTCTACGCTCATCACCGACTCACCCACCGTTGCTTCGGTGGTCGTGAACTCAGCTGTAAAGGCACGGGTAGTGGCCATACCGCCAAGGCTACCGAAAGCGAACAGCACGTACTCTGTTTCCGGTTCCAACTCTTCAATCTTGATGTTGAGCATATCGCCCGTCGTCGTCTCGATTTCATAGTTGTTCAACATGTATTCGACACGTTCTTCGTCGGTGCTGCCCAATCCTTCCAACTCAGTCTTGGAGAAGATGGTTGCAAAATAAGGATCGTCGTTGCTGGCGACAAAGTCTGCGATGGCATAACGGGGACCTACTTCTTTCACGGTAATGGTCAGTTCCAGATCAGAAGGTTCTACCGTACCGGTGGTTACCATTTCGTAAGCGGGATCAGAAGCCACATAATGGGTTGCATCATCCAACGCCACAACGTAGAATGCATATTCTGTTTCTGCACGCAACCAGTCTACTACCAATTCTTGGCGACCGCTTGCACAGAGGCTTACCAGGTTTTCGAAGGTATAACCGTAGGCTTCATACATGGCCCACAATTCGTTCCAGTAGCTGGACATGTAGCCAACCAGGTCGGCATCTTCGCCGTAGGTTTCCTCGTATTGGGCCACATTGATGGCATCCCAATAATAGTAACCGTCAAAGTTACCCGGATCTACCGTCCAATACACGTTCGGACCATCCACGTTAAAGTCAAAGCTGAAATCCACATCAATCTTGTCCGGAGTCTTGGTTGTAAATTCACAACGAACGATTTCAGACAAACGTTCCTGACGGGCAATGTCAATATGATAAGCATAAACCACATATTTCACACCCGGGCTGAAACCTTCGGTAGACCAGCCTTCCACATCACCGATGTAGGTTGACTCGGTCAAATAGTCCAGCAAGGACATACCGGCACTTTCTGCCAAGTATTTGAAGTAGTCGATGTCGTCAGCAAACAAGGATTCATCGTCGTACAATTCATACAAATCCAAATACTCTTGGGATGTACAGAAAATCACATAACGCGTATTCTTGTCAAACGGAGTCACGTCCACAGACATGGTTGTCAAGCCGAGCTCCATGTTTTGGAACTTGAACGGGGTCGGATCGCCTTCGGCTTGTTTTACTTCAAAAGAAGCATCTACGGCATTTTTATAGGAAACGGTAAACGTAGCTGTGCGAGTTTCTACCACGTTGTTGGCAGCAACACTGAAACGGATGATGCCTTCAATGGAAGTATCCACATCGCTGATCCATTCCACTTCAGGAACAGAAATGGTTGCATTCTCTCCTTCAATGGGATTGGCAATAGAAAATTCAACAGCAAAGATACCCCCTTCCTGAGGTACGTTCACTTCTGTCTGGTTAAACGTGATGACCGGAGCATCGGGTGTTTCCGGAGTCTTTTCGTCCGGATTACAACTACTCAGAAAACCGAGTCCCAACACGGCCAAAACGGACAGGGAGAAAGATTTCAAATTGAACATAACTTTCTATTTTTAAGAATTATCGTTTAATTTTCATAGGATTTTCCAGGTCCACTTGGGGTTCGCGAGCCGGGTAAAGCTGTTCTGCTTTGGTCTTGAATTCAGTCGCGTATTGAACAGCGGGAGCTGCTTCCAGGCAAGCGCTGGCCGGAATCACATTGGTGTGTTCCAATACAACAGGCGACTTGGCACGGGTCGGAGTCGGAACTTGCCACATGGTTTCCAAAAATTCGAAATACAATTCCGGATCACTGGTTCCATCCAAGGTCATGTAGAAGTCGACACGGCACAACGGACCATAACCGGACTCATCCGCGATCAGACCGGCAAAGCAAGTCTTCGTATTCAACGGCATGATGTAAGTACCGGCAGTCATGTCCTGTTGAGAACTATGGATCAAAGAGTTGATCAATTGTTCATCCGAGAGTTCCGCATTGGAGAAATCCCACCAGTCCCAATAGTAACGGTCAGACGTTACCGGATCCAAGGTCAATTTGAAAGGAATCAATGCGTGAGTGGTTGCATAGCTCAAATAACCGCTGTAACCGTCGTTGATTTCACAAATCTCAGCAATGTTAAAATAACCCGGAGAATGGAAAGTCATCACACCTTTACCGGCTCCTTGTGCGGTGGTTGAGAACTCAAGGGTAAACATTTCAGTAGTCATGATACCACCTGCAGAACCAAAGGCATAAACCACATAGTCGGTTTCAGGGGTCAAGCCCACCACATTGGCCTCAACATCGCCATTCAAGATTTCAAACACGTTATCTGTCATCAATGACTCAAAACGGCCTTGGTCTGAATCCGGCATTGCATCCCATTTTTCTTTGGTGATGTAACCGGCAAAGTACGGGTCGTAGTTTGAAGTCTCAAAACCGATAACCGCTCCTTGGGAACCAACGTTCATCACATAGGGAGTAACGATCAGATCTGAAGGAGAAACCGCTTCAGTCGTAAAGGTTGTAATCTGAGGAGTTGATGCTGCGAAGGCATAAGTCGGATCCACCGCAAAGCTGAACAAGTAGTATTCTGTCTGTTGAAGCAATGCAAAGTCAAAAGCGTCACCACCTTGTGAACAATTTGCCAACACATCTGCTGTACTTTTACCGCTTGAGTACTCTTGACTTACAATGGTATTCCACCAGTTGATCATGTAATCTTCCACAGATTGTCCTTCTTTCAGATCACCATCAACAGCCACTTTCGGCATTACGTCAAAATAATATCTGCCGCTGTAACCGTTAGTAATACCCACTTGGACAGTTGCGGTCGCTTCGTTAATGGAAACGTTGTATTCAAACTCCGCTTCTACCTGATTCACATTGGAAGTAGTTACCGGGAAACGATACACTTCCCCAGTTGCTTCACAAGCTTCAATGTCAATATAGTATGCATACAATACATAGTCAGTAATCGGCTGGCCATTGCGTGCGGTCACCTCGAACTGATCGCCGTATCTGGCAACATCTGCCAACATACTGGACAAAGTCTGACCATAGAAATATGAGCCCAACCATTCAAAATAACCGAAGTCATCAGCAACGATGTCCTCGTCTGTACCACCCAATTCATCAATGTAATCTTGGGAAGCAGACATTCTGATGAAAGGACGCTCCTTATCGCGGGGATACAAGTCCATGGTGTAGCTGCTTACGGTCACAGACACATTGCCATTGGTAAAATCAGGACCGTCACCGTGTTCTTGCTTCACCGCCAACGATACGGTTTCTGCACCCTCATAAGCCACATCAATCGTGGTTTCACGAGGTTCCGTTGTCCGGTTCTTGTCCACATAGAAAATCATGATACCGGACAAAGAAACATCCAAACCAGTAATCCATTCAGCATTCGGAGTGACCACTGCTTCCTGTCCTTGTACAGGGTTTTCAATGTGGTATTCTACCGTAAAACGGCCTCCTTCTTTGGTTGCATTCACTTCGGCCATATCCAAAGTAATAACAGGGGGGTCTTGAGGGTCCGGGATTACCGGCTTGTCTTCTTCACAAGCCACGAAGAGTCCCAATCCCAGAATGGCTGCTAACATCCAGCCCATTTTTTTGAAATTTGACATAGGTAAATTGGAATTAATAATTTGTATTTACTGAGTTTAGATTTTAATTCATTTCAGCGCAAGGATTTGCCCATGCAAAAAATTTTTCAAAAGTAAGCAATGTCTATACAAAAACAAAAAAAATCGACACAATTCGTAAATTATTGCGCCGATTATAGCAATCCCTCTCCCGAAAATCAATCTCTTCCAAAAACGTCGCGGGTATAGACCTTCTCCACCACATCGTCCAGACAAGACTCGTAACGGTTGGCGATGATGGCGTCGCATTGTTGTTTGAAAACCCCCAGATCATTCACCACACGACTCCCAAAAAAAGTAGAACCATCGGGCAAGGTCGGTTCATACACCACGACGGTGGCACCTTTTGCTTTGACGCGTTTCATGACCCCCTGCACAGAACTTTGCCGGAAATTGTCTGAGTTCGACTTCATGGTCAGGCGATACACCCCAATTACACAGGTTTTCTCCCGGGCATGGTCGAATCCATTCCAGTCCGAATAGCCATAATAACCAGCCTTGCGCAAAACCTGATCCGCAATGAAATCCTTTCTCGTCCGATTGCTTTCCACAATGGCAGACATCATGTTCTGCGGCACATCGTTGTAATTTGCCAACAACTGTTTCGCATCCTTGGGCAGACAATAGCCTCCGTACCCAAAAGATGGATTGTTATAATGGTCTCCAATCCGGGGATCCAGACAGACCCCACGGATGATATCCCTGGTATTCAACCCCTTCATCTCTGCATAGGTATCCAACTCATTGAAATAGCTCACCCGCAGGGCCAGGTAGGTATTTGCAAAAAGTTTCACCGCCTCAGCCTCCGTCTCTCCAATGATCAGGGTTTCGACTTCGGGTATGAGGGATGCTTCCTGCAACAAGCCAGCGAACAGACGGGCCGCTTCTTGCGAACAACCATCGTCCAGATTTGCGCCCACAATGATGCGCGAAGGATACAGATTGTCGTACAAAGCCTTGCTCTCCCGCAAGAACTCGGGAGAAAACAACAGGTTCCGGATGCCGAACCGTTGGCGGGCTGCCAACGTAAAACCAACCGGAACCGTGGATTTGATGACCATCACAGCTTCGGGATTCACATCCACTACTTGGGCAATCACAGCCTCAACCGACTTGGTATCAAAGAAGTTCCGTTCCGAATCATAATTGGTAGGGGCAGCAATGATCACCAGATCCGCCGTCCGATACGCTGCAGCGGCATCCAACGTTGCCACGAGATCCAACGACTTCTCCGCAAAATACCGTTCTATGTACTCATCTTGAATGGGAGATTCCCGACGATTGATGCATGCTACCTTTTCCGGCAAGACATCAACCGCCACCACCGAATGCTTTTGGGCCAACAACGTCGCCATGGAGAGCCCGACATATCCCATTCCTGCAACTGCTATCTTCATATCGAGCAAAATTACGAATAGTTGCACGAACTACAAAACATCCCATCCGGATTAACGGACCCAATCCACCACCTCCTGCAACAGCATGGACGCAGCTCGGACCACCTTCCGGGTTTGCTCCAAAGCCCGGGACCGCTGATTCAATGCCCGAGAAATCGATCGCAACTGCTTGGATATCTCCTCCAGGTATTCCTTCACCTGCAGGCATTCCTCACTGAGCCGGGGCTCTACGCGCAACAGCAAGGTGCGTTCCGCTTCGTGCAAAGCTACCAGACCTTTTTCGAGCAAGTTACGTTCCTCTTGATCAAACTCATGTTCCGTCAACAAACAACGGGTTTCCTGCAACAAACGACGGATTTCCGCCAACGATTTTTCCTCTTTCATTTTGCTGTACTTTTTTGTTCCAGAAATAAATGAGGATTCCATTTATCGTGACAACCCAAATCAGTCGATGTTGGGTTCTTCCCACACCCGCGTCTCATCACATCGAACCATCAGCACCTGATCCCCTACCTGGATACGGAAATCTCCGGCTTCCAGGGTCCATTTTCCATCGTAGTTGACAAAGGCCAGGTCCGTAGCAGGAACGGACAGGGTCACTGTTTTGGTTTCACCGGGTTCCAAGTGAATTTTCTCAAACGCCCGCAACCTTCTGGAATCCGGCACCAGGCTTGCAAAAAGATCACTGGAATACAGCAGGACCGCTTCCTTACCGGCGACCGAACCGGTATTGGTAATGTCCACCTCGAAGGCAAGCACATCTGCCGACCCAAAGACCGGTTTGTTGACCCGCAAACCGCTGTATTGGAAGGTCGTATAGCTGAGTCCATGTCCGAACGGCCACTGCACCTCGATGCGGGCATCGTAATTATAGACGCCCTCCATGGTTGCTGCCACTTCGGAGACCTTGTAATCATAGGTAGAGAACATATTGACGTACTTCGGATAGGTGTAGGGCAATTTTCCACTGAAATTTTCCCGACCGGAAAACAAGGCTACCAAGCCATCTGCCCTACCTTTTCTTCCAAGGTCATATCCCGAAGAATGGCTTCGATCTTCTGCTCCATCTCCGGGTCCGGTTCAATAGCCGGTGGAACCCGATCGGAACAAGAGGAAACAACGACAAAAAGGGGAAACAGCAGCGCCCATGCAGAGCGGAAAATCTTCAGGTCCATAAGTCAGGCTATCTCACTTCAAATTGATAGATACAGGTATGCGTGTAAGTCTCTCCCGGATTGAGCAAGGTCGAGGGGAAATTCGGATGGTGCGGCGTATCCGGAAATTTTTGCGTCTCCAAAGCAATGGATTCGCGGTAACGGAGGGCTTTACCATATTTGCCCTCGGTTGAACCATCGAAAAAGTTTCCACTATAGAATTGCAGTCCCGGCTGGTCTGTAAATACGGACAGGAATCTGCCGGAACAAGGTTCATAGACCGAAGCAGCAAACTCGACACCGTCTCCGTTGCGATCCAGCACCCAATTGTGGTCATATCCACCTCCATAAATCAATTGCTCGTCCTCCTCTCGGATGCGTTCTCCAATCCGATGGGGCTCCCGAAAATCAAAGGGAGTACCGGACACATCCAGAAAGGTACCGGTAGGAATCAGGAACTCATCGACCGGGGTGATGGCGGAAGCACGAATGACCATCTCCAAATCCTCGATGGCACCATTTCCCTCTCCCCTCAAGTTGAAGAAAGAGTGATGCGAAATGTTCACGTGGGTCGGTTGGTCGGTCGTTGCCCGATAGTCTACCCGGAATTCGTTTTCAGGCGTAAGGGTATAGGTCATCGTAATGGACAGATTCCCCGGCATCCCATCCTGGCCGTCCGGATGGAGGTAATGCAACTCCATGGAGTCTTCGTCCTCCGCTACCACGTCCCAAACCACCCGGTCCAAGCCTTGCAACCCTCCGTGAAGCGTCTGTCCGTTGTTGTTTTTAGGGAATTCGTACACGGTGTCCCCCAAGGTGTAGGTTCCACCGGCAATCCGGTTGGCATACGGACCTACCACCGCGCCCAAGAAGCGCTCGCCCGGATTGTCCAGATAACGGTCAATATGGGAATAGCCCAAGACGATGTCTTCGCAGTTCCCCTCCCGATCCGGCATCCACAACGAGACTACACGCGCCCCGTAATTGGTCACCTGCATCGTCAAATCACCGGACCGAAGTGTGTAAATGCCCACTTCCTTCCCCTCTACAACTGTTTGAAAATCAGTCTCCGGAAACAGTACCGGTTCCTTCGGGCTGCATGCGGCCAGCATCCCACAAGCCAACACAGCAATCAAAATTGTCCGGTTCATCGCAGTTCCATTTGAAAAATCTGACGCACGCGTTCCATGTCGTACTTTTCCGTACGGTCAAAATAGTAAATGCCGTTCTGTTCCTGCTCCACATCCGTGAGTTGGGTATAACAGAAACCGCAAATCTTATCTCCATGCAGAAGAATGGCCTTCACCTGTGATTCCAAACGTTTGTAAAAATCTTCTTTGGTCATCGCAGCATCTCCATACCCCCAAGCATTCTCCTTGGACGGATTGGCCTCGGCGCACTTGATACCTCCAAATTCGTCGATGATATAAGGCACCTTCCCATCATAGTAAAGGTGTTCCACCGTATGGGCATGTACCTTCCCGGGAGCCTGCGGCTGATAGAATTTTTCTCCATCAAACAACATCGCATGCAGTTTCTCTCCGTCTTGCTGATAACTGTGCGAAGTGCAGAAATCCGAAATCACATACAACCCGCCACTGACCGTATTCACCGGCCGGGAAGGATCCAGTTTCCGAGTCAATTCATACACGTCTGTCAGGAAGCGACCCATCTCGTTGGTTGTCGGTTCCCATTCTTCGTTAAACGGCGTCCAGGTCACCAGAGCCGGGTGATTGCGGTCACGGACCACGATGTTGGTCCACTCAGAAATAAAATTGCGGGCAGCTGCTACCGAACTGGAATTCTTGCCCCAGGAAGCCATTTCTCCCCAGACCAGGTAACCCAACCGATCCGCCCAGTAGTAGAATCGCTCTTCAAATACTTTTTGATGCAGGCGTGCCCCGTTGAAACCGGCAGCCATAGACATCTCGATGTCCGCTTTCAAAGCCTCATCCGACGGAGCTGTCCAGACACCGTCAGGATAAAATCCCTGATCCAGCACCAGACGTTGGTAGTAAGGCTGGTTATTCAGGAAAATCTGATTGCCATCGATATGAATCTTCCGCATGCCCACATAGGCATCAACGCGGTCGATCACCTGGCCGTCCGCATCCTTCACCTCGTACACCACATCGTAAAGGAAGGGAGATTCCGGGCTCCAGAGCTTGGGTTTCCGGATGGGGATCACCACCGGCATTCCTTGCGCAGCGACCACATCCGCCTTCGCCACCACTTTCTTCCCATCCTTCACGGAAACCACAAGACGGTTGCCATTGGAGAGCTCGTAGAACGTCGGCGTTACCACCAATTGGTGTTGGTCAATGTCCGTAAAGACCTGTACCCGCTCCAACGCATCCGGATGGACAGCTTCCATCCACACCGTTTGCCAAATACCCGTGGTGCGCGTGTACATGCATACATGTGAATAAAGTTTATGCGATTGCTTTCCGGAAGGGAGGTCTTCAGAACGGAGATCACTTTGCGCATGCACAACCAGGTTGTGCGGCTGTCCATCGGAGACAAAAGCGGTAATATCAAAAGAGAAGGAGTCAGAACCACCGTAATGACGGCCCACAAACTGACCATCAATAAAGACTTCGGATTCGTAAAAAACCGCCCCGAAATTCAATTTCACCTTCTTCCCCTTCCAATCGGCAGGAATCTGTATCGGACGCTGGTACCAGATCGCATTGATGAACTCTGTATGTCCCACACCCGAGAGTTTGCTTTCCGGAGCGAACGGCACCATGATCTTTTCCTCAAATCCTTGAGAATTGATAAAATCCCGTTCGTAACCGGTTTTCGCCAAATCCAGCGAATAACTCCATTCCCCGTTCAGGTTCACCCAGGCTGAACGCTCGAACTGCGGACGGGGATACTCAGCACGCGGCGGCTGTGCAAACGACACCACTGCAAGAAATAATGCCGCAACAATCAGAAACTTAGATTTCATAACGATTTGTATTTTTAGCAAGACAATCCCAAAAAGTTCAGATTCCCACAAATTTACAAATCTTTTGACAAATTCCTCTGTCGGAAGAACAATAATAACGATGCTAAAACGGCACCGGCGTAAAACAGCACGAAAAAAGCAGTCACATTGCTGTAACTGCTTTTTTTCGTGGTGCCACCAGGAATCGAACCGGGGACACAAGGATTTTCAGTCCTTTGCTCTACCAACTGAGCTATGGCACCATCGTTTTGGGAGTGCAAATGTAGTTACTTTTTCTCAATCTCCAAAAAAATCTTCAAATTTTATGTAATTTTGCAAAAACCTGGCCCATTCATGTCAGGCACCACCGTCCATGACAGAAACCACCCAAGCGACCCAACCGACCCTGTATGCAGAGGTCCTGCTGGCAGTCCGGTTCAAAGACCTGATTACCTACTCCATTCCCGATGGCTGGAGGGGTCAGGTGGCACCCGGCTCCCTGGTTCGGGTCTCTCTAGTAGGCAGACTTTACACCGGTGTCGTGCTCAGCGTCTCGGAAACGCCCAATTACCGCTTACGGGACAAAATCATCCCCATCAAGGAAATCACCCCCTTTCCTCCCCTCTCTGCCCAAAACCTGGCCTTTATCCACCAGGTAGCCACCTACTACCTGTGCAGTCCAGGAGATGTGTTCCGTGCAGCAGCGCCCTCCACCGTAAAAGCTCTGAAGTCATCGCGAAAAAGAAAGGGGACCGATCCGAACAACCCGCAAGACACCCCTACAGACAGTCGTTCCAAATCGACACACAACCTTTCCCTGCCGAACCTTACGGAACACCAACAAAAGGCCCTGAACCAAATCCGGCAAGAAACCCTGCAAGGAAAAACCGTCTTACTGAATGGGGTCACGGGTTCCGGCAAAACCGAACTGTACATCCACTTGATTGCCCAAGCCTTGGAAGCAGGAAAGAACGCACTCTACCTACTTCCGGAAATCGCCCTCAGCCGTCAATTGGAAAACCGGCTCAAGCAGATTTTTGGCGAACACCTCATGGTGTACCACTCCAAACAGACCCCCGCCCGTCGCCGGACGGTGTACGAGACCGTTGCCAACAACCCGCATCCGTATGTGGTGCTGGGACTCCGTTCCGCCCTGTTCCTTCCCTTCAAAAACCTGGACACCATCATCGTGGACGAGGAACACGACAGCTCCTACAAACAGAAAGAACCCGCACCCCGCTACCACGGACGGGACGCCGCCTTGTTCCTGGCCAAGATCCACCAGGCGAAAACCGTATTGGGCTCCGCAACCCCCTCCTTGGAAAGTCTGTACAACGTCCTTGCCGGACGATTCGCAGAAGTCCGGTTGGAACATCGGTTTTACGGTGGCAGCGACTGTCCGATCCGGTTGGTGGACATGTGTAAAGAACGCCGCAAACGAGCGGTAAAAGGCTCCCTCTCCTTGCAACTCATTCGGGCCATCCAACAACGGTTGGACCGTGGAGAACAATGCCTGGTCTTCCGTTCCCGCAGAGCCTACGCCACCTGGGTGGAATGCCCCGAATGTGGGTACAACCCCAAATGTCCGCACTGCAACGTCAGTCTGAGTTACCACAAGGCCGCCAACCTCCTGTCCTGCCACTACTGCGGCCATACCACCCTCGCCGAGGATCTTTGTCCGGCCTGCGGACAAGGCCATTTGCAAAAGCTGGGCAATGGAACCGAACGCATCGAGGAAGAATTGAAAGCCCTGTTCCCGCAGGCCCGCATTGCCCGTTTTGATGCGGACACGACAGCAAACAAGACGGACGAGGAACACCTGCTCCGCCAATTTGAACAGAAACAGATCGACATCCTCGTCGGAACACAAATGATCTCCAAAGGCTTTGACTTTGAGTCGCTGACCCTGACCGCCGTCATCCAGGCGGAGGCCCTGACGACCTTGTTTGATTTCCGGGCAGACGAACGGGCCATACAACTGCTGACCCAACTCCGGGGGCGGGCCGGCCGCCGGAATCTCCCGGGAGAAATGCTGATTCAAACCACACAGCCCGAGCATTCTGTCTTCCAATGGACCGAAAACCCGAATCGTCTTTCCGAGGAACAGACCCTGCTGCTGAATGAACGGCAAACTTATGGTTTTCCTCCATTTGTACGAATGGTGGTGGTCACTTTGCGGGACAAAGATCCCAATCGGCTGCAGGAAGTGGCCTCACGGGTCGGTGACCAGCTCCGCAACATCCCGAACCTCGTCGTTTCCGGCCCTACCCCTCCGCCCATCGACCGCATCCAGGGAGAGTTCCTCCAGCAATTTCACCTGAAGGTATTCCGCAACCGGGAGCAGGAAAACACGAAGAAACAGATCCGCCAAGTATTGGTACAACAATTCCAATACGAGAGCGAGACCTCCTACATCCTGGATGTGGATCCCCTCTAGGGCCTGTAAACAAAAATCTGTTACCGAAAAACATCCCTTTCCAAAAAGAATTTTTATTTTTGCGAGATATTGCATGAATATATTCGTATGGGAAAAGTAATTGCTATTGCAAACCAAAAGGGAGGCGTCGGAAAGACCACGACAGCCATTAACTTAGCGGCATCCTTGGCCGTTATGGAGAAGAAGACCTTGCTCATTGATGCCGATCCGCAGGCCAATACGACCTCCGGAATGGACTTTGATCCGGACTCCACTTCTGCCCGCACCCTGTACGAAGCACTGATTGGGCAACGGCTGTTCAGCGAAGTCATCCTGGACACCGAAATCAAGGATCTGAAGATTGTCCCTTCCCACATCAACCTGGTCGGTGCTGAAATTGAAATGCTCAACATCGACAACCGGGAAAGCGTCTTGAAAAAAGCATTGTCCGAAGTGGTGGACCAGTACGATTATGTCATCATTGACTGTTCGCCATCCCTCGGTCTGATCACCATTAATGCCCTCACGGCTGCCAACTCGGTCATCATTCCTGTCCAATGCGAATTCTTCTCCTTGGAAGGACTCGGCAAATTGCTCAACACCATCCGACTGATCCAAAACAAACTGAATCCGAACCTGCAAATCGAAGGCTTCCTGTTCACGATGTTTGACGGCCGGCGCCGTCTGGACAACCAGGTCGCCGAAGAGGTGCGCCAACATTTTGGAGAACTGGTATTCAAGACCATCATCCAGCGCAACGTCCGTCTGAGCGAAGCCCCGTCCCATGGAAAACCGGTCATCCTCTACGACGCCTTGTCCACCGGTACCAACAACTACCTGAACCTGGCCCGTGAGGTAATTAAAAAGAATACTCCGCAAACAGAAAATACAGAAACACAAACGGCATCATGAGCAAGAAATCTGTTTTAGGAAAAGGCTTGGGTGCATTGATTTCGGACATCAACGAAATCAATCGCAACGGAGGCGGCACGGTTGTCCCCTCCTACCAACCGGAAATGGAAGCTCCCAAAGCGGTAGAAGTGTCGATCCAGGAGATTCCCTTGAACCGCATTGTCACCAATCCCTACCAACCCAGGACGACCTTTGATCAGGATGCGCTGGAAGAATTGGCGGAATCCATTCGTCTCTTGGGCCTGATCCAACCCATCACAGTCCGCGAAGTGGGATTGAAATACCAGATTATCAGCGGAGAACGCCGTTTCCGTGCCAGTCAGCTTGCGGGACTCACCCACATCCCGGCCTACATCCGGAAAGCCGACGATCAAGGCATGCTGGAAATGGCCATCGTAGAAAACATCCAACGCGAAAACCTGGATGCCATTGAGATTGCCATCAGTTTCCAACGCTTGCTCGAAGAATGCCGCCTGACCCAGGAGGGATTGTCCGAACGCGTCGGAAAAAAACGCTCGACCGTCACCAACTACCTGCGGTTGTTACGACTGCCGGCTGAAATCCAATTGGCCATCCGCAAGGAGAAAATCTCCATGGGACACGCCAAAGTCCTGCTCGGCGTGGACGATCCGAAACAACAGATCAAACTTTGCGACCAGCTCCTGCAACAGGATTGGTCAGTACGCCAGCTGGAAGCCAAAATCCGCAAGATGGGAACCGCCGAAGAAACGGACCCGACCAAGGATACACCTTCCGACAATCAGAACCGCCTGCCCCAACCCCACGAAGAAC
Source organism: Bacteroidales bacterium (assembly GCA_045638645.1). GTDB lineage: Bacteria > Bacteroidota > Bacteroidia > Bacteroidales > UBA932 > JAGCJX01. The sequence goes on from JAZUBU010000018.1 coordinate 93,267, forward strand.
TGGCTCGCCGGATCGGACAATTTTTCAAAAACCCTGTCGCCATTACCCGCAACCAACAAGGCAAAGGCCGCATCACCATATCGTTCAACAACGACGAGGAGGTCCAAGCTTTGCTGGAGGCTTTTAACGACGCAAAAAATTCCTAATCCGTGCGCCGTTTCCTGATTCTACTCTGCTGCCTGCTCTTTGCAGCCATTGCCCAACCGGTCCAAGCCCAATTCCGGGACTTGAACGACGGCAACAACGGCTGGGGCAACAACCAAACCCAACAAACCGACGGCACCTATACCCCTCCGTCGGCTCCTCAATTCTCCTTCAAGAACTATTTTCGGGGTCTTGCCCACAAGGATACCGTCCAGATCAACCACCTGTTTTTTGGATCCGTTCTCTTGCCGGGTACCGCCCAAATCTACAACAAGGACTATTGGAAGCTGCCCATCCTGTACGCCGGAGTCGGGGGTCTGGCCTATGGCGGATACCATTACAACAAAGCATACCAGCACAGCGGTAGCGAACAGGATCTGATGGCCCGCAACTTCCTGTTTGCAGGAGCAGCCCTTCTCTACTGGGGGAGTCTGATGGACGGAGTTGTCAGTTACGACGGAGCCGACTTCCCCAATCCCGCCCGAGCGGCCCTCTATTCAGCACTCCTGCCCGGTTTGGGACAAGCCTACAACGGGGACTATTGGAAAATTCCCATTTTCTACGGATGGCTGACCATATCCGGCTACGCCTGGAACTACAACGGCAAATTATACAACCGCTACAAAAACCTGTACAACCAGGCAACCACCGAAGGAGGGGGGTATACCGGACCGGAATCTGTACAAAACCTGAAGCACTACCGGGATTCATTTCGCCGCTTCCGTGACTACTCGATTCTGGCTACCATCGTCGGATACGCCCTGCAAATCATTGATGCCAACGTCTTTGCCCTGATGCACGATTTCGATGTATCCGATGACCTGAGTCTCCAAGTCAGTCCGACCGTCATCCAACCCATCACCATTCCGACCGCTTACCAATACACCAGCATCGGCATGCAAGTGAGCTTTGAGTTTTAATACGAAACAAACATCCTGAATGAAACAATACAAACACCTGATTCTAGCATTTTGCCTGTTCGGCAGCATCGGCAGCTGGTCTGCGGCTGCCCAAACCGGAATAACCAACGACACTACCGAAGTAATCCAAGCGACCGGAGCAACGCCGACAACGGAAGCGACCGAAGCAGCTGAAACGACCGAAGAGAAAACCGCAGCAACAACCGAAAGAAAAACCAGCAAATTCATTGAGTTCTTCACCCCGAAGAAAACCCGGATGCGCAAACAAATCGACTCGTTGATGCGGCTGACCGACTCCCTGCAAAACCAATTGGCCATCTCCAACTCCGAACTTTTCATGATGGAAGCAGCTGATTCCCTGATGAATTCAGAAGCCTTCAATCCCGGAAGTTTTGATTTGACGGATGACGAAGCCTTGACGGTCAACCAACCTGCCGACATGGATTCCTTGCTGGCTGCCTGGTATGAACAGAAGAATCTCACCCTGGAGAACCAGACCGGACTGGATTTGGACACCGCCCAACTGACCTCCAACATCCCCGATTCCATCTTTGTGGAACGGTTGCACCGTATGAACTCCTTCATCTCGATTCCGTACAACAGCGTCGTACGGAACATGTTGATTTACTATACGGAGCGTATTCCCAACACCGCAGAAGTCGTCTTGGGTCTGGCCCCGTACTACATGCCTCAATTTGAAGAAATCTTTGACAGCTACAACCTGCCGATCGAATTGGCAGCCATGGCCATCATCGAATCTGCCTTGAATCCCAAAGCGGTTTCCCGAGCCCGCGCGAAAGGGATGTGGCAATTCATGTACTCCACCGCCTTGCGCTACAACCTGACCATCAATTCCTTTGTGGACGAGCGATTCGATCCGATCAAGGCTGGGGATGCCGCTGCCCGATACCTCAAAGACTCGTACGAAATCTTTGGAGACTGGATGCTGGCCATTGCCTCCTACAACTGTGGAGCCGGCAACGTAAGCAAGGCCATCCGTAGAAGCGGTGGATCCAAGGATGTCTGGGCCATCTACCCCTACTTGCCGCGTGAAACCCGGGGTTACATTCCGTCCTTCATTGCCGCCCTGTACCTGCTGGAATACCATCAGGAGCACAACATCACCCCGAGAAGCATCCCGATGCCTCCCCATGTGGATACCCTCCACATCAACAAGATGCTGCACTTTGACCAAATCACCGAATTTACAGGCATGACCAAGGAAGAATTGCGCAACTTCAACCCGCAATACCTCCACGACATCATCCCCGGTGCCGAAAAGGAATACATCCTCCGGATTCCCTACAATTACACGGCTGCCTTCGTGGATCACGAACAGGAAATCTACAAATTCAAGGACTCCATTTACTTCAATGCGTCTGCCCTCAAACTCATCAAGGAGACGGGTTCTACCTCCGCAACCCGGACTGTACACACGGTTAAGAAAGGTGAAACCTTGAGCCACATTGCCATGAAGTACGGTGTCCGCGTTTCCGACCTGCAACGCTGGAACAACGTAAAAAACAACATCCGCATAGGCCAAAAGATCGTCGTATACCGCAACGGGGGACCCAGCGCCTCCTCTTCCAACTCCGGCAATGTCAAGACCACCGTATCCAACGGATATGTGATCTACACCGTCAAGAAAGGAGACAACCTCTGGACCATCGCCCAAAAATTCTCCGGTGTCAGTGCCAACAGCATCATGAAACTCAACAACTTGACAACCAAGTCCAAGATTTATCCCGGCATGAAGCTGAAAATCAAGAAGAGTTAGTGGACCCAACTCCACTTGCCCGACAGAAACAACCCCGTCCGGTTCCAGGCCCCGCTAAAGGTCCAACCGCGACGGGGTTTGTATTGAAGGTACACGCTACCCACGAAACCCCGTCCGTACAAGGCAGGAAAAGAGAAAGTCCCCGGCAAGGTCCGTTGATACAAATAGACCCGATCCTCCCAGGCCTCTGCATGAAATGCGGTACCCTGCACACCCACCTCCCATTGTGCATGGTGCCAGGCCGTCTGAAGAGCAACAGCTCGCCCCCATGGTGGCAGACCGGTCTGGTCAAACCGGCCCGATCGAGACGATCCCCAGGTCGCAACCGCCTGCAACTTGACCGAAAACTGCTGAGAAAACAGCTGGAAGTTCGAGTTGGATTGTAGTTTCACCGTATGACGTGGTAAGGCATAGGCCGGATCCGAAACCCATTGCCATCGTCCCTGTCCCTGCCAGACTTTCCCGTTCCAAGCCAGATGAATCCGTAATTTCTGCGCCTGGGAGGGAACTTTGACACGATAACGCGAAGCCGGGTAATAAACCCACACCCCCGAAAAGGCCAACGATCCGGCCTTTCCCCAACGCCAAAGCGCTTGGGCGGTGACCGAATGCTCGTTGCTCACCGTTGACCCCGCTGCCCAGGCCCCAGCAAATGGCGCCGTATAATGGGGAGCATAGTACCGCAACTGAACGGCCAACTCCCAGGGGTAAGATGGAGCCCACTCCCACCCTGCCAGAAAGGCCATCGCTCTCCGCCGATCCCAGGCCCACTCCCCATAAACCTGCATGGCAGACCAGGCGGCTCGGACATCCACCGAGGCATTCGCCCAGACTCCCTGATAAGCCGTTCGTGCACGATAGTCGGTAAAATGCCGGCCATCCTTTTTGTTATAACCACAAAACAACAGTTGGGCTCCCAGTTGCCAATGACGCTGACGATAGGTCCCGGACACCGCTCCCAGGTGTTGCCACAAGGTCTTTCGGCGTGCCAACTCACCGGGCGTCCGGTGATACCCATCGGCAGGAAGGGAGAAGAACAAAGAATCCTCCACCCGGGCATCCAACTGGTGGGAAGACCAGGCCAGTGTCCCAGACCAGGGACCCCGACCAAAGGTCAGTGCCACCCCCATCAAACCAGTCCCCTCTCCGGTACCGGCATAGGGAACCACAGCATCCGAACGTCGCAGCAACTGTGCAGGACCTGCAGCAGCCCCCATGGAAAAACCATTCCAAGCGACCAACCCCTGACCGAGACGCAACGAATACGACCCCAGAACCAACCGGCGCAACCAGGATTGGGAATCCTCAAGGGCCAGGAATCCTGCTGCATAATCGGGAAAGCAGGGTTCTTCCGCATCCTGTTCCAACACCAGCCCCAACTCCCAGGGCCGACTGAATCGTCGACTGGCCTCCTCTTTTACGCGATATGTCAGGGATCCTCCCACGGGAATACCCGCCGCTTCTACCGTGGGATGTAGCAGATACCTTCCCCGAAACTGTGCCTCGTGCCGGACTCCCGAGAAAACTACCCGGGAAGGGAGATCTTCCGAAAAGCGAAGAAAGGGACGATGACGCTCGATCCATTCAGCAGGAAAGCCATCCACCCAGGCCAGCTCCTCCACCGAAGACAAACCTCCGTAGGTGTGCCGGTACTCCAAGAGGCTCGCACATTGAAAGGATGTCAACAAACCACAATCCTCCAAGACCTCCCGGGATGCCCGTCCCAGGTCCACACCCTGCTCCCACAGCCTCCGAAAATGGGACCACCAATATTCCCATTCCTCAGAACCCTCCGCATCAGAATCTCCCGCTTGGGACAACCCAGCTGCCAGATGCCCGGCGACCCAAGCCTCGAACCAGGCCTCAAAGCCGGCTTGTGCAGAAGACAAATCGGCCAACCCATCGGTCTGCGACTGACCCTGTACCGGGAGTACCCTTCCCAAACTGCCAGCCAGCAGAAGCAAACAGGCAACCAACCGATACCCGGCACCCAAACCACCACAAAAAAGATGCGCCACCGGAGCGACGCATCTTTCTCTATTTTTCAAACTTTCTCTTCCCCTCAATCGCTCCCCTCGTTTCATCTTTCTATCGGTTTGTTTTTAGCATTTGAAATCGTATTTGACTTCTTTCAAGTCTTCGTTGGCTTTGGCTATTTTGCTGGCAAGGTTGGTCTTGAATTCCACCATCTTCCGCATCAAGGCTTCATCACCAATGGCCAACATCTGAACAGCCAGAATCGCAGCATTTTGAGCTCCGTCCAACGCAACGGTTGCCACAGGAATGCCCGAAGGCATCTGCAGGATGGACAAGACAGAGTCCCATCCGTCAATGGAATTGGAAGACTTGATCGGAACCCCAATGACCGGCAGCGGAGTCAGGGCCGCAATCACACCCGGCAAATGGGCCGCTCCCCCGGCGGCGGCAATGATGACACGGATGCCTCTTTCTTGGGCACCCTTCGCAAAAGCTACCACCTGTTCCGGCACGCGGTGAGCCGACAAGGCATTGATTTCAAAGGGAATTTCCATGGTGTTCAGAAATTCTGCCGCTTTTTTCATGATCGGGAGATCGGACGTACTCCCCATAATAATCGATACAATCGGTTTCATCTTCGTTTTTTTCTCAATGAACAAAAATAGTATTAATTTCGCATTTTAGAAAAATTACTACCCATGAAGCGCGTCACCTTACACGACAAAACGTTCCGCACCTACATCCCGAACGAGCAGATCGAACAGGATATCCAAGCCGTAGCGGACCAGCTCAACCACGACCTGGCCGATGTGGAACATCCGATTTTTGTGTGCGTCCTGAAAGGATCGTTCATGTTCTACGCATCCCTGATGCAAAAACTGACCATCCAGCCGGAAATCGAATTCATCCGTCTGTCATCCTATAGCGGCACCCAAAGTTGCGGGGAAGTCAAGCAAGTGATGGGATTGAACCGGGACCTGAAAGGAAAAACCGTGATCATCGTGGAAGATATCATTGACACTGGCAACACCATTACGAAACTGCACGACCTGTTCCAAAGCCAAGAAGCTGCAGACATCCGCATCTGCACCCTGGTGATGAAACCGGACGTGTACGACAAACCGCTGAAAATCGACTACTGCGCCCGTGAGATTGAAAACCGCTTCATCGTCGGCTTTGGTCTGGACTACGACCAATTGGGCCGGGAACTCAAGGACATCTATATCTTGGAATCCTAATTATTCATCCCTATAACAATCTGATAGTATGAAATATTACGTATTATTTGGCCCTCCGGGAGCCGGCAAAGGCACCCAAGCCCAAAAGTTGGTTGAAAAGTATCACTTCCACCACGTTTCTACCGGAGAACTCCTCCGCAGCGAAATCCGCCAAGGTACAGAATTGGGCCGCCAAGCTGCTGCCTTGATTGAAAAAGGCAACCTGGTCCCGGATGAAATCGTTGTCGGCATGATCCGTAACGAGCTCATCCACAACACCGAAGCAGCCGGTTTCTTGTTTGACGGTTTCCCGAGAACCACCGCACAAGCAGAAACCTTGGACCAATTGATGAAAGACTTGGGCAAACAAATCGACGCTGTCATTGCGTTGCACTTGCCCGATGCAATGATTTTTGACCGCATCCGCCACCGTGCTGAAATCGAAGGCCGCAAAGACGACGCAGATCCGGCCATCATCCAAAACCGCATCGATACCTACCACAGCAAGACCGTTCCGATCATTGATTTCTACCGGAATCAAAACAAATACGTGGAAATCGACGGTACTGGAACCATCGACGAAGTGTTTGACAAAATCTCTGCCTTGCTGTAGACCGGCAACCGGTTTAGAAGAACAAAGCCATCAGATCTTCCGCTTGAACTGCTCCAAAGTAGTCGTTCAGCGGAAGTTTTTTGAGTGCCTGGTACAAATCATCGTACTGGTGCAACAAACCGGTCAATGCCTCCTCTACCTCCTCAGTGGGACGCACAAAGAAATAATCCCCCTGGATCTTACAAGCCTCGATCTTTCCCCCCTTCACGTTCAGACGCAATTCGATCCATCCACAAGGAAACTTCTTGCCCTGCACAAAATCATATTGCGGAGAACGGCCATAATTCCACGCATCCGTCGCATATTTCTCCTTACGCAACTGCTCTATGACTTCAAGTTCCTCCGGAGAAAATCCCATGGAGCCACTCATCCCCGCAGACAAAGCCTCCCCGGCAAAATAACGCTGCAAATAAGACCAGAATTCCTCAACAGTCATTGGCACAGGCAGGTGTTCTGCAATGTTGGTCACACGACTCACATTGGATTTCACCCCTTTGTCCACAAACTTTTCCGGACGGGTCCGCAACGCACCGGCCAAATCCCCAATGGAAGCATTGAACAACAGGGTCCCATGCTGCAAAACACGGTCCCGATGCACACAGAGCGCATTACCGGAAAACTTGCGTCCGTCTATCAACAAATCATTGCGTCCCTCCAGGACCGCATTCACGCCCAAAGCCTGCAACGCGTCCAATACGGGACGGGTAAAACGGCGGAACATCTGGGCACTATCTTCCCCAGGCCGGCGGGTTTCCATAAAGGTATAGTTGATGTTGCCCAAATCGTGAAAGACAGCCCCACCTCCACTCAAGCGTCGCACCACCGGAATATTCCGATTCCGGACAAATTCGGTATCTATCTCTGCCAGGGAATTCTGATTCCTTCCGACAATGACAGAAGAGTCATTGCGCCACAAACGGAATACGGGTTCATCCACATGAGTCAACAAATATTCTTCTGCCGCCATGTTGAAATAAGGATCGGTCGAGGTGTCAAAAACGTAACGCATAAATACTGATTTATATTAATTTTTTGCCCGGCAAGAATCATTCAGGCCGTTCAATAACCGGCGCAAACAACCGTATACACAGACTGCTACAAAAATGCCCAAGAGGGCACCACAAAGCACATCCAAGGGAAAATGCTTACCAACATAAATCCGGCTGTAGCCCACCAGAGCAGCCCAGAAGATCATCAGGCCGGTATAAAGACGATGCCGGAAAATCAACGAAGAAAGGACTGCCAGACCAAAGCAGTTGGCGGCATGGTTTGACGGGAACCCAAAACGGCTACCCCTGCCTTCCAACAAATGCACGGTCGGTGCCAACTCCGGATCCCAACAGGGACGTAGACGTTCAAAGGTATCCTTGCCCAGGCCACCCAACTGGTCACACAAGCCAAAACAGAGCAGCAAAGCTCCCAGGCAACAGAGTCCAAAGACCAGATGCTGGCGACGGGTGTCCAAGGGTTCGGACAGCATGCCCGGTTTTTTTACCAGAAACAATGCCACCACAATGCCCAAGTATAACGGAAACCAGGCCCAAATCTCTGAAACAAAGACCATCACCGGATCCAGAAAATCCACGTGAGCACCATTCAAAGCCTGGAACAGCAAACGGTCCTTTTGCAAAAGTATTTCCACCATAAATTAGGAGTTCAGTTTCTTCCAGAGTAAATCCTTGAGCTGCTGCACATTCTGTCCACTGACAGACGAGAAGAACAAATGCGGAATTTCTTTCGGAAGGTGTGACTCCATTTCACGCATCAATTCTTCGTCCAGCATATCACATTTGGAGATGGCCAGCACGCGCTCCTTGTCCAGCAGTTCGGGGTTGTATTTCTCCAATTCATTCAAAAGAATGCGGTATTCGGCCGCCGGATCTTTGGAGTCAGCCGGCACCAGGAACAACAACATGGAGTTCCGCTCAATGTGACGCAAGAATCGGAGACCCAGACCGCGGCCTTCGTGCGCTCCTTCGATGATACCCGGGATGTCTGCCATCACAAACGAACGGTCGTCGTAGTAATGCACAATTCCCAAGTTCGGTTCCATGGTGGTGAAGGCATAATCGGCAATTTTCGGGCGGGCCGCAGAAACAGCGGACAACAAGGTCGATTTACCCGCATTCGGGAAACCCACCAAACCGACGTCGGCCAAGAGTTTCAACTCCAAGATGAACCAACCCTCATAGCCGGGCTCACCGGGTTGGGAATAACGGGGTGTCTGGTTGGTAGCCGATTTGAAATTGGCATTTCCCAAACCGCCACGTCCCCCCTTGACGAGGATGAGTTCTTCTCCATCTTCCATGATTTCGCAGAGCACTTCACCGGTCTCAGCATCACGGGCAACGGTTCCCAGCGGAACGTCCAGGAAGATGTCCTCCCCGTTCGCACCTTTGCACAGGTTTCCGCTTCCGTCACCGCCGTGCTCGGCCTTAATGTGTTTGCGATACTTTAGGTGGATCAACGTCCAATATTGCGCATTACCTCGCAAGATGATGTGACCACCCCGTCCACCATCGCCCCCGTCAGGACCGCCTTTCGGTACATACTTTTCCCGACGCAAGTGAGTGGAACCTTTTCCTCCGTTTCCAGAGGCCAAAAACAATTTTACGTAATCGATGAAGTTACTGCCTGCCATAATGATTCAATTGCCGCTCTAAATACATACAAACTGCAAAGGTAATGATTCTTTCGGATAGTGAAATACCCTATTCTTCGTATGAAAGGATCTACAGAAACGAAAGAAAGACGCCGGCTCGGTTGAGTCGGCGTCTTTGCAGATGGAATTACATTCCGTATCTTTTTTCTTTGGCCTTGACCAGCATGTCTTTCAAGGCATCTGCACAATCAACGATAGCATCTTCGAAAGTGTCTGCCGTACGATCGATAATCAGATCGTTCCCCGGGATAGCCACGCGAACTTTTGCGTTCTTGCGGTGTTCGGGTTCAAGGGACAGAGCAACTTCCACATTGATAATGTCTTCATAGAATTTTGACAATTTACTGATTTTCTTGTCAATGAATTCCAACAACTTCTGATCGGCGTCAAAGCGGATCGATTGTACTCTAATGTCCATATTTACCTCCATTTTTTGCTCGTGGATGAGCGGTTAAGTATGTTTCTTTCAACTTTTCAAAAGAATTGTGGGTATAAACCTGGGTGGCTGCCAACGATCCGTGTCCAAGCACTTCCTTAATGCTGTTGAGGTCGGTTCCGTTGTTCAGCAAATGGGTCGCCAACGAATGCCGTAATACGTGGGGCGACTTTTTTCCGCTAAAACCCTCCAAGCCTGCCAACTCTTTTTTGACCGCATTGTTTACAAACTGCGGATACAATGGATTTCCCTGGTCGGTCACAAAGAACTGTTCGGGCGGGAAAGACGGGAACTCTTCCTTAACCCGTTTCAAATATAATGCAATTTCTTGAGAAATCCTAATCGGAACGGGAATTTCTCGTTGCTTTTCCCCTTTCCCGGTGATTCGGAACAAGGAACGTGCCGCATCAAAGTCCGAAACCCGCAGGGCAACCACCTCGCTACGACGCATCCCGGTAGCATACAGGATCAACAGCAGCATCTTGTTCCGGTAAAAAGCAAAGTCCCAATCCCGGTCCGGCAAAGCAAAACAGGAAAAATAATCTTCCAGAGAGGTTGCCTTGTAGAACTCAGGCAAACGCCTGGAACGCTTGGGACGCTTCAACAACCGCAACGGGTTTTCCGCCATCTTTCCGGCCTTCACAGCATACACACAAAAAGAGCTCAGAGCCGAAAGATGCAGGTTGACGGTTACCGGACTCAACCCTTTGTCCATGGCATGCGCCAGGTAAGATCGAAGATGTCCCTGTTGCCAGACTTCCCAACAATCGTTGTCAGACAAGGGCCAATGGACCATCTGCTGCTCCCACGCATCCGGCTGCTGGGTCAGCGCCGGCACCCGGGTCCAATCCCGATCTGCAAACAAAAAGACATAATAGTCGTGCAAGGCCGCCCCATAGAGCCGGTAGGTCCGGGGAGAGCAACGCCGCTGCGTCCGCAAATCGTGGAGAAATTCCTGAAGGGGCGTCATTTTTTCTCTCCCACGGCCTGATCCAATGCCTTTCGGAAGGCTTCCGTATCGAAACCGGGCGCCGGCTCTTTGCGCAAGGCCTCCTCGATAGCCAGCTGGTTCCGTTCCCGGGCATTCATTTGAAAATGATAAACCTGCATCCGGTATTGCAATGCCGGGATCTGCTGAACGCCTCTTCTGCGGGAACCCTTCTTTTGGATTTCCAGTTCTCCCAGACCCAAAAATTCCGGAAGCAACGTAATCTGTTCTTCGGGTACATTCTCCATACAACTGAAAAAAACTTGACACATCGCCACGTACAACGGCCGGCCTTCCGTAGGATAACCCCTCACTTGATCCTTTTGGTCTGCTGGCTGGGCATCGTAAGTTACCAGCCCCTCATTCTTGTGAAAGTTGTAACTGATTTGTTCTGACAACCCTCCCTCAGAAGCGATTTTCGAAGTAAACACGTGCTTGAGATCCTCCATCCTGGCTTTCTGATCACGTTCATCACGCAGATAATAGCTCTCAAAAGAAAATGACGGTCCGGACGCGAGCTCCATCATGAAAATAGCGCCCCACTCATCCTCGAAGGAAAACTGCTGACCCGAGGATTCCGTATACAGATGTCCATAAAGGCTCATGGCAAAAGTCAGGCCGTTACCATTCGGATCCACCTGCAACCGCACAAATTCCTCCCCATTCTCGTTGACATACCGATCCACAATCTTGTACGACAGCATTCGCTTCTCTTTGATTGCAAACTGCCGCTGCCCCGTTGTTTTTTCCTCCTGGCCAGGACTTGATTCCGTCATATAAAATTGGTTGATGACCGGACGCTCCTCCCGGTTACGCAGGCACCAGTGCATCAAGGCCATGGATATGGCCTGGTTCTGACGCAATTGCAGATTCTCCATGTTCGGCAAAGAGACACCCACCGCCTCTCCTTCCCGTGTCTGAAAAAACCAGGAAGGTACCGTTTGGGCTGCTGCTTGACCGAAGACAACACTCATAAAAAGAAGCACCAGGAAAAACCGGCTGCTCCACGAGACAGAAACTTTCATACGTCTTTCTTATTTATTTTAGTTTGACTCAATATCCCGCACAAAGGGGAAAATCCAAATTTACCACATATCTGAGTATCTGCCAAGAATTTTGAAAAGTATTGCAGAATAATTTTTTTTTCCTACTTTTGCACCCGCAAATAAAAAGGAGGTGGTAAAGAGATGATTATTGTACCCGTAAAAGATGGCGAAAACATCGAAAGAGCGCTCAAAAAATTCAAACGCAAATTCGAAAAAACTGGTGTCGTACGCGAACTTCGCAGTAGAAAAACTTACGAAAAACCGTCTGTTCGCAGAAGAGATGAATTGAAAAAAGCTATCTACGTGCAACACCTCCAAATCAACGAAGAATAAGTTCGTTAAACCGTTTTCATAGCAAAGAGGGGAACAGGATTTGAGAGCAATCTCGGTCCTGTTCTTTTTTATAACAATCCAAAAACTCATTTATTATGTTTGACAAACACCCCAAAGGACTGTACGCCCTGGCACTGGCCAACACCGGAGAACGTTTCGGCTACTACACCATGCTGGCCGTTTTTGTCCTTTTCCTCCAAGCCAACTTTGGATATTCCGCTTCAACTGCCGGCTTGATCTATTCGACCTTCTTAGGTTTTGTTTACTTCATGCCTTTGTTCGGCGGTATCGCCGCTGATAAATTGGGCTACCGCAAAATGGTAACCATCGGGATCGCAATCATGTTCTTCGGTTACCTGCTCCTCTCCTTGCCCCTGGGTGCCAACCGGGGAGCCGTCATCGCGATGGGGGGCGCATTGCTGCTGATCTGTATCGGTACCGGTCTGTTCAAAGGAAACCTCCAAGTAATGGTCGGCAACCTGTACGACGATCCGGCCTATGCCGACAAACGCGACTCCGGATTCAGCTTGTTTTACATGGCCATCAACGTGGGCTCCATGTTTGCCCCGACGGCTGCAATCAAGATCATGGAATGGGCTCAAAACAGCCTGGGAGCCTCTGAAGCAGACGCCTACCACTACGCTTTTGCCGTGGCTTGTGTCTCTCTGATTGTCTCCATCATCATTTTCTATGCCTTCCGCAGCACCTACATCCACACCGACAAACGCAAAGTGGCCGCTGCCTCCAACCAGCAAGTAGCTGAGTTGACCCCGGCACAAACCAAGGAACGCATCATCTGCCTGTGCCTGGTATTTGCCGTAGTCATCTTCTTCTGGATGGCCTTCCACCAAAACGGTTCTACCCTGACCTACTTCGCCCGTGACTATGTGGCTACCTCTTCTACCGGTATCCAAAGCATGGCCTTCGACGTAGTGAACTTGGTACTCTGCATCGTGATTGTGTACGGTCTCTTCGGCCTGTTCCAAAGCAAAGCGAACAAAGGTCGCGTGATTTCGATCGCTGTCATTACCGCCGCCGCTTGTGGTCTCGTGTACAAGTACAACGCAATTCCGGAAGTAACCGAGGTAAGTGCTCCTATTTTCCAACAATTCAACGCCTGCTTTGTGGTCATGCTGACCCCCGTTTCGATCGCGTTGTTCGGTGCCTTGGCAAAACGTGGAAAAGAACCTTCCGCTCCGTTGAAAATTGGTCTGGGTATGCTCGTTGCGGGTATTGCCTACGTACTGATGACCGTAGGATCCCTGAGCTTGCCGGCCCCTGCGGAACAAACCGCGATGGGCGAAGCTGCTACCCGTGTATCTCCCAACTGGCTGATCTCCACCTACCTCATTCTGACCTTCGCTGAGCTTCTCCTGTCGCCGATCGGAATTTCTTTCGTGACCAAGGTGGCTCCTCCGAAATATGCCGGTATGATGATGGGTGGCTGGTTTGTAGCAACCGCTGTCGGTAACTTCCTGGTAGCCGTTCCGGCCATGATGTGGGGCAAGTCCCTCACCGTCGTATGGGGAACCCTGATTGCCATCTGTCTGGTCACCGCCTCTTTCATCTTCATCATCCTGAAGCGTCTGGAGAAAGTTGCCAAATAAGCGACTGCTTGTTCCTAGCACAGACAACCCCGAAAGCAAAAACTTTCGGGGTTTTGCTTTATTATGCGTACATTTGTAGGATAGAATCTTAAATGCTCGAGCAATATGATGAACGACTTTCAAAAAGCAATCATAGCCGGTATTCCCGACGAACTGCCCCAACCCAAACCGTTCGACCCGGCCATCAACCACGCGCCGAAACGCAAAGACATCCTGACTGCGGAAGAAAAGAAATTGGCATTGCGCAATGCCCTGCGTTACTTCCCGGCCAAGCACCACGCTGTTCTGGCCAAAGAATTCGCACAAGAATTGGAAGAATACGGACGTATTTACATGTACCGCTTCCGCCCGGATTATAAAATTACAGCTCGCTCCATCGACGAATTCCCGCACAAAAGCCGTCAGGCTGCGGCAATCATGTTGATGCTTTCCAACAACTTGGACTATGCTGTAGCACAACACCCGCACGAATTGATTACCTACGGAGGTAACGGTGCCGCATTCCAAAACTGGGCCCAATACCTGTTGACGATGCAGTACCTGTCACAAATGACCGATGAACAAACCTTGGTATTGTACTCCGGTCACCCGATGGGACTCTACCCGTCCCACAAAAATGCTCCCCGTCTGGTAGTGACCAACGGTATGGTCATTCCCAACTACTCGAGCAAAGACCACTGGGAAAAATTCAACGCCTTGGGCGTATCGCAATACGGTCAGATGACCGCAGGTTCATTCATGTACATCGGTCCGCAAGGCATCGTTCACGGTACCACCATCACCGTCCTGAATGCTGCCCGCATGCACGCCGTGAAGAACGGACACCAAGCCGATGACATCCGCGGTAAAATCTTCGTAAGTTCCGGCCTCGGAGGAATGTCCGGAGCTCAACCGAAGGCAGCCGTCATCGCAGGCGTCGTGGGTATCGTGGCTGAAATCAACCCGAAAGCCGTTCAAACCCGTTACTCACAAGGCTGGGTGGATGAAGTCTACACCGACTTGGACGCCCTGATCACCCGCGCTTTGCAAGCCCGCGACAACAAAGAAGCCGTTTCCCTCGCTTACCAAGGAAATGTCGTTGACTTGTGGGAAAAATTGGCAGCAGAAAACATCCAGGTAGACTTGGGTTCCGACCAAACCTCCCTCCACAACCCGTGGGCCGGGGGCTACTACCCGGCTGGCATTTCTTTCGAAGAATCCAACCGCCTCATGGCCGAAGAACCGGAAAAATTCAAAGAAGAAGTACAAAGCACCTTGCGCCGTCATGCAACAGCCATCAACAAGCTCTGTGCTCAAGGCATGTATTTCTTTGACTACGGCAACGCCTTCCTCTTGGAAGCCTCCCGTGCCGGTGCGGACATCGTAAAAGCCGACGGGACCTTCATTTACCCGTCCTACGTACAAGACATCATGGGACCTTTGTTCTTCGACTACGGTTTCGGTCCCTACCGTTGGGTATGTACTTCCTCCAAACCGGAAGACCTGGCAGAAACCGACCGTTTAGCAGCCGAAGTACTCGAAGACATGATGAAAGAGGCTCCCGAGGAAATCAAATCCCAATTGGCAGACAACCTTCACTGGATCAAAGAAGCCGGTCCGAACAACTTGGTTGTTGGCTCGCAAGCCCGCATCCTGTATGCTGACTCCGAAGGCCGCATCCGCATCGCATTGGCCATGAACAAAGCCATCCGCGAAGGCCGTGTGTCCGCACCCATCGTTTTGGGACGCGACCACCACGACGTTTCCGGTACCGACTCTCCCTATCGTGAAACATCCAACATCTACGACGGATCGTCCTTCACCGCCGACATGGCTGTTCAAAACGTCATCGGTGACTCGTTCCGCGGTGCTACTTGGGTATCCATCCACAACGGTGGTGGCGTTGGTTGGGGCGAAGTAATCAACGGTGGTTTCGGTATGGTTATCGACGGTAGCGAAGAAGCAGATCGCCGTATCAAGACTATGTTGTTCTGGGACGTTAACAACGGTATTTCCCGTCGTAGCTGGGCCCGCAACGCAGGGGCTATGTTCGCCATCAAACGCGAAATGGAACGCACTCCTACGTTGAAAGTAACCCTCCCCAACTTGGTGGACGACGAAATCATTGACCAGGCTTTCTAATCCATGAATTTACTCCTCAATAATGGAAGAAAATAACCTTTTGACCGAAGACCGGGCGGCACGTCGCCGACCGGTCTTTGATTTTTTGGACCAACACGGCATCCAATACACCTATTACGAACATCCGGAGGCACCGACCATCGAGATTGCCCGCCAATATTGGAAACAAGACGGTTCGAAGCACTGCAAGAACCTCTTCTTCCGGAACCACAAAGGCAACCGCCATTATTTGGTGGTATTTGACTGCGACTTGGCCTTGGCCATCCACGATTTGGAACACAAGCTCCGCCAAGGCAAACTGAGTTTTGCCTCGGAACAACGGATGGAAAAATGGTTGGGATTACGCCCCGGTTCCGTGTCTCCTTTCGGTCTGGTCAACGACCCCGAAAACCACGTGCACCTCTTTCTGGACGAGAGCCTGAAAAACTATCCCAGCTTGAGTTTTCATCCCAATGACAACACCGCCACGGTCGTGATTTCCCAAGAGGAATTCCAACGGTACCTGCACCTCGTGGGCAATACCTACGAGTACATCAACCTCTTCGAATAACCCTTGCGGGCAGGGCTGGGAAACGAACTAGCCCTTGCTCGGCGTCGGGATAAAGACAAAATAAACGGCCAGAATCAGGCAGACGAAAGCCACGATGTGATTCCAGCGGAAAGACTCGCCCTTGAAGAGCAGGACGGTGAAAACAGTAAACACCGAAAGGGAGATCACCTCTTGCACAACCTTGAGCTGAATGAGGGTCAACGGGCCACCGTTGCCAACAAAACCGATGCGGTTGGCCGGAACCTGAAAACAGTATTCAAAGAAGGCAATGCCCCAACTGATCAGGATAACGCCCAACAAAGGCAGGTTCTTGAACCAGTCCATTTCCCCAAATTTCAAGTGACCATACCAAGCGAAGGTCATAAACACGTTGGAAATCACCAACAAAAGTATCGTCCAAAAGGTTGTCATAATCGGATGCGTTTTTTAAGCGCGCAAAAATAACAACTCTTAGCCAACCAACCAAAAACCCCTCGTTATGAAAAAGAATCTCCTCGTTCAAGCCTCGCTGCTCTTTGTTTGCAGCTGGCTCCTTACCGCCTGCGGTGACCAAACCTGGAAACAATACGACCACCCGGTACTCCGGAACTACTTCCGGGACAGCCTGGAAGCAATGGACTTGCGCAGCGCAGACATCCTCTCGGCCGCCTACATGACGGACCGTTGCTTGGGAGAAAACACCGAAATTCCCGGCTGGGAAGGCTTCCCCGTAAAACTCTATGAGTACCACACCGGCGTGGATGTAAAGATTCACCGACCGAAAAAAGGCTTGGTGTACCTGCTCAACCCCTCCCCGCGCCAACTATCCATGTGGATTGTCAATGCCGTCTTTGAGGCCACCGACACCGTTCGTTTTGAGGACATCCACCGCCTTTCCAACTTCATCAAATGGCAATCCGGTGCTCAATTTCCGGTCAAAGGTGTCGTGTACGAGGACATGTATGTCAAGAACCACTACCGCCCCTACATCTTCAAAGATGGGGTAACGGTGTACATTGCTGACTCGACCCATTTCCCGAAAGACAGCACCTGCACGGAAGAACACCTGCAATTCTACCTCAACATGAGCAACGCAGACCTCAAACCCAGAACCGGCCGTTATGCCCGCATTTGCAGTACGACCCGCGAGATGTACTACGAGGCTGGCGGTACAGCACAGGTGGGCAGCGAAGCGGACCGCAACCACGCTTGGCTGGATGAGGTAGCGCGCCTGTACCAGGAAGCCTGGTATTCAGACCGCAACGAACTCATCACGGCTTGGGCCAAGTACTACCTGAGCGGCAAACGTGAGTATCCGTTTTAATGGCGCTGGAGGGTAAGTCCGGAATGGTTCGTCGGAACTAGTTCCGACTTCATCCCTCCCACCGTATCCTGCGTGGTCTATCGACCACTTGTCTCCGGCGGGCCCCTCCCGTTCAAGGGTCACGGGCGACCATCCATTCCTAAACTTACCCTACAGCGACAAATGTTAGTGTTAAAAAAATGGGCCGGCTCAGAGAGAGTCGGCCCATTTTGGGTATTTGGAAAACTCAATTATTTTGCGATTTCTTCAAGGAGGTGTTTTACAGCGGCTTCAATTTGCAAGTCGCGACCTTCCACCAACGATTTGGGGGTGTTTTGTACTTGAATATCGGGATTGAGTTGTTGGTTTTCTTGCCATTGACCTTTGAGGTTAGCAAAGCCTACTTGCGGAATACCGAAATAGATGCTCGGATCAATTTGGGTTTCCCACCAAACAGCGGTCATGGTACCGGGTACGGGCATACCAATCAATTTACCGATGTTCAATGCTTTGTACGAGAACGGGAAGCCGTGTGCATCGGAGTAGTTGCCTTCACCGACCAAGACACAAGAGGGTTTGTACCATTTGTTCAACGGTTCAGAAGCCACGTATTGTCCACGAGGAGTCATATCGGCATAGTGTACACCGTTCAACAAGGTTGCCAAGTCGTCGTGCAACCAACCACCACCGTTGAAACGGGTATCCACGATGACCGCATCGCAGTTGCGGTATTTACCCAACAATTTTGAGTAAACGTTGCGGAAGCTCGGGCTATCCATGCCTTGTACGTGTACATAAGCAATGCGACCACCGGACAATTCGTTCACCAAATCTTCCCGTTGTTTCACCCAACGGTTGTACAACATGCCGCTTTGTTGGCCGGATGAGATGGGTTTTACCCATTCTTCCCAAGTTTCTTTGCCCTTCTTCAAGCTCAAACGAACGCGTTTGCCAGCTTTGTGGTTCAAGAAACGGAAGTAATCTTCACCAGCGACGATCTTGTTGCCGTCGATGTGGGTAATGATGACACCGGGTTCGATGCGGGATGATGCCGGAACGACCGGGTTTTGTGCCAAGATTTCTTTGACTTTCAAACCGTCACCTTTGTAATCCAAGTCGTAGAACATACCCAACACAGCCGTTGCATCACCGGGCAAGTAAGCACGGTAACCGGAACCGGTGTGGGATGCGTTCAATTCGCCCAACAATTCACTCAACATTTCAGCAAAGTCGTGGTTGTTGTTGATGTAAGGCAGGAATTGACGGTAGTTTTCACAGTACATTGCCCAGTCAATACCGTGGATGGTCGGATCGTAGAATTTGTCCACCACTTGTTTGCAAGCGTGTTCAAACATATAAGAACGTTCTTCTGCCGCACGGTAGTAATATTCTGCACTCATTCTGATAGGCTCGATCTTGCCTGAGTTCAACTCGATGGTGTTCAAACGGCCGCGGTTGAGCAAGAACACTTTGCTACCGTCTTTGTTGGTTGCAAAGGATCCGTAACCAGTACCTTTGGAGAGCAAACGGGTCGAATGATCTTTGAAGTCACGTACCCAGAGGTCTCCACCACCTTCAAAGGAAGCGAAATAGTAGAGTTTGTTACCGTCTTTGGACAAGAAAGCATCTCCGTGAGAAGCAGAAGCTACGGTCAAGCGCACGATGCGATCTTGAATACCGTCCAACTCATACTTAATGGTCGGCAGCTCAGATTTGGGCTCTTCTTTCTTCTTGTCTTTCTTATCTTTTTTGTCCTTTTTGTCTTTCTTCTCTTCTTTTTCAGCTTTTTCCTTTTCTTCAGCTTCTTTCTCTTTCTTTTCCTTTTCTTTGAACAAGGCAGCATCTTCTTTGTTCATCAGGAACTTGTCGTACGCCTCACGGTTCATGAAGACAAGGTAAATATCGGTCTCTGAACCCCAGCTACCGTGGCTACGGTAACCAGCACGGTCCGAATACCACATCAAGGCATTGCCACCAAGTACCCAACGGGAACCTCCTTCGGAGTAACCGCTTTCGGTCAGGTTCACCCATTCTCCGCTGCCGTCAGCTTTCACCAACGCGATGTCTTCTTTGTTCCAGCCACCTTTTTCGAAGAATTGGACAGCCAGGTATTTTCCATCCGGAGCCCAAGCATACCATTGGTCTCCGTCTGAGTAAGAATAGTTGTATTGGCCGTCCAAGATGGTGCGCATTTTCTTGGTTTCCAAGTTAATGACACGCAAGATAGTACGATCTTCCAAGAAGGCAACTTCTTTGCCATCGGGAGAGAAGGCCGGTTGGAAACGAACCACATTGCCTTCGGTCAATTGTTCTTCACGAATTTCGTTTGCATATACGAATTGTTCTGAACCATCGGCGATTTCGCTGGTGTAAAGGTTCCAGCAGCCGTTGCGTTCGGATGAGTATACGACTTTTTTACCATCCGGGCTGAAGTCGATGTTGCGTTCTTGTGCCGGGGTATCGGTCAAACGTACCGTGGTTTCGTAATCCACAGAAGTCACGTACACATCACCACGGAGGATGAAAGCAATTTCTTTACCGGAGGGAGAAACCGCCATGTCGGAAACATTGCCCGAGTAGAAGTCCACGCGGTAGTCCGGTTCGGTTTGGTCCGAGTAAATGGCCACTGCCACTTTTTGGGGCTCAGCACCTTCGCGAACGGTGTACAATTCACCGTTGAACGAGTACGCCATCAAACCGTTGTCGGCAACGGTCAAGAAACGTACCGGGTGGAATTCGTGGAAGGTAATTTGTTGTTCCGCACCGGTCTTGATGTTGCGTTTGTACACGTTGAAAGAACCGTTGAAGGTCGAATTCGCCGGGTTTTCTGCACATTCACGCAAGTAGTAGATGCTGTTATCGTCACCGGGCACGAAGCGGGGATCGCGGTTTTCACCGGTGAAGTCAGAAACTTGGGTATAAGTGTCCGCTTTCACGTCGTACACCCACACATCACGGGTTACAGACGAACGGTGGTGCTTTCTCCAGTGGTCTTCCACACCTTTTTTGTCGTAGTAAGCGATGCGTTTACCATCTGCGCTGAAGTCAATGCTTTCCATACAAACGGGGGTCACCAATTCGGGACGACCACCAGCTGCCGGAACGCTGTACACTTGGGACTGACCTGTCGACGGGTATTGGGAATAGGTCGCATCCGAAACGAACATCGATGAATAGTAAATTTGTTTACCATCGTTGCTGAAGGCCTTCGGAATTTCTCCACCGGACCAGTAAGTCAAACGAACCGGAGTACCGCCTTGGGCAGAAACTGTGTAGATATCAAAGTTGCCGTAACGGTTGGACGCAAAGGCCAGGGTCTTGCCGTCCGGAGACCACACGGGTTGGTAATCGTATGCCGAGTGAGTGGTCAACTGCACGGCCTTACCACCTTGAGTGGGAACGGTGTAAATATCACCTTTGTAGCAGAATGCCAAGGTAGAACCATCCGGAGAAATGGCCGGATAGCGCAACCATTTGGCATCTTCTTGTGCCGAGGCCAAGGTAGCCAGGGTCGCAAAAAATGCAAAGAATAAACTTTTCTTGATTTTCATAAAAGTATTAATTGATTGTTAGTGATTATTCGATTCTACGGGCACCGTCGGAGATGACAACAGGATAAACTTTCGGTTCTTTGCCGTAACGTTCCCGGAACTGGTGAACGGCAGTTTCCACAAAAGCTTCGTAGCGTTCTTCCTTCACGAGGTTCAGGGTACAACCCCCGAAACCTCCCCCCATGATGCGGGAACCCGTCACGCCACAGTCCGCAGCGATTTGGTTCAAGAAGTCCAACTCTTCAGTGCTGACTTCGTACAACTGGCTCATGCCGCGATGGGTCTCGAACATGCAGCGACCCACGGTCTCGTAGTCACCCCGTTTGAGGGCTTCCACCGTTTCACGCAGACGGTCGTTTTCCTGGATGGCATAGAGGGCCCGCATGTAATCCTCGTCGCTGATTTCTGCACGGACCTCCTCCAACCAGGCTTCGGTCGCCTGACCCAAGAATTCTACACCCGGATGTTTCCGGCCAATCGCCGCAGCGGCCCGTTCACAAGAAGCACGACGGTCGTTGTACGGAGAACCGACGAGTTCGTGTTTGGTCACCGAATCCAACAGGACCAGACGATATCCTTTCGGATCAAAGGGTGTGTATTCGTATTCCATGGTTGAGCAGTCCAAACGGATCAAGAAACCTTCCTTGCCGAACAAGGAGGCGAATTGGTCCATGATTCCGCAGTTGACACCGCAATAATTGTGTTCCGTTTTTTGTCCAACGAGCACGAGCTCTTTTTGGTCAATACCGGCTTCGAACAGTTCGTTCAGAGCAAAGGCATAGGTGCTTTCCAACGCAGCCGAAGAAGACAGACCGGCTCCCAAAGGGACATCGCCCGAGAAGACCGTATCAAAACCACCGATCTTGGCACCGCGCTTGATCATTTCCCGGCACACACCAAAAATGTAACGGGCCCAGCTGGCTTGCGGCTTGTCGGCCTCTTCCAAACCGAACTCGGCATAGTCATCCAAGTCCACAGACCAGGCACGGACCGTTGCCGTTCCATTGGGACGGATTTCGGCCAAAATGCCTTTGTCGATGGCTCCGGGCAAAACACAACCACCATTGTAGTCAATGTGTTCCCCGATGAGGTTAATACGACCGGGAGAGAAGTAACAAACGCCTCGTTCCCCGAATTTTTCGGTAAAAAATTGTCGGATTTTATTCTGTTCCATAAAAGTCGATGCGGATACCCGCTTTTTTGTTATTTTTCGATTTCAAATTTAGTCAATATTCTAAGAAAACCTATAAATTAATTCCTATCTTTGGAATAATCTCATAATCCGCTAAGAATAAAAAGTTTATGCGGAAAGTTCAAGAACGAGGTAATGAGTTGGCATCTGTTCTGTTTTCTACATACTTGCGTGATTTGCATTGATGTACATCTCATCTTGGATCAAAGGTACAACTTTTTTATGAACGAGCAAAAGGACGGTGCATTTTTCATTATTGCAGGGTAATATTTGAATTTGGTCTATCATCAATCTGCGATATATAAGTTTTCGATTCCGTCATTCGTCCCTTTCCTTTGCTCGTCTGCGAAGGTAGTACATCTGCCCTTGAAAGTTGAAAGGTCGGGTCGGCAAGCCGTTTCGGGCAGAATCTTCCTCCTGCGGAGTGTATTCACCCCGACAACCTTTCCCCTTTCAAAGTCTGGACTTAGGAATGCTGTCGGCAACGGAAATGAACGACTGACGAAAATGTAGAATAAGATAAACAGACAGCATACAAACGGGTTCTTACATTGATAACCCATTTGTATGCTGTTCTTGTTTCTATCCATAGGGGCACTATTATTTTGCAATAGATGAATATAGGGCAAGCGGTAAATTTCACTCCCTCCAAAAATATAGATAGGTTTATCCGCTACCATTCATCAAGTGCTTGCCGTTATATTCCCGTTTCAATGCTTGCTCAATCTCACTTCGCTTGTATAGAACTTTGCCACCGAGCACATAGTATGGCAATGTGCCATTGCTTCGGTATTCGCTCAATGTCCTTCGGCTAACCTTGAGCATATATGCCACCTCCTTGTCGCATAGATACTCATCATCGTTTTGTAATGCCGCACCATCTTTGGGCATACTATCGAGAATCTCCGATAGTTGGTCGGTACTCTCGTGAATGGACTGCATCCACGCATCGTCTTTAGTTCGCATCTCCTGATACATAGTTCAAATGGTTTTATTGTTATACATTGATTAGATTTCTCGCCCTTTCCATTTGGCTTCTTTTGGCCTGTCCTCTACCTTCGTAATAATGCTATCCACATCTTCGGGCAGATAGTAAGTCCGGTTGCCGATTTTGGTATAGGCAAGTGTACCATTATCACGCAAGGTCTGCAATGTACGCTTGCTTATCTTCAATCGCTGACAAACATCCTGATGGTCGAGCCAATTGTTTGTCTTTTTCTTCCCGTTCTTGACAACGGGT
>JAZUBU010000019.1:0-27041 GCA_045638645.1 Bacteroidales bacterium
GGACCGCAAAGATAGAGCACTTTTCCTTTCCCTCCAAATTTTTTTCAAACTTTTTTTCAATTATTTTTTCAAAATTTTCCGGATTTTTAGTCAAATCACTGATATCACGATATTTATAATTTTGAAAAAATTTCAAGAAAAATGCACCCACGAAAACAAGTTTGCGTCTCCATGAAAGAATACATCAAAAACAGATTTTCAAACCCCTCTGCAAAAACACATCCATTTCCCCAAAAAAATGCGGCCTTCTCTCCGACCCGACCCTCATCAAAACTAAAAAATCAAACCGATGCGGACAGCTGCCCCAGTCACAGAAGAAATAATAGTACCGGTACGAACAAGCTCCCCAAAAACCGATCAGGAAACAGCCCCTCCCAAAGGATACTTTTATTCAAGCAACGATATCAACCGATTTTCTAATAAACAACCATCCGCTTGCTGCCGCAGCCATTCATTCAACATGCAGATTCCGCTTTCATCACCCACACTCTAAGCCCAAAAATCCACACCTCATTCCACAGAGTCACATTCACCATCCTCCCGGATAAAAGGATCCCCCGAAGCGTTGCATAACTTCAGGGGATCTATTATTAAGGAACATCTTCCCTATCCAATCAAATTGAATTCGCTTTCAGCACATGCGGTTGGTAACACACTCCTCTCCTAGACACTCAAAACAATTTAGGATAATTGGCATCCAGATCTTCCAACAGGTGGGTAAGAATCACCTCCCTAAAAAAGGCCGATTTGGACTTGACCTTGTACTTTTGACAATAGCGGTCAATCATGGCCGATTCCTGCTCACTGAAGAACACCACCTTCCGACACGAACGGATCTGCGCCTTCCGCTGCTGTAGCATGTACTCCGTATAACTCGGTTGCTGTTTGCGACGACTGGTCCGTGTCGTTTTGTTGGGTTTCTTGGTAGCCATATAATAAAAAGGAATGGATTTTTTTTCAAAGGTAAGGTATTCTAACCTGTTCTACAAAAAAAGAGAGACTATTGCTCTAGTCTCTCTCCATTCTGGTCTACCCATTCAAATTGCAACAGGGTGAATTCTGAATCCGGGGTGATCTTGATGTCAATTTTATATTTCTTAATCCATTTGCGTTGGATCGAGTTCAACCAACCCTTTTTTAGATAAGCATCCACCAGAGGATTTACCTTCAAATGCAACTTTTTTTGGTCTTTCTCCTTAACATAATAGGCGATGGCTCTTTCGATGGTTTCGTCAATCAATATGCTGGAAGAAATTTTTCCGGTTCCATTACAAGTCGGACACACCTCACTGGTATTGATTTCTGTTGCCGGCCGTACCCGTTGACGGGTAATCTGCATCAGACCAAATTTGGTCAACGGCAAAATGTGGTGTTTGGCCCGGTCCGTCTGCATCAACTCCTGCATGTGCTTCAAGAGCTGATTTTTGTGCTCATTGGAATCCATATCAATGAAATCGACGATGATGATTCCTCCCATATCCCGCAGGCGGAGTTGGCGGGCAATTTCTTCTGCTGCGTTACAGTTAACGTCAAACGCATTTTGTTCCTGATCTTTTCCGGTCTTTACGCGCGTTCCGCTGTTCACATCAATGACGTGCAATGCCTCGGTATGTTCAACCACCAGATAGGCTCCTTGACGGATCGGAACTACTTTTCCGAATGCACTCTTAATTTGCCGGGTTACATCAAAGTGATCCAAAATGGGCTCGGATCCTTTGTAGAGTTTGACGATTTTTTCATACTCCGGCGAGATGGTGTAAACATAATCCTTCACCTCGTTGTAGATGGACTCATCGTTGATGTAGATATTGGAGAACGATTCATTCAGCAAGTCTCGCAAGATGGTCGTTGTCCGGCTGTTCTCTGTGAACAGGAGCTGGGGCGGCTTGGCATTGGCGATCGCCGGCCATGCACTTTCCCACTTGTTGATCAACATTTTGAGTTCGGCATCCAAAACCGCTGCCTTTTTACCTTCGGCAGCAGTCCGTACAATCACGCCATAATTTTCCGGCACAATGCTGTACATCAACCGTTCCAACCGTTTCTTCTCCTCTTTAGAGGTAATTTTCTGAGAAATGCTGATTTTGTCCCCAAAGGGAATCAAGACCATATTTCTACCTGCCAATGATATTTCGGCAGTCAAGCGGGAACCTTTGGTAGAGATGGGTTCCTTAACAATTTGAACAATCAAGGGCTGGCCTGGAGCCAGAATCTTGTCAATTTTTCCTTCTTTCTCTAAAATCGGAAAAGGCTGGATGTCGGAAAAGGCGGTCGAAGCATTGTTGGGATTGATGTGTTTGACAAAAGCATCAAACGAACGGAAATTCAATCCAAGATCAAGATAATGGACAAACGCATCTTTTTGATCACCTACATCGACAAAGGCAGCATTCAGTGTCGGAATCAACTTGCGGACTTTACCCAAATAAACATCCCCAACCGAATACTTCCTGCCCTCATTCTTCTCCTTGTTCAGCTCCGTTAACCGATGGTTTTCCAACAGGGCAATGGTCACCTCCGTGGAGCGAACGTCGATAATCAGGTCTTTATCCATAATCACAATCTAAATAAAGAAAGGGTGCCGCCTTAAGACACCCTATTCTTTTCAGACTAAAACGGCTTATTTTTTCTTTTTATGTCTGTTCTTGCGCAAGCGTTTTTTACGCTTGTGCGTCGCCATTTTATGTCTCTTTCTTTTTTTACCACTAGGCATAATCTAAAGAATTTAACGTGTTATAAACTATTGTACATTGTTTTTTACCTTGTTCATAAACACTTTCGCAGGCTTGAATGCAGGAATCTTGTGTTCCGGAATTTCAATAGAAGTGTTTTTAGAAATATCGCGAGCGGTTTTCTTTGCACGAGTTTTAATGATAAAACTACCGAAACCGCGGAGGTATACAGGTTTGTTTTTTGCCAAAGAATCCTTTACGCTTTCCATGAAATTTTCAATCACGCTTTGAACTGCGATCTTTTCCAAACCGGTTGCTTTGGCAACTTCGTTCACAATATCAGCTTTAGTCATAATAAGATCTATGTGTTTAGTTTTGAGTATCCTTAATTAGCGATTTTGGACGTGTTCCATAAAATCGGACCGCAAAAGTATTGTTATTTTTTCAAATTTCAAAACCTCTCATGATATTTTTTTCAAATATACTTTGGCATAAAGATTGACGAACAAGGGCTACCCTGGATTTCAGGACAAAATTGAACCTTATTATTGAAAAAACTGACACATTGACATAATATGGCAAACATTAAATCAGACTCTTTCGTAGAAACCGGTGTAGGAGAAGTAAACATCATACCAATGATGGGTGTAGAATCTGGAAAAAAACTCAGCGAACAGGATGTACCTGAGGTAATTCCTGTCCTGGCGCTCCGCAATGCCATCCTCTTCCCTTCAACAGTGATTCCCATTACCGTTGGCCGCGAAAAATCCATGAAACTGGTGCGGGATGCCTATGCGGGCAACAAGATTATCGGCGCATCCTCCCAACGGGATGCCGAAATCGAAGATCCGAAGATCATCGATCTGTTTGAAATAGGAACCGTTGCAAAAATCCTGAAAATCATTGAGATGCCGGATGGAAACATCACTGCCATCCTGCAGGGTATCAAACGGTACAAAGTAGTGGAACAAATTGCTTCCGAACCGTATCTGGTTGCCAAAGTGGACTACCTGTCGGAAGTAATGACAAAAGGTGACGAGATTGAAATCGATGCTTTGGCAGAAACTGTAAAAGATACAGCGCTGCAGATTCTCAAACTCTCTCCCCACCTTCCGCAAGAAGCATCCTTTGCCATCAAGAACATCGAGGGCAGCGAGTTCCTGGTCAACTTCATTGCCTCCAGCATTGAATTGGAAGAGCCCCTGGACAAGATGGAAATCCTCAAAGAGGACAACATCCGTGTCCGCGCCCTCAAATTGTTGGAATTGATGACCCGGCAAATTGAATTGCTGAAAATCAAACAAGACATCCACAAAAAGGTAAAAACTGAAATTGACCAGCAACAACGCGAGTATTACCTGAATAACCAGCTCAAGACCATTCAAGAAGAACTGGGCATTGGGGACAACGGTCGTGATTTTGATGAACTGGAGAAACTTGCCGCCAACAAAGATTGGCCACCGCATGCGGCAGAAGCCTTCAAGAATGAACTCCAACGCCTGGAACGGACGAATATCAACTCACCGGACTACAACGTCCAATACCAATATGTCAAGTTGCTGGTGGACCTGCCCTGGAATGAAAAAACAGAGGACAACCTGGATTTGAAACATGCGAAGGAAGTCCTGGATCAGGATCACTTCGGTCTGGAAACCGTAAAAGACCGGATCATTGAATACCTGGCCGTTCTGAAATTGAAGGGAGACATGAAGTCACCCATCATCTGCCTGTATGGCCCTCCCGGCGTCGGAAAAACCTCCTTGGGAAAATCCATTGCGCGGGCATTGGGTCGCAAATACGGTCGTATCTCGTTGGGCGGTCTGCACGATGAATCCGAAATCCGGGGTCACCGCCGGACATACATCGGCGCCATGCCGGGTCGGATCATCCAGAACATCAAGAAAACCGGCAGCTCCAACCCGGTGATTGTACTGGATGAAATTGACAAAATCAGCAAGGACTACAAAGGTGATCCGGCTTTCGCTTTGCTGGAAGTGCTGGATCCGGAACAAAACAACACCTTCCATGACAACTACCTGGACATTGACTACGATCTGTCCAACGTATTGTTCATCACCACAGCCAATAACATTGGCACCATCCACCCTGCCCTGAAGGACCGGATGGAAATGATTCCCGTATCGGGCTACCTGGCAGAAGAGAAGATCCAAATCGCAGAAGGATACCTGATTCCCAAACAGCTGGAAGCACACGGACTGAAGAAGACACAACTTCGCATTACCAAGACGGCTTTGGAAAAAATCATCAACGAATATACCCGGGAATCCGGTGTACGGGGATTGGACAAACAGATTGCCAAAATTGCCCGCAATGCCGCCAAAAAAATTGCCCTGGAAGAAGCTACGAAAATTTCCATCGGGCCGAAAGACTTGCGCGAATGCCTGGGCTTACCGACCAGTCAGCACGATGTTCAAAAGGACAACGAGGCTCCTGGTGTCGTAACCGGATTGGCCTGGACAGAGAACGGTGGAGAAATCCTTTTTGTAGAATGCAGCACCTGTCCCGGCAAAGGCAATTTGTCCATGACCGGTAATCTGGGCGATGTCATGAAAGAATCCGCGACCATTGCCTTGCAGTACCTGAAGGCTCACCCGGAGCTGATTGGTCTGACCACCGAGGATATTAATCAGAAAGACATTCACATCCACGTACCGGAAGGTGCCATCCCCAAAGACGGTCCCTCTGCCGGTATCACCATGGTCAGTGCCATGGCCTCTGCACTGAACAACAAAATGGTCCGTCACGGCATTGCCATGACCGGTGAAATGACCTTGCGGGGCCGCGTCCTGCCGGTTGGAGGCATCAAAGAAAAAATCCTCGCCGCCAAACGCGCAGGCATCCGAACCATTCTTTTGTCAGAAGACAACCGAAAGGACATTGAAGACATCAAGGAAGTCTACATCGAGGGAATGGATTTCGTATTTGTAAAGAACATTTCACAAGTCCTCAAAGACATCTTCAGCAAAGGATGAATGTACAAATTGAAGCAAGTTGGAAACAGGCTCTCGCTGAAGAATTTGAGCAACCGTATTTTTCGGCATTAGTCCAGTTCCTACACGAAGAGAAGCGAACCGGGAAGGTCATCTACCCTCCCGGTCCGCTTATTTTCAATGCGTTTAACCTCACTCCGTTTGATCAGGTCAAGGTGGTCATTTTGGGACAGGATCCCTACCATGGACCCGGGCAAGCCCACGGACTCTCCTTCTCTGTACCGGATGGCATCAAGCCTCCTCCGTCTCTGGTCAACATCTACAAAGAACTGCAGACCGACCTGGGCATCGCACCACGCACCACCGGAAATCTGGAAAGCTGGGCCCGGCAGGGTGTTTTCATGCTCAATGCCATTTTATCGGTCCGTCAGGCCGAACCGGCTTCGCACAGCCAGATTGGTTGGCAGACCTTCACCGATGCCGTCATCCGGAAACTCTCCGAAGAACGGGATGGACTGGTATTTCTGTTTTGGGGCAACTACGCCCGCAAGAAAAAGGACTTGATTGACCTGCGCAAACACAGGGTCCTGGAAGCGGCACACCCCTCACCCCTGGCCCGAGGTGCCTTTTTCGGTTGCCGACATTTCTCACAGACCAATGAGATACTCAAAAGAATGGGGAAAACGCCCATTGAGTGGTAAGTTTTTTCTACCTTTGCAAGGTTTGCAGACACCTATGTTAATATGAGAACGGCTATTTTCCCGGGATCATTTGATCCGTTTACCCTGGGCCACCTGGATGTGGTGACCAGTGCCCTGCGCATTTTTGACGAAGTGATCATCGCCATCGGATACAACTCGGCCAAAAAGGGATTTTTCTCGCTGGAGAACCGGATCCGTATCCTGGAAGCCAGCATTGCCCCCCTGCGTGCAGCCGGACACCGGATCCGTGTATGCCAGTACGACGGGCTGACCGTGGATCTCTGCCGGCGGGAAGGCGTTTATACCCTTGTTAGGGGACTGCGAACCACCACCGACTTTGAACAGGAAACCATCATTGCCCAAGCCAACAAAAAATTGGATCCTGCGGTAGAAACGGTCTTCATACCGGCCAGTCAAAACTCATCCTTCCTATCTTCTACCGTGGTTCGGGATGTCTTGCTCCATCAGGGCGACACGTCCATTTTCATGGCTCCCGGCATCAACTTGAACGATTACCGATGAGATCTGTTTTCCATAAGTTTCTTATCTGGATTTGTCTGATCGCCTGGGCAACCCATGGAATTTCCTGGATCCAAGCACAAACCCAAGTCCAAACTCAAACCCAAGTCCAAGCCAGAACCTGGAGCAAAGAGGAATTGCAAATGATTCTCCAGACACTGGACGGCCAAGAGGTGAACGAACTCACCGCCAAACTGGACCAGTGGATGTCGGCAGAAAAGGATTCTTGTGCGAAGGTACTATTTGCTAAAACGGCCTTTGAACATTACAGTGCTTCTCCCGTCATGGGCTACGAACGGGTGGCCCTACACATCGCGGACACATACTTGCTTTCTCCGGAATTCAAACTCTCCGACGAAGAGGAATTCCAAGTTCTATGGTACACACAAATCACACGACCGAACCAGATCGGGGCCTATGCTCCGGACTTGATGCTACAAGACCCGCTGGGTTATCCCATTCCTTTACAACAGCTCCCCGGGGACTACCTGGTGCTGTGGTTCGTGGATGACCAGTGTCCGATCTGCCAAAAAGAATACGAACGGCTGGCCGATTGGTTGCTTACGTGGACACAAGCCCCCACCTGCGAGCTCTCCATGGTACGCTGCTACGTGGGCGATGACTACGAGCGGTGGAAGTCCTATCGGGAAAGCCATTCCCTCCCCCAACAAGATTCCCTGGTCGTATGGGAAGCCTGGGATCCGGAATTCAATACGGGATTCCAAATAAAGTACGGGGTAATCTCCACCCCGAAGCTTTTCCTGATCAATTCCGAAAACATCCTGGTCGGACGGAACCTGCAAACCGAAAGCCTTAAAGAATTGCTCGGATCTCTAACCGATCCCAACTTCCGAAAAACGCAATTGCACCAATACTTTACCCAACTTTTCGGGACCATTCTGGCTTCATCGGGAGCAGATCCTCAGGCAGACCGCTGGCTGGTACAATATGCCATTGACGGCATGTTCCAACAGCAACAGGACGAGGAAGAAAGCTTACGTACCACCTTCTTCGAACTGTACCAATTCCTAAAATCTCACCCCAGTTACCTCCTGCAAGAAGGGGCTGTATACCTGGGTGAACAATACATCCTCAACCGGCCGGAATTGTGGATCGGTAAAACAGTTGGAAACGAGACATTCTCGGAAGAGAAAATGGAGGAACTGGCCTTTGCTCTGGAAATGTTCCACCGCAATCCGTTGGGCGCTGTCACAACAGACCTGAAGCTGCAGACGCTCAACGGAAGTGCTTACCGCATCACAGACAGTCCGGCAGCCTACACCATTCTGTATTTTTACAAGACCGATTGCGCTGCCTGCGATGCTTTCACCGCAGATTTGGAACGCATTCTGCCCCGGTTTTCCGGACAGGACCTCCAGACCCTGGCCATTTACACCGGTCGGAAAGGACGCTCCTGGAAGCGGTATGCCTCCGGCTCATCATTGGAATGCGAGCACCTGGCCGATCTCAACGGGACCTCTGGGATGTTCCAAACCTACAACTTGTCGGCAGTACCCTCCCTCTACCTGCTGGATGCAGACAAACGTGTGATTGCCAAAGACATCCCTCCACACACATTGGAAGAAATACTTAACGCCATATATCCCCAATAATATGTTGACAGGAAAATACCTCGAACTTTACCGCAGGTTGCGGAAGTCGATTCCCAGCGAAAGAATGATGCACGATGCCTTGAGCACCCTTGCATTTGGTACCGATGCTTCGTTCTACCGACTGATTCCCCAATTGGTCATCCGTGCCTACAACGAGCAGGAAATCATTCAGATTCTTCAGGAGGCCAACCAGTTGGATATTCCAGTTACTTTCCGTGCTGCTGGAACCTCCCTCTCCGGACAGGCCATCAGCGACTCTGTTCTGGTGATCGCCTCGCATGGGTGGGACAAGATTGAAGTACTGGATCAGGCCAAACGCATCCGGATCCAAGCGGGTGTCCGGGGTTCCAGAGCCAACCAGAAACTGGCAGCATACGACCGTAAGATTGGACCCGACCCGGCCTCGATTGACTCAGCCATGATTGGAGGAATTGCGGCGAACAATGCGAGCGGCATGTGTTGCGGCACCTCCGAAAACTCCTACAAGACCGTGGAAGACATTCGCGTCATCCTGGCGGATGGAACTTTGCTGGATACAGCCGACCCGGCTTCCGTCAGCGACTTCCGGGCATCCCACCCGGCCCTGTTGGAAGGATTGGAAATGATGGCTGCCAGCATCGCCGCAGACCCCACGCTCAAAGAACGGATTCAAAAGAAATACAAAATCAAAAATACGACCGGTTACAGTTTGAATGCATTGGTGGATTACCGCAACGGCATCGACATTCTCAAACACTTGATCATCGGTTCCGAAGGAACATTGGCTTTCATTTCGGACATTACGTACCGGACGGTGATGGAACACCGCTACAAAGCCTTGGCCTTGGTCATCTACCCGACAATCCGCTCTGCCTGCGAAGCCGTACAGATCCTGCAGTCCATGCCGGTCTCTGCGGTGGAATTGATGGACCGGGCGGCCTTGCGTTCGGTAGAAAATACGCCTGGCGTACCCGAATGCATCAAAACGGTCAGCGAAGGGGCATGCGCCTTGCTCGTAGAAACCCGTGCAGAAACGGAAAGCGACTTGCGTAAGCAGGTCAGTACCATCGAAGAAGCCCTCTCCCCGATAACGACCGAAATTCCCTACCTCTTCACCACCGACCGGCACGAGCAGGCAGCCTACTGGAAGATTCGCAAAGAGACCTTGCCGACCGTGGCCGGTATGCGCAAAAGTGGGACCACGGCCATCATTGAAGACGTCTGCTTCCCGGGACATCACCTGGCCGATGCAACCATGGACCTGCGGGCCATCTTTGAAGAACACGGATACTCCGATGCCGTGATTTTCGGACATGCCCTGGCCGGTAACCTGCACTTCATGTTCAACCAGGACTTCCAGACCCAAGCCGAAGTGGAGCGTTACAGCCGGTTCATGGATGCCATTGCGGAGATGGTGGTCAAACGCTACGACGGTTCCCTCAAAGCAGAACACGGAACCGGACGCAACATGGCACCGTATGTAGAATTGGAGTGGGGACAGCAGGCCTACCGCATGATGCAGGGAATCAAACACTTGTTTGATCCGAAAGGCATCCTCAATCCGGGTGTGATCCTGAACGACGACCACAAAGCCCACGTATCGAACTTGAAACCCATTCCATCGGTACGTCCTACCGTAGACAAATGCATGGAGTGTGGTTTCTGCGAAGGAACCTGCGTTGCCGAAGGCTTGACCCTCTCACCCAGACAACGGGTAGCAGCCTACCGGGAAATGCAGCGTCTGGCCAGCACCGGCGAAGAACCCCACCGTTCAGCAGAAATGCACAAACAATACCGGTATTGGGGCTTGGACACCTGCGCTACAGACAGCCTTTGTGGCCTGAAATGCCCCGTTAAAGTAGACACGGGCAAATTAGTCAAAGAACTGCGCCACGAAGGACACTCCGAAAAAAGTGAAAAGATTGCCCTTTCCCTGGCCTCCAACATGGACACGGTCACTGCAGGCATGCGCTTGGGACTGGACTTGCTGTACGGCATCCGTTGCCTGACCGGCAAGAAAGTCTTTGGCGCCGTTGCTTCGGGTATGCGTACCCTCAGCGGAGGACTCATTCCTTTGTGGAACGAGCACTTCCCCAAAGCAGCGCACCGCATCCATCCCCAAACTCCGGATCTGAATTCGGACCGGCCCAAAGTGGTTTATTTTCCGTCTTGCATCACCCGGTCCATGGGCGTTTCCCGAAGTTATTGCAAAGAAGCGGAGTTGACACGCATCACCGAGACTTTGCTGACCCGTGCCGGCTACGACATCATTTATCCGCAACCGCTGGACAAACTGTGCTGCGGCATGGCCTTCTCCAGTAAAGGCTATGTAGAAGCCGGTAAAAAAGCCTCGGATGAATTGGAAGCAGCCTTGCAAGAAGCCTCACAACAGGGAAAATATCCCATTCTCTGCGACATGAGTCCTTGCCTCTACACCATGCACTGCAACATGGACGAACGGTTAAAATTGTACGAACCGGCGGAATTTGCCCAGAAATTTCTGCTTGACCGATTGGATATCCAACCGGTGGATGAAAAAGTGGCCATTTTTGCCGTTTGCTCTGCGAAGAAAATGGGTGTGGATTCCACATTGGCCGACATTGCCCGCCGCTGTGCCAAGGAAGTCGTCGTACTCCAAAGCAACTGTTGCGGTTTTGCAGGGGACCGGGGATTCCTGCTGCCCGAACTCAACACGCACGGTTTGCGCATGATTCGGGAACAAGTCTTTGGTTGTGATTCCGGCTATGCCACCAGCCGTACTTGCGAAATTGGTCTTTCGCGCAACAGCGGTGTGCCGTTCCAATCCATTCTTTACTTGCTGGAACGTTGTTCCCGTCGCACCAACCGTGCCGACCAAGCAAAAGACAACCAATAAAGCAGCAGCAGAACGGACAAGAATTGGGATACCCGGGCGATGATATCGCCATGGCGGACATAAAACGTCAGATCGTCGTTCAGGTTCAGATTGCCCCTTACCGCAGCTTCTTCCCACCATTGGGTTCTTGCTACAATATCTCCGCGCTGGTTGATCAGGGCGGAGATTCCCGTATTGGCACTCCGCGCAATGCTACGACGCAACTCAATGGCCCGCAGACGGGCGTAGCTGAGGTGCTGCTTGTAGCCCGGAGTATCACGCCACCAGCCATCGTTGGTGATGATGCTCATCACCTGGGCTCCTTTCAGCACATAGTCGCGGCAATAATCACCGTACACAGACTCGTAACAAATGGCGGTTCCAATGCGGGTACCATCCGAGGCTGTAAAGACAGAAACCTCCTCTTGGGTACCATAGCTGCTGAAGGTCCCGCCGAGGTTGATGGCCAATTCCGAAAATCGGGCGATGAGCTTGGGGAACGGGACAAACTCGGCAAACGGAACGAGCTTGGACTTGT
This sequence comes from Bacteroidales bacterium, assembly GCA_045638645.1. GTDB lineage: Bacteria > Bacteroidota > Bacteroidia > Bacteroidales > UBA932 > JAGCJX01. The sequence continues at coordinate 11,828 of JAZUBU010000019.1, forward strand.
GAAAGATCTCATGCCGTCCCGTCGCATCCAGAATCAGCGAGGCATTGAAGGTATCGTACCAATATCCCGGTTGCTTTCGCGCCGTCAGCGTCGGTGCACTGTACTCCGTAGAACCCGGATACCGGTTCCAGGGATAGTATTGGATGGTAATCGCACCAAAAACAAAATTGGCAGCCGGATGCTCCTGCAAAAATGATGAGAAGCGCCGTACCGTTGAGAAATCAAGTACTTTTTCCTCGTCGATACGCCAGGTAAACGTCTCGGGTCCAACCAAAAACAAGGTTGAATCCGTCACATAGTCCTCCGCCAGACCGACCAGGATCTGATCCTGACGCTCCCGACTCAAGCCTTTGAACTTGCCGACATGGGGCTCGATGTTGGGCTGTAGCACCACAAACTCCCTGGGATTCTCCTCTTCCTGATAGGTATGATAACGATACAACGAAGAACCGATGGGCAAAGCAATCCACAGGACCGTTCCCAGCAACCAGGCCCAGCGTTGCCTCGGAGTAGAAAAATCCTCACCAAAGAAGGGCAAAACACCCCAGAGGGTCAAGACTCGGAACAGGGCGATGTTGGCGATCCAGATCCACAAAGTTCCCCCCAGTACGCCCGTAAATTCGTACCATTGGATCCACTCTACCGTATTGGCAAAAGCATTGCCCAACATCAGCCAGGGGAATGAGAGTTCCGAATCGGTGTAGAAATACTCCCAGCCGATCCAGGAGGCCACCAGGAAAATATAGGGAAGCATTCGGAAAGACCGGTCACCTCGCTGTTTGTCCAATTGTTTGCGGAACTGACGGAACAAAACGAAAAGGAATGCCATCTGGGCACTGTTACCCACCAATGCCCCCAGGGCTCCTGCCCAGGTAGCATAGCGTAGCCACATAATGGTCAATAAGTTCCAGCAGACAAAAAAGAGAACACAAATCCACCCCCTGTGTTTGCAGTCACTTTCGTACCAATAACGCTCCAACGCCAGGAAGGGAATCCAAGCGAAGAGGGCCATAAAACCGCAATGCGGATTCAAAAAGGGCAGTGACAGAAACAGTACTGACAGAAAAAACAGCCCCCATCGGAAGGCTACCGGAATGTATTCTCTGAGATTTTTCATCATATTCTATCGTATAAACAAACAAAGATAAAGACTTTTCCGTTATCTTTGCGCCTTCATTGCAGGCAAGTATTATGATAGAACTTCTCATCAAAGGTATGATCGTCGGACTCGGAGCTTCCATTCCCTTGGGACCGCTGGGTGTTCTCTGTATCCAAAAGACTCTTAGCAAAGGAAAATGGTCGGGAGTTGCTACAGGACTGGGAGGGGCTGTCTCTGACCTGTTCTTTTCTGCCCTGGCCTTGTTTGGGCTGGCCATGATTCAAGAATGGCTGCAGCGAAACGACATGATCATCTCCCTGGTGGGAGGCATCATCATCATCGGCATCGGTATCAGTGTATTCGTGACCAACCCGATCAAACAATTGCGTCGTCCCAAAGACACCAACCAACGCTATTGGGGAGACTTTCTGACCTCATTTGCGATGACCATCGCCAATCCCGGTGCGTTGCTGCTTCTGTTGGGACTGTTTACCTTTGTCGGCCTGGACCTGAGCATCCGCTCCCTGCCACGAATCGCCATCGTTATGGCTGGGGTTTTTGCGGGAGCCATGATCTGGTGGTTGGCGTTGGCCGGTCTGATCAACAAATTCCGGAACCGGTTCCGTCTCCGTCAGTTGTTGGCCATCAACCGGATTGCAGGTATTGCCATTGTCATCCTGGGTATTATCTACGGCTTCAAAGGGCTGATCCAGTCCATCACCGAGAAACTCATCTAATCCCCGTATCCCTTACGGTAAAAACGTACAGGTAAAGGTTTCCACCTTATTTTTGGCGTAGTTGTTCGAAATGGACAACACGACGGTGTCATTTTGTATTTCCCAGGACAAAAACAAGGAGGTGATCCAATTGACATAGTGGAGGGTGGTATGCAGGACTTGCTTGTCACAACCGTACGCACCGGCGGCATAGAACGGGCCCTCCAAGGCATCCTGCCAACCAATGGGATTGAGGGAATACGGAGGGAAACCCGCTATGGTATCAGTCTTCCACGTGCGGAAACCCAAGGGTTGGGTGTATTGCAATCCATCCACCTTTGTAATGGTCATCAACAACGCATCAGCGCTCTGTTCAAAGTGAACACGGTCCCACTGGTATTTGTTTTTCGGCAACTGCAAGGTCTTGCCCACCAAGTGTTTCAGGACCGATGTCTTCTTCTTGCCTTCGGGATACTCCAAGGTATAATTGTTTTGTTTGGCCACCAGACGCTGGTAATCCTTGCTCGGTGGAAGGGGTTCGTCTGACAGGGTGGGCAGAAATCCATTCCATATCAGATTGCGTTGGGGTTTGCCGTTGGTAAAGGAGGCTTCCGTCAAAACAATCACAACATCCTTATCGGGAACAACAATGACGTACTGGCCCAAGGCGCCATCCGCACGTACAGCACCGGGGTAAGCACACATCCAGGTCTGGTATCCATAACCAAAATCACCTCCGTCGGATTGTTTCGTACTGATCTGCTCGATCCAGGATTCCGAAATCAATTGTTCTCCGTTCCAACGGCCTCCATCCAGCCAAAGCTGTCCGATCTTGGCCAAGGACTCACTCTGGATGTGAAGTCCCCAACCGCCGGTGTTTACGCCTTCCGGACTTTCTTCCCATTGGACACAATGGATGTTCATGGGATCAAACAATTTGGTCTGCAGGTAATCCAGCAGCTTCTGGCCCGTCACTTTCTGAACAATGGCGGCGATCATGTAGGTCACCATGGAGTCGTACGCGAAATGCTCACCGGGTTGGTAGATGACCTCCTTGCTTAGGAAGGTGCGGATCCAGGCATCGGTTCGGTTGCGCATGTTCCAGTCCGGCTTGATCCCCGAAGTCATGGTCAACAGGTCGCGGACCGTCATGGCTGCCAGGCCGGCAGAAACCGTGTCCGGCAAGTATTCGGGGAAAAATGTCGCTACCCGATCCGTCAGACGCAGACGGTTTTCGTCAATGGCTATCCCTGCAGCCAGGCTCACCAGGGTCTTCGAACTGGAATACTGGGTATGCTGGTATTCCGGGGCAAAGGGCTTCGGATAGAACTCTCCCACGACCTTTCCGTGGCGCATGACAATCAGACTGTGTATATCCGTCTGCGGCATGAAATGCAACGAATCAAACAAAGCAATCAGCGATTGGGAAGGAACTCCCTGCTCCTCCGGGGTGGACCGGGGAAGTTCGTTTACCTGTGCGACTGTCACGCCCGCCGTGACACAAAATAAAAATGCGAGCAAAGACCATTTTTTCATAATGGGTAAAATTACAAAATTTCAGAATCAATAGCCGTATTTCGTACGGAAAATGAACAACATCGTTACCGATAGGAGGAGTCCAACGCCTTCGGCCACCACCACGGATGACCAAATACCGTCAATCCCGAACAGCAAGGGCAATAACAGAACGGAACCGCACTCAAAGATCAGGGTCCGGGAAAAAGAGATGCCCGCCGATACCAGGCCGTTATTCAACGCCGTAAAGAATGCGGATGCATACACATTGAAACCAGCCAGCAGAAAAGAAAGCGAGAAGATCCTAAAAGCGCGACGGGTAAACAGAAAGAGTTCCGGATCAAACCCCACAAAGATCCACGACAAAGGATGGGCCAATAGCTCCGCCAGGACGGTAATCGTCACGCCCAGGATCAGGATGATCCTCAGGCTTTTGCGGTGAAGGTTCTGCATCTCCCGATGATTCTTCGCCCCAAAATGATAGCTCACAATCGGCGCACAACCCATCGAATAACCGATAAAGATCGCCAGGAACACAAAGTTGACATACATGATGACCCCATACGCGGCCACCCCGTTTTCACCCACAAACTGCATCAGCTGGAAGTTGTACAACATCGACACCAACGAAACGGCTACGTTGGTCACCATTTCTGAAGAGCCGTTGGCACAGGCCTTCCGCATCGCCCATCCTTCGTAGCGGCAGCGGCCCAAACGCAGCAGGCTGGAATTTTTGCGGGCAAAATAAATCACCGGGACCCCACCCCCAACGAATTGGCTGATCGCGGTGGCCCAAGCAGCCCCCTCCAATCCCCAACCCAGGCATTGGATGAAGACAAAATCCAACACAATGTTCGTACATCCGGCAGCAAGGGCCACCTTCAAACCGAGGTTCGGTTTCTCTGCTGCCACCATGAACGACTGGAAAGCCATTTGCAAGGCAAAGGCGGGTAAGGCCAGGAGCAGGATACGTCCATAAAGAATCCCCAAGGGGATCAATTCACCCTCGCCTCCCAACCAAACGACCAGCTGCGGCATGAAGATCTCGCCCAACAATGCCAAGATGGCGCCCAGCACCACGACCGCATACACAAACAAGGAAAACAGCGCATTCGCCCGTTTTGCATCACCTTCCCCTAAAATCTTCGCCACCAGGGCACTGCCACCGGTACCAAACATCAGTCCCACCACAGCCAGCATCATCAGAAAGGGATAGACCAGGTTCAGCGCAGCAAAGGCCGTCTTTCCGACCAGGTTGGAAACAAACAAGCCGTCAATGACGCTGTAAATGGAAATGAAAACCATCATCACCATCGACGGTAACGTAAACTGCAGCAATTTGCGGTACGAAAAATGATCGGAAAGTTGGATAGGACTCATACGGCCGCAAAGGTAGTAATTCTGATAGTTAGGGTGCATTTTATTTTGTCAGAACACGCAGATACGCTATTTTCGTGGCCTTTGTTGAAAAAAACTTTACAAAAAAAATGAAGAAATCTTTTTCAATATTGGCAATGCTGTGCCTGCTGTGGGCCTCGTGCAACCGGGTGGAATTGCCAACCATACCCGAAGGCAAAGTCCAGGTAACCCTCCAGAGTAACCCGGAACTGAGCCGTACTTCCGTGGCGCCCAACGGTCTTTCAACCCGATGGACTGCTACCGATCGAATCGCTGTTTGGGCAACGGATGAACAAACAGACATCCTGGCGGCAGAGCCGTTCCAAGTCTATTATTCGATTGGCAGTTACGCAGAATTCACGGCCAACATCATGCCCATGGGTGAGGGTCTGTTCACGTACTATTCAACCCATCCCATCCCCGCATGCGTGTCCGGTACAACGGCGACCTTTCCCCTTGAGCGGGTACAACAGGGTTCCTTTGATGGCAGCAACGACATCCTGGTAGCTTATCCCGCAACGGGCCTGGCCCTTGAAAATGAAGAGGCAGCGGTGAACCTGGTGTACAAGCACAAGATGCACACCCTGCGTATGTTTGTACCCGACGACACAGAAGGCATGGGCGAGCCGATCCGCCGCATCGACATCAGTTTCCCGACACCTGTCGTAGGAGACGTGCACGTGGACTACACTTCCGCAACAGCCCCGGCAACACTCTCAAACGGGTCCCAGCACGTTACCATTGAGATCCCGGAAGGACTTTCGCCTTCGAGCGAAAATGAACGCAGTTATGCGTATGCCATCGTGTTCCCCGCCACCATGCGTGCGGAGGATGAGATTACTTTCAACGTGCAAACGGACAACTTCCACGCAACACAAACCTTTGCGGCACGATCTCTGAGCGAGGGAGGCAGTACCCCCGTTCGTCTGACTTGCACCCCTGATCTTCGTACACTGCTTCGGTTCTCGATCAAAGAAAACTTCCTGGGTGAAGATCCGACCCGGATCACCATCCAAACCTCGGGAGGAAGCTATACCGTAGATCCTGCAACCACCTTCTACCAGCATGGATACTACGACCTGGACGTCACTGACAAACCGAGTCTGGATGGACAAGCCATTACGGTCATCTATGAATCGGAACACGCTATTGTCAGCCAATCACTCACAGTCCCCAACTACAACATGGGTAAAATTGTGGACATCCAACTGACCGTACCCTATCTGTTTTTTGAGGATTTCAGCCAGATTGCTTCCTTCACCGATGACCACGACGATGCTCCTACCGGATTTAACATGGATGGTGATACCTACAACAATGCAAAACTACTCGACGACGAGGACCCCCACCTGGCCGGTTGGTCAGGCAGCCACATCGGAGGCATGACCGGGAAATCAATCCGGATCATGTGCCGTTACGAGGGAGGGTTGACGGCAGTCGCCTACTACAAAGGTCGCGTGGACACCCGCCCGATCGGGGGATTGAAATCGAGTGCGAACCTTCTGATTACATTTGACTACGCCAGTGCATACACGCACTATTTTACCTCGGGGGGATCGCTGAACACTCCCATCAAGATGTACATGGGACATACCACAGCGACGGGAGCCATCAAACCGGACAATGGTTTCGGCGATACAGCCAAGACGCCACCCACCAACCTGGCAAACAAATTGATCGATGGTGAGTCGTTGAGTGAAAATTCCGGCAGTTGGGATGCCGGATTCCACACCCATTCCACTGTTGTACTGAACTCTGCCACTGCAGACACCCGCCTGAGCTGGATTGTCAGTACGGACATCAAGGCCAACTGGTTGGGAGGAAACGGCAACTTCTGGATCTACCTGGACAACATCAAAGTCTCCATTGCAAACTAACAATCCTATAACATCAAAGCATGATGATACAATTCAAAACATGGACTCCCCTCCTGATCGCAGCACTGGCCCTGGCTGGCTGCGCGGAAAAGGGATTGGAGTCGGGTCAGGGCCGGATCAGCATCGCGCTCTCGGCCGATGATACGGCCCTTGCATTAACGCGGGCAAGCCTGGATTTAGACAAGCCAGCAGCAGCTGATTTTTCCTTGACCATCGCAGACGATACCGGCACGACGATTGGGGAATGGGCTTCGATCGCCGATTTTGACGAATCGTCCGAATATCCCGTGGGCAACTACCTGGCAAAAGCCTCCCACGGCAATACGATGCAGGAGGATTTTGAAACCCCTTGTTTTGAGGGCACCCAAGCCTTCACCCTTCTAAAGGACCAGACCACCTCTGTGACCATCAACGCATCCATTGCTAATGCCGTGGTAACATTGGATTGGACCGATGCGTTCCGGAACTACTTTTCCGATTACGCATTTACCCTGATCACCGCCACCAGTACCGAACTGCCGTTTGCTGCCGGAGAAACCCGTCGGGCGTTCATCCATCCCGGCACATTCCGCGTAAGCGGTACCGCCACAACACAGACTGGCTCGTCCATCCAAATCAACAAAGAGTTCACCGGCATTGCCGCCAGAACTTTATACCAGATTACGTTTGATGTCAATGGGGGCAACGTGGGCAGTGCCACCGTAACCATCTCGTTCAACGATGAACCCGTTGCCGAGATTCCCATCAATATTGAACTGAATGACACCACTGAATCCTTTGACAAACCCTATTAAGATAGCCTATGAAACTGTTCCATAAACTCATACCTACCGTCCTCGTTACATTGGGTCTGATCCTGATCGGCTGCGAACGGGACAAAGTTGATTACACCGAAAAAGACGGAGCAACCGGCTCCCTATCGTTCCTGAATTTCGGCATTGAAACTTCCGAGGAAATCGAGGTCATCACACGGGCCTCCGACAGCACGGCCTACCACTACATCATCCGCCTCTTCGACGATCAAGGCAATCAGGCCGGAGAGGATTATTTCTACGGAGAGCTGCCGGAAAGCATCGTACTCCCTACCGGAACCTACTCGATGCAGATCCAATCGCAGGCTGAAATTCCGTCTGCCGAATTTGAGGCTCCCGTTTATGGGGCAACCATCTTCGGCATCGTGATCGAGGAAGATATGACCACCGACCTGGGCACGATCACCTGCTCCTTGACCAACATCAAGGTATCTGTGGGTTACAACGAAGCGCTCTGGGCAGTGCTTGGCGACGATGCAAACGTCCTGGTTGAAATTGGCAGCGGTTCATTGGACTTTGTAAAAGACGAGTCGCAATGCGGCTACTTTGCTGCGCCCGAAACCTCGAATGCCATGACCGTCAAGTTCACCGGTACGGTCGACGGCAATTATGCAACCATGACCCGTGCCTTCACCGATGTAAAGGCCGGTCAGTGGCGTAAAATCACCTTCATCATGACCTTCAACGAAGAAGGCAATGCCACCTTCGACATCGTCGTCGAAGATTGGTGCGACGAGAAAGAGTTGACGGCCAATGTGGATGTCAGCGAGGAAGTCATCGGTCCGGACCCCGATGCAGGCGAAGACAATCCGGAAAATCCCGATGCTCCCAAGGTTGTTTACCAAGGAGGCCCTGTCCCCAGCTCGCCGATTACCCTCTCTGACGGAATGCCCCTCAGCTTCACCATCCTGGCGCCGAAAGGCATTGCTGCCCTGACCGTGGACATTGCTTCGGACAATGGAGATTTCAACAACGATGTACTGTCGATGGGCATCTCTCCGATTGATCTGGTCAACCCGAACGAAGCACAAATCTCGATCTGCCACCTGTTCGGCCTCACCTACGGCGAAGATCTGGTCGGCATGACCGAAACCACCTTTGATCTCTCGGGAGCAGTCGGTCCCCTTATGGGCTTCCCGGGTAACCATGCGTTTACACTCAACATCACCGACAGCGAGGGAAATACGACTTCCTCCACCATCCGAATGAAAGTGAACGCATAAATCCATCGAAGCACATGAAAAAAATCAGAACATACCTTGCGTTAGGTCTTATCGCTGTCGGCTGTGCAGCGGCGTGCAGCAAAAACGAGCTTCATCCTGCGGCTCAGGGTGGATTTTCATTAAAAGTCCTCTTTGAACCGGCTACGCGTGCCACCCCGGAAGAACTGGCTGAAAACTGCACCATCCATATCTACAACTCGGACGGCTTGATCCGGACCTACGAGGGACTCGACGCGATGCCGGACAAACTATGGCTCGTTACCGGTAACTACCGATGCGACATCCTGGCCGGTACCCCGTGTGCCGCTTCCTTCTCCGAAAAGACATATAAAGGTTCAAAGCCGTTTACGATCACGGCCGGCACGACCACCACGGTCCACGTGGAATGCCGCGTGAACAATGTAATGGCGGCCGTTGCCTTTGACCCGACCCTCCAGGAGCAGTTTGCATCCTACGAGGCGACGGTAGGCGGAAAATTGGAAGACGGTCATTGCCTGACCTTCGACTCCTCCAGCGATTCCATCGGTTACTTTACCCTGGAAGAAGAGACGCCAGCCCTGCTATGGCAGTTCTCAGGTACGCACAAAAAATACGGCGCATTCACCAAATCCGGTTCCATTCCGGATGTGGAAAAAGGCAAAAAATATTCCCTTACATTCACCTACACCAAGGGTAGCACCGATGGCGGCCTGTCATTCGACATCGATGTCATCAAGACGACAGAGGACATCGAGGACAATATCTTTTTTGAGGCGGATCCCACCGGAGTTGCCGCTGTAAGCCAGTGGGACGTTTGGGCCAGACACGCCACCCTCTTTGCCAACGTTGCAGAAAGTGAGTTCGGCTCAGACCACATTGCCATTCAGGTTCGAGCAACCGGAACGCAAGCCTGGACGGTCTTTCCGGCAAGCAAAGCCGGTGACAACCTGTTTTCTGCCATGGTCACCCAACTGGTTCCGGAAACCAGCTACGAATACCAGTTGGTCATCAACCAGACCCCCATCGGCTCGACCAAAACATTCCAAACAGACTTCATCGCCACGATTCCCAACGCAGGCATGGAACACTGGAACAACGACGAGGGTTGGCCCATGCCCAACACCTTGGGTAGTCCCGCCTGGTGGGGCAACGGAAACAAAGCAGCCAATATGGCCGGTAAAGTCATTTGCGAGAGCGATGCTTCCACCCATACCGAAGGGAGCCAATCAGCCAAGTTGAGTGGTGAGCACATCAAGATCCTCACCATTGACAAGGTGGCTCCCGGCAACCTGTTCACCGGTTACTTTGTCAGCACCGTGGGTACCAGCGGTGGAAAGGTAAACTTCGGCCGCCCGTTCACGGCCCGTCCCTCAGCATTGAAAGTGGATTACAAATACACTTGTGGCGCCATTACCCACGATGAAGGCGGGCCTGCAGATGACCCCACCCCCCACGCCGTAGGTGATCCCGACCGTTGTCACATCTACATTGCCTTGGGCGACTGGAACTACAAGACTTACGGTGGTACTGCCGAATGTCCGATCCAGATGAACACAACCGACCCCTCCACCCTTTTTGATCCCAACAGCGAGGCCGTCATCGCCTACGGAGAATTGGTCAAAGGCGAAAACGTCAACGACTGGACCGAAGCCGTAATCCGGTTGAAATACAAAGATACCCACCGTCGTCCGACCCACATTGTCATCTCCTGTGTCTCTTCAAAATTAGGAGACTACCTGACAGGCAGCACCAACAGCACCCTGTGGGTTGACAATTTTGAATTGATCTACGACGAACACATCATAACAGAATAATCCCCAACAGTACTAGTCATGTTCAGAAAACTCTTTATAGCCATGATGCTGATGGCCGCAGGCACACAAGCTGTCCACGCACAGTCGTTCGACCGCGGCATTGAAACCAACTCGACCGTATTCATTCCCAAAGGGCAATGGATTGCTGGCAGCAATGTTTCCTACACCACCCACAGCCACGACAATTACAAATTCCTGGTACTTGAAAACATCTACTCGACAGGCTACCATTTCCAAATCAGTCCCATGGCTGCTTATGCTTTTCAAGACAATATGGCCGCAGGATTGCGTGCCGGCTACAACCGCCAATTGTTAAAAATTGACAACGCCGAGCTGAACCTGGGAGAGAGCCTGGAGTTCGGGGTTTCCGACTTTTACAGCCTGAAGCACACGGCTGCCGGCAGTGCGATCTACCGTTATTACATCACCCTCGGCCAGAGCAAGCGTTTCGCCCTCTTCAACGAAATGCAGCTCACCTACGGTTACAGCCAGTCAAAGTTGGTGGACGGTAGCGGTACGGCCCTGACCGGTACGTACGAGACCACACACGACATTGCCATCGGGTGCTCGCCCGGTTTGGTGGCCTTCATCAACAACTACACTGCGGTGGAAGTCAACATCGGCATCCTCGGTTTTGACTACACCTATACCAAACAGGAGACCGATCAAGTTTATGTCGGCTATCGAAAAGCCTCGCAGATGAATTTCAAGATCAATATCTTCTCCATCGCATTGGGTATTGCCTTCTACATCTAATCCGAACGCTAACAAAATGAGATTCATTGCAAAGATCACCTGTCTGATCAGTTCCGTACTCCTGGGAACATCGGTCGCAAAGGCGTTCCCCGGTACAAGTGCTGCCGATTCGTCGGCACACGTGGCAGGCACCCATCCATACCCATCGATACCAACAGGAGAGCTGCTGATGGGCGCAACGTTCTCCCACACTCAATTGACGAACGGAGGAAGCCAAATTCTACCGATGATCGAGGGGTTGCAGGTGGAGGGGGCACTGACAAGCCTCTCACCCTTTATCGGCGTTTGCATTTCTCCCAATCATGTACTCGGCATACGCTTTGCCTACCAAAAGATCCAGGGGATGGCGAACAACAACGAATTCCTGCAGCACAACTATGGAGGTGCGCTCTTCCATCGCTACTACCTGGCTCTGGATTCACAAGGACGTTTCACACTGTTCAACGAATCCCGCCTGGCATATGCCTATGGAGAGAGCCAGTTTCAGGTCGGAGACCTAGCCGGCACGACGCATACCCGGAATCGAGAAATGAGCATAACCTTTCACCCGGGGCTGGCCGTTTCCATTATGAAACACGTGAGTATTGACGTTTCGGTAGGAATAGGTGGTGTCAGCCTATCGGATTCCCGCAACTACGACGGTGAGCAGCTGATTGGCAAACGCACAAGCCTCAACACGCACTTATACATCAACCTGCTGGACATTTCCCTGGGTATGACGATACACCTATAACCCTTATTTATGAAACATTTCAAACTGATAATCATCCTCATAGCCGCTCTTTCGAGCTGCATCAAGAACGATATTCCGATCGCCAAAGTCCAAGCCACGTTCGAAGCTTTTGTCGTGGAAGGAGCCGTTCAAGAGACGAAGATTGACAACACGTCCCAAACGGTTACGGTTTACCTGGATGAGGAGACCGATCCCCGTTCTGTGAAGGTTGACAGCATCGCCTTCAACGAGGGGGAACCCGTTCGGGCCTCGGTGGATTTCACACAACGGCTCAACCTGGGTGCGCCCCTACCGGTTACCCTGACTCTCTACCAGGATTACCTGTGGCACATCCGTGCGGAACAGGAAATTGAACGTTACTTCGAGGTGGAGGGCCAACTGGGTGAAGCCGATATTGACCCCGTTAACCACCGTGTTGTGACGTTGGTGACTGCAAACACAGATGTCAGCCAAATCCAAATCAAACGCGCCAAACTGGGACCGGCGACGGCCACGACGGAAAGTCCGGCCATCTCCTCGCTCACCGACTTTACGAACGAACAACGGGTCGAAATCTCATACTACGGCAAAACAGAACAATGGACCCTCTACGTGGTCAACTCGACCTCATCCATCGAAATGAAGCAAGCCGATGCCTGGACGCGTGTAGCGTGGCTGTATGCGAATGGTGTAACCGGTGCTGACAACGGATTCATGTACCGTGCAAAAGGCTCCGATGCATGGACAGATATACCCGATGACCAGATCACCACCTCTTCCAACGGTTCCTTCAACGGACTCATCAAAGGACTGCAACCGCTGACAGAATACGAATATTACGCCTACTGCAACGATGAGGTGACCGAAGTGAGGAGTTTTACCACCGAGGCAGAAATCCCGCTTCCCAACGGATCCTTCGACCATTGGCACCAGGACGGAAAAGTATGGAATCCCTGGGCTACGGGAGAAACAAAGTTCTGGGATACCGGAAACAAAGGCGCAACAACCGTGGGTGAGAGCAACACGATACCGACTGCAGAAACCTGCCCCGCAAATCCCAGCGGTCAGGCAGCCCTTCTCCAGACCCGGTACATCATCATCAAATTGGCCTCCGGAACCCTCTATGCTGGCGAGTACGTCAAAACAGATGGTACCAACGGCATCATCGATATGGGCCGCGAATGGACCTCCCGACCGACCAAACTGCGCGGTTGGTACAAGTACCTGCCTCAGCCCATCAACATCGTTTCCAACGAATTGGCCGATCGGAATCTCAAAGGGAAAAGCGACACATGCCACATCTACATGATGTTGGGGGATTGGGACCGGCCCGTACAGGTACGCACCAACCCCAACAACCGACAACTCATTGATTTCAAAGATCCGAACATCATCGCCATTGCCCAACTTCAGAGCGGCGATACCGTATCCGAATACCAACCGTTTGAACTCGAATTTGAATACCGCTCCACCTCCCGCAAACCGAAATACCTGATCCTCGTTGCTTCAGCCAGCAAGTATGGAGATTATTTCACAGGGGGCGAAGGATCCTTGCTGACCCTCGATGAGTTTGAATTTGAATACGACTATTAATGCCCCAAAAAATCCCGAACCTACTATGAAAAGACTGTTTGTTTACCTACTGATCCTCCTTTCCTTGGCAGCCTGCTCTATCACGTAAACTACCTGAACAAAAGCGTAAACACAGTTCCACTCTCATCACTTCGAGTCAACGTCAGCGAACCATTATGCAATCTCATGATCTGACGCGAAAGACTCAAGCCGATGCCGGTTCCTTCCTGCTTGGTTGTGAAGAACGGAACGAAGATCTCGTCCTGGCTCTCGCGACTGATAGGAAGACCGTCGTTGGTGATGCTGATGACTGTCTGCTCTGACAGAGTGAGCTGGGCAGTGATAACGATGTTTCTGGCATCAGCCTGAACAGCATTCTTGACAAGATTGATGAGAATCTGAGTGATCTGTCCCTCGTCTGCATACAGGATTATATCTTCCGACAATTCCTCATATGTGCATACAGCACCGTTCATCGCAGCCTGTTCTCTGGTCAGACTGATGACCCTTTCAGCAAGCTCCTTGAAATAGAATGCTTTCTTCACAGGAGGAGCTACGCGGGTAAGATTTCTATAGGAGTCCACGAACTTGATCAAGCTCTTCGAAGACTCTGAAATGGTACTGAGACCATTCTTGATGTCTTCATCTACACCATCGAAAGTCAGCAATGTGTCGCTGAGCGAAGCGATAGGCGTAATGGTATTCATGATCTCATGGGTCAGGACCCTGATGAGCTTTGACCATGACTGCTGCTCGTTCTCTGCAATCTCGCTGCTGATGTCGTTGAATGCGATGATCCTCACAGTATCCTTGCCGATTTTCGCCTCTGATGCTGTCAAGGAGATAGTCATCTTTCCGCTTTCATTGTAATAGCTCGCCCTCTCCTCACTGCCGTCAGCAATAGTCTGGAACGAGTCATAAAGAGAATCGCTCACTGCACGAAGCTGTCTGATGTGGCCGAATGTTGCAATGCCAAGCAGATTAAGCGCCGTATTATTGCAATAAGCCACACGACCGTCCTTTTCGATTACCGCAATGCCTGTCTTGACGTGATCGAGCATCAGGCCGAAATACTTCTCCTGCTCGATGATCTCGTGTCTTTCCTTGTCGAAGATGTTGCGCAGACGGTTGAGAGTGCGGTTGAACTTCTGTCCCCTGAGACGTCTTTCGTCAAAGCGGAAGTTGAGCTCCTTATCCTCAAGGGCGTCCAGCATGTAGGTTACCTTGGCCCTCATTTTTCTTGATGTTGCAAAAGAAGTGATGGCAGACGATATTACTATCGCTGCAAGAACAATCAATATGACGGTTATGGTTGTCATCAGATATTATACTTCTTCAGTTTCGCATATAGAGTAGGACGGCTGATCTCCAGCGACTTTGCTACCATAGACAGATTACCTCCAAAACGTGCCATAGCTGCACGTATTGCCTTTTCTTCTGTCTCCTCAAGCGTGTCAGTGCTTGATACTTCGATAGTGGCAGATAATCTTGCTGGAACAATCTCCATGTCTTTAGCTGTCAACAACTCGTTCTCGGAAAGAATGACAGCCTTCTCGATGCAGTTGGAAAGTTCACGGATATTGCCGCTCCATGAATGTCCTTTCAGGAGTTCTGCCGCATCTGCGGAAATTCCGCTGACGCTTCTTCTGTATTTCTCAGCAAACTTCTTAATGAACATCTCTGCCAACGGAAGGATCTCATCAGTCCTTTCACGAAGGGCAGGGAGGTGGAGCTCGAATGT
>JAZUBU010000020.1:0-85676 GCA_045638645.1 Bacteroidales bacterium
CCTGCCCGACAAGCTGCAGACTGATATCTTCCGACGGTTGTTCGAAGCCGCTGAAATTGCTGAATTCAGCGTAGAAAAACGACAACAATACGATAAGGATATGATTACAGAACGCGATTGGGAAAACATCAAACAAACCGCCCGACGAGAAGGGCGAGAAGAGGGACGCATCGAGGGTCGAGAAGAAGGGCGCCAAGAAGGCCTCGAGGAAGGTCTTGAACGAGGTCTCGCTGAAGGTCGCGCCACCGGAATCACGGAGGGACAGGAGCAGGCGCGTCGCGAGGTCGCCAAAAACTTCAAAGCCTTGGGCGTCTCAGTGACAGACATCGCCAAAGCGACGGGTTTGACTCCCGAAGAAATTCAGGCACTCTAGCTACCAGGTTATTATAGAATGAAATTCAGCGTAGAAAAACGACAACAATACGATAAGGACATGATTACAGAACGCGATTGGGAAAATATCAAACAAACCGCCCGACGAGAAGGGCGCGAAGAGGGACGCATCGAGGGTCGAGAAGAAGGCCACCGAGAAGGTCTTGAACGAGGTCTCGCTGAAGGACGTCTCGCTGTAGCAAAGAATTTAAAGGCTCTCGGTATCTCGATAGCAGACATCGCCAAAGCGACGGGTTTGACTCCCGAAGAAATTGAGGCATTGTAAACCTATAAAAAGGCTGCGACCTTTCTGACATGAACCCCGAAAGTTAGACAAAAAACTTTCGGGGTTCATGTCATTCGGGTATCGCATCCTTTTTTTTAAGGTGTACTACATGCTTACAATCACTCCGGCATAACCAACAACGCCACACGAGCAAGCCGGGCCTCGTCGCGAGCAGACAGGATATTCACCCGGATACGCTCTACAGATTGGGTCGGAAAACGAAGCATCCGTTTGTAGCCCACCGTAGTACCCCGCGCCACTTCCAACCAGGCACCCTGCGCTACACCCTTTTCCCCAGCACCAGCAATGGAGTCACCTTGCGCCGCAACAAACACTTCTACCGAAAATTCCTCAATCCGTTGCCCATGGGTGATATCCTCCTGAATCATCACCACATTGACCGGTACCGAAGGATCCACAGCGTATTCACAACTTTCACCGGCTGCTACCGTACTGATCACAGCACCTTCACGAACAGCATCGGCTGTATACAAAGCCCGAACCTTGGCCCCGAATTCCTGCAAACGTGCCACATCGGGATCTGCAAAACGACCCCGGGTATCCGGAGGGATGTTCAACAACAAGACAGAATTCCTGCCTACCGATTGAAAATAAATGTCCATTAGATTGTCCAACGAACGAACCTGGTCGTCTTCGTAAGAATGGTAGAACCAACCCGGATGGATGGACACATCCACTTCCGAGGGATACCAACGAACCGAGGAGGCGGTGGCCAACAAAGAGCGACTGCCCAAATCTTCCGAGGTCGGTTCCAAACCCGGCACGGTGACACTCCACTCGGTTTCCCGGCCCCAGCCCCGTTCGTTGCCAACCCAACGGACATCATCCCCCATGATGGCGGTAACGGCCTGAGGCTGCAAACGATGGATGGTTCCACGGAACAGATCCCAATCATACTCCTGCTTCTTGCCGTTCGGGCCTTCTCCACAAGCACCGTCAAACCAAACTTCATGAACCGGACCATAATTTGTCAGCAGCTCGGTCAATTGCCGAACAAAAAACTGATTGTAAGCCGGAGAATCACCATAACAGGCCGCATTCCGATCCCAAGGAGACAGGTACACACCGAATTTCAGTCCATGGCGTTCACAAGCGTCACGGAATTCACGCACCACATCTCCCTGTCCCTCTTTCCAAGGGGAGTTCTTCACGGAATAGTTTGTCGTTTCGGTCGGCCACAAACAGAAACCGTCGTGGTGTTTGGCGGTCAGAATCGCCATTTTGAAGCCGGCATCCACCAAGGTCTTCACCCATTGGTCGCAATCCAGTTCCGTCGGATTGAACAAGGCCGGATCATCCTGGCCACTACCCCACTCATTGCCGGTAAAGGTATTGATCCCAAAATGAAGAAAGGCCGTCAATTCCATTTGCTGCCATGCCAATTGCTCTGGTGTCGGGACGACATGCGCCGCCATCATTACTTTCTCTTCTATCGTAGCACCCTCTGGAAATGCAACTTCCTTGACATAATGAATCTCACGTGCACATGATGCCCCGAAGAGCGCCAGGCACAAGGCCCATAAAAACAGTCTTTTCATGCTATAGTATTTATTTAACATATTTGTTATTTAATCAGATTCTCAATTCTTTTCGGAATATCAGTATTTTTCATAATGCCCGAGAAAGCAGTTGCTCCGGCACCGTAGGCAAACACCGGCACTACCGTTCCGGTATGTCCCTTGGTCGAGAAAGAAAGCTGGATCGGCACGGTTTCTCCGACTTCATGTCCGTTATAAGCCACAGCCGTTCCACCAGTCTCATGATCAGCCGTAACCACCAGCAAGGTGTTGGGATGCTCGTTGACATAGGTCACCAGGGCCTTGAGGGTCCGGTTAAATTCCTGCATTTCCTCGATCATGCCTTCTGAATCGTTGTTGTGGCCATAACCGTCAATGATGGCACTTTCAATCATCAAAAAGAAACCATCCGGGCTGTTTCTCTCCAACACGGACAAAGCCTTCATGGTCGCCTTGGTCAGGTATTCGTTCGGTTCCGACAAGACCGTCGTATCGGAAATATCCGATTGAGCCGCTGCCAGTTGTGCCGCCAGACAAACTTCGGCCCCATCAGCCGCACCGGCCGTACGCGGGGTCTTTTGGTTACGACGATGGACATCCTGCATCGGCAAAATACCCACGAAACGGTCCGAAGAGGTGTTTAGCACAGATTTCCAATCCAGGTACACGTCGTAGCCTTTGTCTATCAACGAAGCGGTCAGATCCACCGAATCCGGACGGTTGATGAAGGCAGAAAGACCTGAACCGATGGCCACATCCACGCCACTTTCCACAAATTGTTCTGCAATACGATAGCTTTCCGAACGCTTTTTCACTCCGGCATAAAAGGCACCGGGTGTTGCTTCGGTCAACACGGTATTGACAACAATGCCTGACCTCTTGTTCATTTTCTGAGCTTTCTTCAGAAGGCTCTCCAACTGCCGGCCTTCCGGATCCACTCCCATATAACCGTTGCACGTACGTACGCCTGTCGCCAAAGCCGTTCCTCCGGCTGGAGAATCCGTCACATGGTTGTTGGCCGAGCACGTTTCGTTCAATCCGATGACCGGGTCCATTTCAAATCCTGTCATCTCAGTTTCCGATAAAAGTAACGAAGAAACGGCGCCAAAGCCCATACCGTCACCAATGAGGTAAATGACATTGTCCACCTGTTCTCGACGTGTGCAGCAAGCCGTCAGCAACAGCAGAAGTACTGCCAGAGCAGAAATAAATGTACGTTTCATAAAGTTTACTATAGGTATTGATTGATTTCCAATGCTTGCGCCAGGGCATAACCCTGATCATACAAATCCCGGAGTTTTTGCGGATCCCGTTCCATACGCCCAACCTCAATGGGCTCTACCGGCCGGATTACGGTCACTTCTCCTCTGGCTTCCAATGCCTCCACGGCTTCCAGCTGTTGATTGTACAAGCGGTTGCGTTTCCGAATGGCCTCCTGCAAAGCCGGATACCGATGATAAAAGCAAGAAGGGACATACGAGTCCTTATCTGCTTTCCGATAACCTTTGTTCCGGGTCAAAACGATCAACTGCCGGCCGTAACCTTGCGAACGGGCTCGTTCAAACGGAATGGAATCGGCAATTCCTCCGTCCAACATCGGTTCTCCGTCCACGCGGGCGATCGGACACACAAAAGGCAAGCTGCTTGAAGCTTTCACAATCTCAATGATGCGTGCCGGATCGGACTTCTCTTCGTAATAACAGGCTTTCCCCGTCCGGCAACTCGTCGTCACCATCTCATAACGTTCCGGACACTGTGCATAAGCAGGATAATCGTATGGAATGATCTTTTCCGGGAACGTATGAAAAAGCAAGTCAAAGTCCATGATATTGCCTTTGGTCAACAGATAATACCAACGGATGTACCGGTAACGTTCCAACAGGTCGATGTTGCTGAATTTCGCCCGGCCACGCTGCCCGGACAAATAGGAAAGACCGTTACAAGCCCCGGCACTGACCCCGATGGTATAGGGAAAACGGACACCCCGGTCCATCAGGTTGTCCAAGACCCCGCACGTAAAGACGCCCCGCATTCCTCCCCCTTCCAGAACGAGAGCGGCATCGGCGGTCAATTGAAATGAAGGCTTACGGTTGTTCATCCTACAAATTTAAGCATTCCCCACGAATAATTGGAAAAACTCTCCTACCTTTGCAATCGGATTTAACACACAACTGTATGAACAAGGTATCGGAAAACCCTTTCAAAAACCGAAACACATTTGACACACCCCTGATGGTGGTTACCGCCATCTTTGTCACCTTGTACCTGGTGTCCAACGTGATGGCCGTCAAAGTAGTCAATTGTTTCAACCTGTTTTATTTCGACGCGGGAACCATCACCTTTCCCTTTGCCTACATGTTGGGCGATGTCATCACGGAAATTTGGGGCTACCGCACTTCCAAGAAAATCATTCTCCTGACACTGGTTTGCAACATCATTTTGGTACTCTGTACCTGGATCGGGGTTTACCTGCCCTCTCCCGACTACCTGGATACCACCACGCAGGCCTACAACCATATTTTCAGCCATGTCCCCCGCATTGTCATCGCATCGTTGGCCGGCTTCCTGCTTGGAGAACTCTCCAATGCCTGGATCATGGAAAAAATCAAAATCAAGACCCGCGGACGCTGGTTGTGGCTCCGGACCATCGGCAGTTCCATGATTGCCTACATCCTGGACTCCATCCCCTTCGTGCTCATCGCCTTTGTCGGGGTCGTTTCGACTCATGATCTGATCATGATGATCATCTTCCAATATTTGAACAAACTATTGATTGAGAGCGTTCTCGGAACCCCGATGGCCTATGCTTTCATCCACCTTATCCGACGCTATTACCATAAAGAAGAAGCAAGAAAAACAGTCTAAAGCACCCATATCATGTCCGAAAACAAAGCCCATTTCCCTGTATTTGAAAACCTTGAAAACATCGTCTTTGACTTTGGCGGCGTACTCATCGACCTGAACCGGGACCATTGCATCGAAGCCTTCCACAAAATAGGTTATGCCAAGGCCGAAAATATGATTGGCATCTACTGCCCGTCTGCCGAATTCATGGCCGTAGAAGAAGGAAAAATGACCACCGAAGAACTCGTGGAATTCATCCGCCAGGACTCCGGCAATCCCAGCATCACCTACGACGACGTACAAGGGGCCTACACCGCTTTTCTGGATGGCCTTCCGGTCAACAAATTACGATCCATCAAGGCCTTGCGCGATGCTGGCTATAGAACCTACGGACTGTCCAACATCAACGGATTTGTCATGCCCTACCTGCGGAACACCCTCTTTGCCGCAGACGGACTGACCCTGGAAGACTACTTTGAATATGCCTACCTCAGTTTCGAAGTAAAGGCCCTCAAGCCCAATCCGGTTTTCTTTGAACGTATGGTGGCACACAGTGGCATGGATCCCCGCAGAACCCTGTTCATCGATGACAGTGAAAAAAACATCGAAGCAGCCCGGCAATTGGGATTCCAGGTTTACCTGGCCCAAGCACGCGAAGATTTTACCCCGATGCTCCAACACCTTGTAGATTTGAAAAGGAATCGGTAACTTTGAAAAATTTAATTGCTTAACCTACTCATAACCCATACGCTTATGGCTTTTCTTCCTAAAAACAAATCATACCACTGGGAATTTATTAACATCGGTGGTTCACCCCGCGTACGCATCAGCTGCGGTCAGGACATTGCTCATCTGGCAGAGTTGGATCCCAAATTATGGACCGTGCTTTCCTGCCCCGTCAAAGGACTGGAAATTGACGAAAAAAGTTTGACCTATATGGATCAGGACCACGATGATAAAATCCGTGTCAACGATGTGATTGCCACCTCCCAATGGATGACGAACGCCCTGATCAATCCGGACAGTCTGCTGGAAGGATCCGACAGCATCGAGCTGTCTAACCTGAACCAGGACAATGCCATCGGCTGCAAACTCCACAGAGCGGCCCGACAAATCCTGGAAAACCTCGGTAAAGAAAACGAACGGATCACCTTGGCAGATACCACGGATATCGAAACCATCTTTGCCAAAACCCGTTTCAACGGCGACGGTGTCATTACCGAGGCTTCCACCGAAAATGCCGAAGAAAAAGCCATCCTTGCGGATATTGACAAAACCTTGGGTGGCGTGATCGACCGCAGCGGAGCCCTCGGAGCCAACACCGAACTGATCGAAAATTTCTACGCGGCCCTGCAAGCCTATACCGCCTGGAAACAAGCCGAAGTGGCAGCACCCTTTGGTGCGGATACCGACAAAGTCATCGAGGCCTATCAAGCCTTGGATACCAAAGTCAAGGACTACTTCCTCCGCTCCCAACTGGCCGGCTACTCTCCCGCCAGCATCGCCACCTTGGATGTCCAAAATGCACGCATCGAGGCCATCAGCGCCGACAACCTGACCGGCAAAACCGATGAAATTGCCAGCTATCCCCTGGTGCGCATCACCGGACAGGCCGAGATTGACCTGCAAGCACCTGTAAATCCAGCATGGGCTTCTCCATTCAATTTCCTGAAGGCAGTTGCATTTCCGAAAGATCAGACCGTACTCACCGAAGCAGACTGGAGCGCAGTCGGTGCCCAATTTGCAGCCTACCTGAACTGGAAAAACAGCAAAGCCGGTGCCGTGGTAGAAAGCCTGGGTTGGGACAGCATCCAGCAACACCTTCAAAACAACCGCAAAGAAGCCTTGTTGGCCCTGGTCGCCCAAGACCTCGCCTTGAAAGAAGAAGCCGAAAATATCGAATTGGTAAACCGATTCCTGCACATCCACCGGGATTTCTATCGCTTGCTACGCAACTTCATCACATTCAACGACTTCTACGACAAAGACAAAAAAGTAAGCGCCATCTTCCAATCCGGTACCCTCATTGTAGACCAACGCGCCTGCCGTTTCTGTATGCAAGTAGCCGACACTGGCAAACACAGCAGTATGGCAGCGACCAGCGGAATGTTCCTGATCTACTGTGATTGTACCAACAAGAACATTGCCGGCAAACTCCAAATTGTAGCGGCCATGACCGTTGGTCAAATCGGCGACATTGCAGTCGGAAAGAATGCCATTTACTTCGACAACCACGGACAGGAATGGGATGCAGTCATCACCAAAATCATTGACAACCCCATCAGCCTGGGCCAAGCATTCTGGTCTCCCTACCGCAGACTGGCCACCACCATCGAAAACCTGATCAACAAAAACGCAGCGGACAAAGATGCCAAGATCATGAAAGACATGAACGAGAAGATCGCCACGGCACCCGCTGCCTTGCCCAAAACGCAGGATCCCAACGCCGCCCCGGTAGCCACTCCGCCTTTTGACATTGCCAAATTTGCCGGTATCTTTGCCGCCATCGGGATGGCCTTCGGCATGATTGGTACTGCCTTGACCGGCCTGATCAAAGGCTTTGTCAGCCTCACCTGGTGGCAAATCATCGTCGTCTTTGTCGGCCTGTTGCTCGCCATCTCGGGTCCGGCCATGGTCATGGCCTGGATGAAGCTCCGCCGCCGGAACCTGGCCCCGCTACTCAACGCCAATGGATGGGCCATCAACGCCATCTCCAAAATCAGCATCCCCTTCGGAGAAACCCTCACCGATCAAGCGCGTTTCCCGAAGCTAAAACTCAAAGATCCCTACAAGAAAAAAGGCCTGGCACCTTGGAAAAAATGGACCATCAGTGGCGCCAGCCTGCTGATCGTCCTGGCAATCCTCTGGCTCTGCAACTTGTTTGCCTGGGCCAAACTTCCCTCCCCCCTGCCCTGGTTTGAGCAAGAAACTGCTGTAGAATGCCCCGAAGCAACCTGTATGGATGCTGACTGCAATGAAACCCGGGACACCACTTGCGCCTCCGTTGCGGAGCAAACAACAGAGGAAGCTGCAGCCAACTAGGATACCGGCCTGTAGCAACACAACCGAGACGGATACTGCCTATACGACTGGACCTTCGGGTTCAGTCGTTTTGTTTTACCACCATCCACTTCGACACAAACCAAATCTACCGGGCTGCTCCCACACATACCTTAAGCCACAAAAACTGCCCCAAAGACCCTCTCACAAGGATAACCACATCAAAGTTTTACCCCACAGAGTCCCTACCCAAACAGGCGAATATCCATAAATCAAACTTTGAATCCAGGCTATTTGATAAGAAATTTATAAAATTTCCGGGAAAAATCTCTACTTTGGAACGAGTTTTGTATATTTATTAATACATTAATTACAAAACAAGATAACGATATGTCTACAAAATTTTATAAATGCCGCCACTGTGGCAATATCATTGAAAAAATCATTGACAGCAAAGTACCTGTAGTCTGCTGCGGAGAACCTATGGAAGAACTCATCCCCAACACGGTGGATGCCAGCACTGAGAAACACGTTCCTGTAGTGACTCGATTGGATGAATGCACCATCAAAGTGAGTGTCGGCAGTGTCCCGCACCCGATGACCGAAGAACACCACATTTCATTCATCTATGTAGAAACCGAATCCGGTGGTATCCGTGTAAACCTCAAAGACTCTCCGGAAGCCGTGATTTGCACCTGCTCCAGCAAGCCCATTGCCGTTTATGAGTACTGCAACCTGCACGGACTTTGGAAAACCGAGTTGTAATCGTTGACAGAACTTACGAGCACCAATAAATCATCAAGAAAGACCCGGCACAGGTCAGTAAGAAAGACCTGAAAAAGGTCAACAAAACGAACCCCAGAAGTCGACAAGGGCTTTTGGGGTTTTCCATATCGATCCAGGTAATAAGAAATGGCGCACTTCGTGGATACCTCGAATTGGGTTAGCGTCAGAAACCAAATTTAATGTATCTTTACCCGTGAAATTGAACGGAAACACCACCCCCTTCGTTCAATCGAAAAGCAAAACCCCTTCGTTCAAGCAAAACGCCCACCCTTCGTACTATGGAAAAGTTACAACCCTACGCAATGGATGACCACGCCTCTTGGGAAGGTCTGTTGGTCGGTGATGTCAAGGCTGGTTTCCCTTCACCGGCAGATGACATCCGAGAAAAATTGGATTTGATCCAACTCCTGGTCAAACACAAAGCCTCGACCTTTTTTTTTCGGGTCAGCGGCGTTTCGATGGTGGATGCTGCCATGGACGAAGGTGACATTTTGATTGTTGACCGAAGCCTGGACCCTTACAACGGGTGCAAAGCAGTCTGTTTCATTGACGGAGAATACACAGTCAAACGTGTGGAAATCCAACAGCATCAGGTCCGTCTCCTCCCCGCCAACGAACACAACCAACAATACCAACCCATTGTTGTAGAACCCGAACAAGACTTTCTGATTTGGGGCATTGTTACCTATGTCATCAAAAAAATGTAAACTACGCCCTATCTCTACCCATGTTTGCCCTAGCTGACTGCAACAATTTCTTCGCTTCCTGCGAGCGGGTCTTCCGGCCGGATCTGGTCGGGAAACCGGTCATTGTGCTCTCCAACAACGATGGTTGCGCCATTGCCCGCAGCAACGAAGCCAAAGCCCTGGGCATCAAGATGGGGGATCCGCTGTTCAAAATCCGCCCACTGATCGAACAGCACCAAATTGCCGTCTTCTCGGGCAACATGGCCCTGTACGGAGACATGTCCCGCCGCGTCCGGTGGGTATTGGAAGAATTCGCCCCGTCCATTGAGGTCTATTCCATTGACGAAGCCTTCCTGGACCTTCGGGGTCTGATGATCAACGACTTGAACGCTTACGCCAAGGAAATTTCCCGCCGTTGCCAAAAAGACACAGGCATCCCGGTTTCCGTCGGCATCGCTCCGACCAAGACCCTGGCAAAAATTGCCTCCAAGCTCTGCAAACAGTACCCCAAGTTGCATGGTGGATGTTACATGCACCAGCCTCAGGACATTGAAAAGGTGCTTCGAAAGTACCCCATCGAGGACGTTTGGGGCATTGGCCGAAAAACTGCACGGAAACTGCACGACCGAGGAGTCTGGACCGCCTGGGACTTTACCCAGATGTCAGAAGACCGTGTACGGATGTTGTTTGGCGTCAACGGTTTACGAACATGGCTGGAGCTCCGTGGCACCCCATGTATCCAGTTCGAAGACCTCATCGAGGCCAAGCAGTCCATCTGCGTCTCCCGCAGTTTCTCCTCCGAGATCTACGACCTCAATGAGCTGACCCAACAAATTGCCAACTTTACCAACGACCTGACCCACAAACTGCGCAAACAGTCATCCCTTTGTGAAGAACTGGTTGTATTTGCCTACACCAACCGCTTCAAAGAAACAGTCCCCCAAGCCTACCACAGCACCCTCATCCATTTCCATCAACCCACCTGCGAATACCGGCCCCTCATTGCCACAGCCGTTCATGGTTTACGTGAAATCTACCGGTCCGGCTATGGATACAAGAAAGCCGGAGTCATCGCCACACGCCTCGTATCCGAGAGCGAACAGATGCCCTCGCTGTTTGAAGACCCCAAAACGAGCCTGCGGGATCACAAACTTTCAGCCGTTTTAGACGACCTGCAACGCACCTACGGCAAGAGCAGCATCCGCCTGGCTACGCAGGGGGACGGTTCGATCAAAAATACCTGTGAAAACCAATCACCGCATTACAGCACGCGTTGGGAAGATCTTCCAACGGTCCACATCCGATAACTCCCATAAATTTTTCTTATATTTGCAGCATGAGTTTCCTGAGAGCACTGCTTGCCATCCTTTGTCCCCCCCTGGCCGTACTGGACCAAGGCTGCGGATCCATTTTGATCACATTCCTGCTGACACTCTGCGGCTGGGTCCCTGGCGTCATTGCCGCCCTGATCATCCTGAATCGGAACTAGCATCCCCGTTTGTATCTGAAGATGTATCCCAAGCAAACCATCATACAGGATTTTCGGCTCAAAGTATTCGCAAAAGTAGCAGAACGACTGAGTTTCAGCCGGGCTGCGAAGGATTTGGACATCAGCCAACCTGCCGTTTCACAACATATTTCCGAATTAGAAAAACAATGCCAGCGGCCACTGTTTTTCCGCCGGGGAAGTTTCATTGAACTGACCCCGTTCGGTCAGGAACTCCTGCCCCTGGTCTTGGAAATCCTCAAACGGTACGATGACCTGAACCAACGCATCCTGGCGCGCACAGAGACGGAAGCGACTCCCATCCTCATCGGTATAACTTCCCTGCTGGGCCAACACGTGTTCCCGACCTTATTGGCACTGCTGCGCAAACAGATACCGGACCTGCGATGCTCCATGATACAGCTGGAAAGCGAACAAATATCGCAGCACCTCCAAGAAGGCAGCCTGGACTACGGTCTGACCGAAGACGAAGACCCCTACGACGGCCTCTGCTACGAACTTTTGCTTCACGACGAATGCCCCCTGGTCACGGCCAACGGCTCCTTTTCCTACTTGAGCACCCAAGATTTTCCTCTCGTTTCCTTTATCACGGAAAACGAACTCGGCAGCACTGAAGCCGTCATCAGCTACCTCAAACATACCGATGCATACGCCTTCCTGCCGGAAACAGCCATCCTGGACGAACGGAAAAGTGGACGCCTCAAAATCGTTCCGACCGATGCCATTCTCCGCAAACGCCAGTACTTTCTGGTTCACAAGGATAAACAGAAAACCGCCTTGCGGCAACACATCCTGCAAATCGCACAACAACACTTCAACCAAAACCAATCCTAAGACAATCGCAAAAACAATCCTGATAAATAGCCACCGGTAGGGACCCAAATCCATACCGGTAAAAGTTCAAAGAAAACGGTCCAACATAAAAACACAATAGAACCATGAAAGAAATCATACTCAACGGAGGTCCGCATGCCCACGGAAGCATCCTCTCCTCATACCAACAAGATCCGACAACTACATTCCAACTCACACCTACCCCGAAAGTATTGTTGGTCAACGGAAGTCCGCACGCACACGGATGCACCTATACAGCCCTGCAAGAGATTGCACAAACCCTTCAGAACGAAGGCATTGAATCCGACATTTTCCAAGTGGGCACCCGCCCGCTCTCCGGTTGCTTGGGTTGTGGCCGCTGCTCAGAAAAAGGCAAATGCGTCATGAACGACGCAGTCAATGAGTTCCTGGCCAAAGCGGCTGACTACGATGCCTTTGTATTCGGAGCTCCCGTTCACTTTGCCAGTGCCAACGGCGCGATGATTGCTTTCATGGACCGTGTCTTCTGCGCCGGCAAGCAGGTCCTCCAATTCAAACCGGCGGCCGCCGTTGTCAGCTGCCGTCGTGCAGGTTCCACTGCGACCTTTGACCAATTGAACAAATACTTCGCTATCCGCCACATGCCAATCGTGACCTCCCAATACTGGAACCAAGTCCATGGCAACACCCCGGAAGAAGTACGTCGCGACCTGGAAGGCATGCAAACCATGCGCAGCTTGGGCCGCAACATGGCCTGGATCCTCCGCTGCATCGAAGCAGGCAAACAGGCAGGCTTTCCTCACCCCGAACACGAAAAACAAACCAAAACCAATTTTATCCGATAAACCATGAAACACGCATACCTACAACCAATCTTACTCATCGCATTGAGCCTCCTCTCCTTCACCGCTTGTGATCCGACGGGGCGTGGCCGAGGCGACGAAAACAACACCGAAAGACCCGACGGCTCCAGCAACAACGGCTCCAGCAACGACACAGAAATCTCCCGCGGCCTGTACTGCCACTTTACCTTTGACGGTAACCTGGACAACCGCATCAGCTCCGGACCAGAAGCCGGTGGCTACGGCTACTACTTCGTTGAAGGCCTGAACGGCACCCAGGGATTGGACCTGCGCGCCAGTACGCTCAATTTTGACGAGGCCATCATCGATGGAGGCACCTACACCATCTCTTTCTGGGTAAAAAAATTGAGCCACAGCATCATCTACAACGTGGAGAGCAACAACCAATGGGGAAAAGGGTTCATTCTGGAATACAAACCCAGTGGCCTGCTCTACTGCAGCGACGGTTACGACTACAACTACAAACCGGCTTACTTCGATCACCCCAGTCTTGACCCTGACGCGTGGACACACATTGCTATCACCTCCAATTATGTATCCGGCATTGAAGATTGCACCGTCAAGCTCTATCTGAACGGCCAATACATCAGCAGCATCCAAGAGGAAATGGTCGGCTACCAAAATGTCAACTACGGAATCGGCTTCCGCTTCCGTGGCAACATGATCGTGGACAACCTGCGCATCTACAGCGAGGATGACCTAGACAGCAAAACCATCAAGAAAATCTACGAAGCCGAACGACCGCAATAACCCATATTAATGGAATAACCCTCACAAAATGGCAGACAATTACTTGGAAAAAAAGATGGAAGCCTTTCATTCGCTTCCGTCCAGCGCCGCACAGGCTAAAAAGAACAAAACGACGCTCAACAAACTCTTGCTCAAAAACCGTAGCCACCGGGGATATGATCCCAAGGTTGTAGTTCGGGAAGACCACTTACGCGACATCGTCAGCGTCGTGACGAAGATTCCGCAAGCCTGCAACCAACAATGCCTACGCTACCGCTTGGTCACCCCTGCGGAAGCTCACAAAATCTTACCGTTGTTGAAGTTTGGAGCAGCCCTGCCAGAACTCAACCTGCCTTTCCCGGGGACCGAACCCCAGGCCTTCATCATTTGTTGTGCCCCAAACGAAAACAAACTCACGTACATGGACTTGGGCATCGCGGCACAAAGCATGCTGTTGCGTGCTACCGAAATGGGACTCAACGGCATCTGCATCGGTGCCTTCCAAAAAGAAAAAATCATCCAAGCCTTTGACCTCCCCCTGACTCCGCTACTCGTACTTGCCATTGGCAAGGGCATCGAAGACATCCGTCTCACGGAAATTCGGGAAAACGAGGACCACAAATACTACCGTGAAAACGGTGTGCATTACGTCCCCAAAGTCTGCTTGAATGATCTTTTGCTCGGTTAAAGAACCGGCCTAACAAAACAGCCGGACGCTCTGGCCGGAGTGTCCGGCCGCCGGACTTAGGAAGCCATCACGGCGGCCAACGCAGCACCACCACAGAGGGTAATGACCCAACTGAAGCCCAAGTAGGGCACCACGCTGTCTTCGGAACCAAATTGGCATCCCAGCACAAAGTCGGCCAACCCCACATAAGTGTCGCAAGGAATATCTACACGGAAACCTGCGTCAAAGCCCCATTCGTCGGCAACCAGACCGCCCCCAAAGTAGAACTGCCAGTCGAAATCGTTGACTGACTCATCACTCAAACGGATAACGGGACCTGCGATGTAAGAACCGAATCCGTCCTGATCCCACATCATGGATCCATAAACCCCCAAACGGGTGTAGCAGTAGGAAGCCGCAAATCCGACCGAAAAGACTTCATAGGTCGCATTGTAACCGGTCAGGAAGTCGATGTTCATCTTGCTATAATCATCCATTTCATTGTCCTCGGTCGCCAAAAGTCCCGGGAACAGACTCAAACCGATATTCGGAATCACAAGACGGTGGTTGAACTTGCAACCCAGGGACAAGGATGCCCATGCGAAACTTTCGTCTTCATTGGTTTCGTTCAAGTTCATACGCAACGCCGCATCAGCCAGCCACATGGTACCCATGAAGTTGTTACTCAACAAACCGGCTCCCAAATACGCCTGCCAATCCACACCGTAATCATTCAACCGCAACAGCGGACCTGCCGTCAAAGCGAAATCATCTTCGTCACCGAACAAAGCGGATGCTTGGAAACCCCAGCGTTCCGGGTTGTAGCCATAATTCACCCCAAAGAAATTATCGGACAAACAATATTCGTCGTGCTCATCCATACCATAACCGGCACCATAAACCAGTTCAAAGAAATGCTCGTCATCGAACAACGTGCCTTCGTTGATCCAACGGCGTTTTCGCATCGAAAGGTCCAGATTGGTTAACTGGTTTTGATTCACACGGAAAGACTGCACCGGGCTGTCGTAGTAACCGTTCTTGGTCGCGTAGGCCTTGTAACTACCCGTCGGGAAGCTGCTGTTCCGATAGGGAGCCGCTCCCCAAAAATGATATTGGTCCTGATTGGCTCCTTTGATATAAATGCTGGCACCCGACTTGGCAGTAATGTTCACTGAACCGGTTTTGCGTACCGGATCCGGCACCTTGATCGTCAAAGGACCTTTGCCGATGACCTCGTATTGGGTCACGCCGGGATCGTGTTCATCCAACTCCGCGCGGATCTCGTAATTGCCTTCTTCCAACTTGCCACTCCACGTACCGTTGGAAATCTTACCCAAGAATTTATGATTGGCATAAATCCCGGCTCCTTCCTTGGACCGGATGGTCACATCCGCAATCAGACGACCCTTTTCCAAGGTTATGTTCAAGGACTTGCGTTCGTTGTGCACCAAATCTACCGTAAATTGTTGCGCCAGGTATCCATCCTTTCTCAGCGTAATCTGATGGGGACCGATCAGCAACTGCTTGACAAGCGGTGTTCTGCCCATGTCTTGTCCATCAATGGTCACGGCACAGTTCGCCGGACTGGTTTCCAACGACAAAATTGCATACAACGGAACGGGCGCTCCCACCGTCTTCGTCACATTCTCTCCCGGTTTTACCGAGAAAGAAATGCTTTGGCCTTGGTGACTGGCCCGGCGGGCTTCCAAGACGTGGTTCATTGTACTGCTCAGGTGCCCGGTCCAGGAACCGATTCCACGGTACTGGTTATCCACATAAATTTCCGCTTTGGGATCATCGCTCTTACAAGTCACGTTGGCAAAGGTAGCATCCAGGTTGAAGTTGACACGTTGGTACTCGCCATTGCCCACTACCTGAATGGACTCAGACACCGTACTGTATTCCTCTTTTTGCATCCGGATGTTCACAGTCCCCCGTTTGTACCGTTCGGTCGTCTTGAGCGGGGTCACCCCAACGTAGTCCCCATCCACAAATACCTGTGCACCTTGGGGCTGGCTGTTCAAATCCAAATAACTGAATGCCGGCGTCATCCGGATGTCCACCTCGGCCATGTTCGCTTGGACCGTAACGGTTCCGATCTTGGTCTCGTAGTACGGATTCTCAATGCGATAGTGATAGGTACCGTAATTGAGTTGTTTGCTGAAGAAACCGTCTGTCACATAAGTCGTATGGTCCGAACAATCCGGAGTGGAGCCGATGGACACGGTCGCTTCAGCCGGCGTAATGTTCATCTTCAGAAAGTCAAACGAAACCGTTGCATTGGAAACGGTATGCATTTGCGCATCGGTACGCAAGGTCAACCGGTACACTTCCCCTTCCTTCATGCGCACAGGAATCGGATCCATGGACTTGAAGTTCCTGCAACTGAAGTACAGGTTCCGGACTTTTGCCGGAAGCCAGAACCAGATTTCACCGTTCTCCCGCTCTTCACGTTTTTTCACGGCCAGACCACCGGTCTCCAGAACGAGGGGATTCTCCAACTCATTGGTCACCGTCACCTTGATGATGGCACACAAATCGTCATTGTCATCCATTAACGGGAAATAGGAAGTCGCATCCCGATCCTCGGGCATGTGCCGAACCTGACCATCCAATGACATGTTCAATTGCTGTGCAACGAGCGGATAGGACACGCCCATGGCCAAGGCTACCAATAGAAAAGAAACAAATCTCTTTAGCATAATTTCTATTTTTTACTCATTGATTCGTTAGAAAGACCAGGGACCGTACAAACCGAAATCAGGATCCGGTTCCGGTTGCCAGGTACGGATGTGGATGACCGGCTTCTTGTAATCGTTCACATCCACTTGCAGGAACAAGTATCCCGTATCCCCGTAGTTGGACGAATAATAATCCTGTTTGATCTGGATACTGAACAAGTTGTTGTTGTTACCCCGGGTAAACTTCATGACTTCAATGTTGGAGAACTTCAGGTTGATGTATTCCTTGCTCTTGAAACTGCGGCCGAGGTTATCAATGTACTCCGTCTTGGTCTGACGGTTGTACTCATAATCCGCATTGTTCATCCGCAAACCATTTTCCACATTGGCCTTGTACACCTTCCGTCCCGTGATGATGAGAGCATCGTCCGAAAAAATGGAACTGATGTATTCCAGACGCTTCAAGGCAAAAGCCGTCTTGTAGTTCTCCAGGAAATTGATCAGGACCATCTTGGTTCCGTCACTCCACTGGCTTTTGGAAACAATCTCCTGAACCGTAGCCGATTCCAGCGCAAAGTTGATGCTGGAAATCTTACCATCCTGTTCGAAGATAAAGACCACGTCTTCGACGAATTTTTTGTCATTGGCCATAAAGGAGAAACGCATCGGAATGCTTCGGCAGAAAATCTGTCCCTCAAAATTCACCGCATTCAAGGGCTTGCGTTCCAGCACGCGGGCATTACCATATTTCAGCAACTGGGTATAGATTTCATAACCTTCTTCCGTAAAATAGTCCCGAACGGATTCCGACTGGTCCTTTTCCAAAGCTTTCAGGACCACATCCAGATTGGTCTCGTACAACGTGGCATCCGTTACCTCGGTAAACTCATACGAATTTTCGGTCGGCTTGATTTCTACCGTACGGGCCTCCATGGCCTCTGCATTGGCGTTGGCTACGGCCTGGCTGATCTGTGAGGCAGAAACTTTTTGGGAACGCTTGTCCTGTTTCTTGGTGGCCGGGAGTGCCGGTTGTTTTCCTTTTTCCAAACGGATGTTGTTGAAGGATGCCGCCGGAAAGTCCTGGGTAGAAATGACGCCTGCGATATTTTCCAAATCCGGATCCAGGTGCACTTCGTTGTCGTACGCATACTCCACCTTGATGTTCACCGATTTCACAGCACTGTCCGCACGCAATTCCACGATACCCAAACCATCCTTGGCCTGTGTCACCGGACTCCAGTCAAAGCCATCCCAATAGGTATAATCCAACGAAGTCACCGGCTTGTCTTTGTACCAGATGTGCAAACGTCCCAACGTATTGGTTTCATCCGTAAAACCATCAAACGCAAAGGTAAGATCCTTCATCAGGTTGGTGATTTGCGTCGGTATCCAGACAACGGGCAACACATCTTCCCCTGCACCGTTCGTATAGTGCATTTTGTTCGGGTACAAAAGGGTACGGGTCAACAGCTGCGACCAATAATAATGTTTCAGCGCCACGTCCAGTTTCATCTCTTCAGCTGCACGTTCTGCCACCCGCAACATCTCACGGATTTTTTCCTCGCGCATCTGGAAGACTTTGTCAATCTCGGTGATCTTGATGTAACGCAGAATCTTGTATTGCTTCGGACCGTTTTCCAGGACCATTTTTTGGCACATGGTCAACGTCGCGGCAGAATAACTTTGTACCACCGACGTCAATTCCACATCCAGGTTGTAATTCTTGTTGTTGGCCTCGTAATTGGTAACAATATCATCCTGAGAAGAAATGAACACCGAGATCTGCTCCGAGATCTGTGCCAAAGCATCATCGTTCGCAGCTTTGGAAGACTTGCCGGAACCCTCTCCCCAAATGTACCGGCCGGACTCGGTAATTTCCTTGTAAGTTTGTCCGAACAAGGTCGTGCTAACGGCTCCTAAAAACAAAAGAAAGAAGCACAGGATGTACTTCCAGATCGAAAGATATTTCATAATAAAAGGTCAGGTCTAAATAAAGTTAAGGCAATTGCAAAGATAGGAATAAATTCCCAATTCTTCCAACTTTAAGAGGCTCTACGTAAACATCTTTGGAAATCATCTTCAGAAATTCTATCTTTGTTTTTTATGCAAATACAAAAAACATAAAATCATGATGACAATTAACGAATACATTGAACAAAACAAAGACCGTTTTCTCAACGAACTGTTTGAACTGATCCGGATTCCGTCCATCTCCTCCCAATCCGACCACAAGGCAGACATGTACCGCTGCGCCGAAAAATGGGTTGAATTGATGCTGGCAGCAGGCGTTGACCGAGCACAAGTATACGAAACCGATGGCCATCCGGTTGCCTATGGCGAGAAAATCATCGACCCGGCCCTCAAAACCGTCCTCATCTACGGACACATGGATGTCATGCCGGTAGATCCCATCGAACTCTGGCATTCCAACCCCTTTGAACCCGAAATCCGTGATGGAAAAATCTGGGCCCGGGGTGCTGACGACGACAAAGGACAAGCCTTCATGCACGCCAAAGCCTTTGAATACCTGGTAAAAACCAACCAACTCCAATGCAACGTCAAATTCATGATCGAAGGAGAAGAAGAGATCGGATCCCCGAACCTCCCGAAATTCTGCCAAGAGCACAAAGAAATGTTGCAAGCCGACATCATCCTGGTATCCGACACCAGCATGATTGCTCCGAACATTCCGTCCATCACCACCGGTCTGCGCGGTTTGTCGTATTGGCAAGTGGAAGTAACCGGTCCGAACGCCGACCTCCACTCCGGTCTTTTCGGTGGAGCAGTGGCCAACCCGATCAACGTCCTCTCCAAAATGATTGCTGACGTCTTGGACGAAAACAACCACATCACCATCCCGGGTTTCTACGACGATGTTCTGGAAGTCAGCGAAGAAGAACGCGCCAAAATGGCCGAAGCACCCTTTGATCTGGAAGCATACAAAGCCTCACTGGACATCGCAAAAGAATGGGGAGAAGCCGGATTCAGCACCAACGAAAGAACCGGTATCCGTCCCACCTTTGACATCTGTGGTATTTGGGGCGGCTACACCGGTGAAGGCGCCAAAACCGTCCTGCCGTCAAAAGCCTATGCAAAGATCAGTTGCCGTCTGGTTCCGAACCAACAGCACGAAAAAATCGGCCAACTCTTCAAAGAATATTTTGAAGCCAAAGCTCCCGAATGCGTAAAAGTAAACGTAGAATACCTCCACGGCGGTCCCTCCTACGTTTGCCCCATCACCCTGGATGCATACAAAGCGGCTGAAAAGGCCTATATGGACATCTACGGCCGCATGCCGGTACCGGTACGCTCCGGTGGAAGTATTCCGATCATCGCCACCTTTGAAGAAGTCCTGGGCATCAAATCCATCTTGATGGGCTTTGGTCTCGGTTCCGATGCCATCCACTCCCCGAACGAAAACTACCCGTTGGAACAATTCTTCAACGGCATCCGCACCATTCCTTCGTTCTACAAATACTTCTGCGAATAACCGGAATATCCGTTTATAAACGTTTCTATCCGTTTGAAACTCATGGAACGCCAAAAATACTACGAAGATTTTGGGCAAAAACTCCTCGAAGACCTGCTCCGTCGCTGTACGGAGTCAGGTCTTCAAGCAGGAGTCCTGCTGGAGACCGAAGACCTGACCGACAAATGGGACAGCATCGCCCGGGACTACCTGCGTGATGCCATCGAACAACTCCAGGAATACCCCGAAGCTACCATTGCCTGGGCCGGTTTCCTGGGATTGGCCTACGCACAAGGCTGGGATGAAAACTGGGACAAGATCAAAGACTACGGTTACGCCCAAATGCAAGGCGAACGCGGCTTTGACGACTTGGACGAACACATCCTGCAAAATTGGCTCGGCTATGCCCTGGACTCCGAAGAAGCCAGGAAATACAACGAAGCCCTATTGTCTTGTGCGCAAACCGCCATCACCCACATCCGGAGCGAACGCATCGAACCGCAAAGCGTGGATGCCTTCTACATTTTTGCTGAGGCTGTACGCACCTTCTTCCGCATCGGAGCCTCGCTCCGTCTGTACGACTTGGGCTACCGCTTTGAGAAAGTACCTTCCAACCAATTTTAACCATGAAACTTCATCATTTACCGCTCTTGTGCCTGTGCTGCTGCGCAACCGTGCTCGCAATTGGCTGCAACAGCCACGACACCCCTTCCGAAAAGGAAGAAGACCTGACCCAGTTGACCCTGAGCGCCGAAGTAGTCAACGCCGACAACGAAAATTTCTACCTGCAGTTTACAGCTGGGGAAACGACACACAGCATGGAATACATCGTGGTACCCTTCCAGGAAGCCGAAGCGGCCATGGCCTCTTTTGACCAACTGGAAAACGTAACCACCCTCGAAGTACCGACCGATGTCTACACAGTCCCCTGCCCGGCCATCGGTTCGTATGCTGTCCTGACCCGCCCCATCTCTAAGAAAGGCACTCGGGGAGCGATTACCCGAACGAATGCCATCTGTGGCGTAGCCGGTCTGGAGATCAGCGGATACGACTCCATCATCCTCGAATACACGGTCCGCATCTACGACGAAGAGAAATACGGTTCGGCTGGTGTCCTGGCCATCTCCAAAGAAATGGGCAGTGATTTCGGCATGACCCTCGAAGAACTGATTCAAACATACGCTGAAATTGGCGGCATCGCCTTGGACGGCAAAGACGTGGCCCACTATGCCCCGCTGAACGGCCAACAAAACTACGAATTCTACCTCGGTATCGCACTCATGGACCCGGCAGGTAATTTTGTGGAGGCCTACACCCTGGACTTTACTTCTCCCGATCTGGTCCCTGATCTGTCCCTCCCGGAACCGACCACCGTGACCCTCGATGAAGTGGGTGAGACTTATGCAAAAGTCTCCTTCTCTCCGGACAGCAACACCAGCGCGTATGTGCAGGCCATTCTCTCGAAAAGCGACTACGAGCTGCTGTGGGACAGCGCCCTGGCCATGGGTAAAGAGGATCCCGAATTGTACATCCGCGATTACATCTATTTCTACACAAACCCCATCCGCGGGGAGGAAACCTTTGAATGGAGTTCCCTGGAGGCGGGCACCGAATACCGGGTGGTAACCTATCCGATGAATGCCAACGGCCTGGCCGGCTGGGGTCCCGGCACCATCGTCCCGTTTGAGACAAAATAAGACATCGTCGCACCAGAATGGAAAAGAGGCTGACAACCGGGAGAGAAACCCCTTGTCAGCCTCTAGCATATCGCTCAGATCGCGATACAATCAGACCTATAGAATTAACATTAGAAACGGATACCCAAACCAACAAAGAAGGTATTCCGTGTCATACGGACATCACCCAGGTCCATCATGTTCATCAGACCAAAGTCATAACCGCCCCGGATCTCATAACGATCCAGGATTTCCACACCCAAGCCAACTTGGGCGGATACATCAAATCGACGTAAGTTTTCATCCATCACATCCATCTCACCCAGCAATTCCTGGATATTGCCAGAAACTTTTCCCGTATAGAGATCAATCGTACCATCCATTTGAAAACCGGCCATTTCCATATCCATATCCAAGGTATTGGATAGACCCAGGCAGAAATTCGGTCCCGCAAACGCCATTACACGCAGACCCGGCATCACTCTTGCCGCGTATTGGAAGCGGACCGGAAGGTTGAGATAATGTTGATTCACCGACAGGTTCATGGAGTAAGGACCTTCGCCTTCCTGTTCGGTGGTCATTACATACGAATACTTCAATCCCGGTTGAATTGAGAAGGCATGGATATCGTTGGACATGAGATTGATATTGTAGTAGGCTCCCACATTAAAGCCTTGCAGGGGATCGCTCCATTCCACCTCATTCGAGTAGGTTTGACGGTAACGTGAATTTTCGTATCCGGCTTCCACACTGATTTGTGCTGAAAGTTGCGAAGCGGCTAACAACAAGCCGGCAATCGCCAAAAAGAAATACTTTTTCATCTTATTAATAGTTTATGTCAATAAATCATACTACAAATAAGATGCAAAACTTTAACTTTTGTTGCTTGAATGATAGATTTTTTTCAAAATTTCTTTTTCAGAAAGCCCTTTTGAGCAGTCCGCATAGTCGATCCGATAGGTGCAACCCGCTCTGTATTGGGCACATCCATACGCAGAACGTCCCCGCAACAAGTAACCCCGTCCACATTGGGGGCAAAGGATGTTGGTCTCACGACAGGTATCGTGCACAATCTCGCGCACCATCTCCTTCAACTCCTCCAAGAAGGTCCGGGCTTCGTATTGCCCTTTTTCAATCATCCGCAGCTTCCGTTCCCACTGACCGGTGAGTTCCGCACTCTTAAGCAGTTCCTCCCGAATGGTCCCAATCAGCTCGGTTCCGGTCGATGTCGGGTACAAACTCTTCCGTTCCTTGCGGATATAATCCCGCTTGAACAAGGTCTCAATAATGGCTGCGCGGGTAGAAGGTCGTCCAATCCCATTTTCTTTCAGAGCCTCACGCAGCTGTTCATCCTCCATCCCCTTGCCGGCCGTTTCCATGGCCCGCAACAAAGTTGCCTCGGTATAAGGCTTGGGCGGAGAGGTCCAGGTCTCTTTCAGGACGGGTTCATGGGGACCGGCTTCGCCCACCTCAAAAGTCGGAAGAACACCTTCGCTCTCCTCTCCATCCACGGATGGCTCTGCAGGGTCCGCCGCAGGAGTCTCTGACACATTGCCGAAGACCACCCGCCAACCCGGATGTAGGATCTCTTTTCCGTTGGCCTTGAAGTCCACCTGTTCCACACGGCCGCTGACCGTGGTCTTGGACACCTCGCAATCCGGATAAAATACAGCGATGAAATGCCGGGTCACCAGATCATAGACCTTCCGTTCGGCATCGGTCAGGTTGCGGGCCGGCACACCCGTCGGAATGATGGCATGGTGATCCGTGACTTTCGCATTGTCAAACACCTTCTTGGACTTGGGCAGTTTCTTGCCTTTCAGGGGCTGGGTCAGGGACTCATACCCCTCCAGACCGGCCAGGATGTTGGGCACCTTCGGGTACAAGTCATCACTCAAATACGTGGTATCCACCCGGGGATAGGTCGTCACCTTCTTCTCGTACAACGATTGGATGTATTTCAAAGTTTCCTCGGCCGAGAAAGAGAATTTTTTGTTGCACTCCACTTGTAAAGAGGTGAGGTCAAACAACTTCGGCGGCGCTTCCTTTCCTTTTTTCTTCACCACGTCTGTGACCACGAAATCCGACTCCCGGACCCGTTCCAGAAAGTTCTCCCCTTCCTCCTTTTGGGTAAACTTCCCTTTGACCGATGAAAAGGTCACTTTCCGGTACACCGTTTTCAACTCCCAGTAGGGTTCAGGTTTGAAACTGTCGATCTCCTGCTGACGGCGGACAATCAAAGCCAACGTCGGAGTCTGGACCCGTCCGATGGAGAGGATCTGCCGGTTCTGGGCGTATTTCAAGGTGTACAAACGAGTCGCATTCATCCCCAGCAACCAGTCCCCGATGGCACGGGATAGACCCGCCTCGTACAGGCGGTCAAACTCCTGCTGTTCCCGCAAGTGCGCAAATCCTTCCCGGATGGCATCCTCGGTCAGAGAAGAAATCCACAAACGATAGACCGGACATTTCGCACCGGCCTTCTGCATTACCCAACGTTGGATCAACTCCCCTTCCTGCCCGGCATCCCCGCAGTTGATGATGGCTTCCGCCTGTTGCATGAGCTGCTGGATCACTTGAAACTGCTGCTCGTAGGTTGCATTGCCCGGGATGAGCTTGATGCCGAAACGCGGCGGGACCATCGGCAAACAATCCAGGGACCAGCGTTTCCAGTCGGCCGAATAATCCTGGGGTTCCTTCAGGGTGCAAAGATGCCCGAAGGTCCAGGTAACCTGGTACCCGTTCCCCTCAAAATATCCGTTGCACTTCTGCGTAGCACCCAATACGGACGCAATTTCGCGTGCAACACTCGGCTTTTCGGCAATACAGACTTTCATAACAGTTGTCCCAGAAACAAGGCGACAAATTTAGGCAAAAAATAGTACATTTGTGATTCGATTGAATCCTGAGTGACATTAAAGATGACCGAAACGTTATTCCAACTCATACAGCAAGGCCACTGGCACCTGCTGACCGACAGCCGCCGCCTTTCCTTCCCGGAACAGACCCTCTTTTTCGCCCTGAAAACAAAGAGCAACGACGGCCACCGCTACCTGGCTGACCTGTACAACCTTCGTGTACGGCATTTTGTGGTCAGCCAACTCCCGGAACACGCCGCAGAACGCTATCCGGAAGCCCATTTCTACTGCGTAAACAATCCATTGGAAACTCTGCAGGAACTGGCACAACGACACCGCCAGCAGTTTGACCTGCCGGTGGTCGGCATCACCGGTAGCAACGGGAAAACCGTCACCAAGGAATTCCTCTTTCAGCTGTTGCACGACGATTACCACATCGTCCGGTCACCCCGCAGCTACAACTCCCAACTCGGCGTTCCCCTCTCCGTCTGGCAAATCCAGGCGGAACACGAACTGGCTTTGTTGGAAGCCGGCATTTCCCAACCCGATGAAATGCAACGGCTCCAGTCCATCATCAACCCGACCTACGGGATACTGACCGGTATCGGTACCGCCCACCAGGAGAATTTCCAAAGCCTGCGCCAGAAGTTGCAGGAAAAGCTCCGACTGTTCCAAAATTGCCGCGCACTGATTCTGCAAGCCGACGAACCGTGGATTCTGGAAACCCTTGCAGAAGCCGGCTTAAGCGGGATTCTCTATCCCTGGAGTCGGACCCAACGGCAAGCTCCGGTATTCGTCACCTGGGAGACTCAGGAACAACAGACCCACCTGCACCTGGTCATCGAACAAGGCGAGGCCGTCGATTTGGCCATCCCTTTCACCGATACGGCTTCGATTGAAGATTGCCTGCATGCCCTGACCTGGATTGTCTGCTGGAAAAACCAGGAAAAGCCCGGATCTGCTGCGACCTATCTCCGTTCCCTCGCAGAAAAAAGCCAACGACTGGAACCCGTGGCCATGCGCCTGGAAGTCAAGCAAGGACGCAACAATTGTCTGTTGATCAACGACTCCTACAACTCCGACCTGCAATCCCTGGCCATTGCCCTTGAATTTCAGCAGAGCCGAAAAAAAGCCAAAGCCCTGCGCTCCACCCTCATCCTCTCGGACATCCTGCAATCCGGTATGCCCAAGGATGTCCTGTACCAACAGGTGGCCGACCTGATTCAACGCAAGGGCATCGAAACGATCATCGGCATCGGCCCCGATATCAGCCAGTTTGCCCACCTCTTCTCCACCGAAATCCAGTGCTTCCCGACGACGGAAGCATTCTTGGCCAGCGACTGGATCCAAGCATGCAAGGATGAACTCATCCTCATCAAAGGCTCCCGCCGCTTTCAATTCGAAAGCATCACCGAACGGTTGGAGAAAAAAGTCCATGAAACCATCCTGGAAGTCAACTTGAATGCCCTCATCCACAATTTCAACCACTACCGGTCCAAACTGCGGCCCGAAACGAAACTCATCGGCATGGTCAAAGCCTTCGGCTACGGAGCCGGTTCCTACGAACTGGCCAAAACCCTGCAGGAACACCACTGCGACTACCTGGCGGTGGCGGTGGCCGACGAAGGAGTGGAACTTCGAAAGGAAGGCATCACCCTCCCCATCCTGGTCATGAACCCGGAATTCAGCAGCTTCCAGGTTCTGTTGGAATACCAGCTTGAACCCGAGATCTACAGTTTCCGCCTCCTGCGCGCCTTTGCCCAAGCCGCCCAGGAAAAAGGGATGCACCACGTGCCCATCCACCTGAAATTCGATACCGGCATGCACCGCTTGGGCTTCCAACCCGACGATGTAACCGAGTTGCTTACCACCCTGAAGGGCACAAGTGACTCCGTTTCCCACGAACCGCTCCTGCGCGTCAGCTCGGTCTTCTCCCACCTGGCCGGTAGCGACAGTACCGAATTCGATGACTATACTCAACAACAGATCGACCGCTTCCAGGCCATCGCCCAAGAGCTGGAAAACGGGCTGGGACACACCATCACCAAACACATCCTCAACTCCGGCG
This sequence comes from Bacteroidales bacterium, assembly GCA_045638645.1. Classification (GTDB taxonomy): domain Bacteria; phylum Bacteroidota; class Bacteroidia; order Bacteroidales; family UBA932; genus JAGCJX01. The sequence continues at coordinate 26,844 of JAZUBU010000020.1, forward strand.
GGATCGAACGCTGGAGCCACTACCAGCTAGACGCTGTCCGTCTCGGCATCGGACTTTACGGGGTCAGTGCCTCAGGACAGCCCGGTCTAAAGAATGTAAGTACACTGAAGACCACAATCTTACAAATACAACACCTACCCTGTGGGGAGACCGTCGGCTACAGCCGAAGAACCCGACTGGAACGCGACTCCCGCATCGCCATCATCCCGATCGGATATGCGGATGGCTTGGACCGTCACCTGAGCAACGGCACCGGATGGGTCCGCATCAACGGCCAGGATTGCCCCATCGTCGGAAACATCTGCATGGACACCTGTATGGTCGATGTAACCGACGTTCCGGCCCGGGAAGGCGACACGGTCATCCTGTTTGGTGACGAACTTCCCGTACAAGCCCTGGCTGACCGCCTGGGCACCATCCCGTACGAAATCCTCACCTCGGTCTCCCCCCGTGTCAAACGAATTTATTACCAAGAATAAACTATAACCCGTATGCTACTGAGAATCCACCCGGACAATCCCAATCCCAGAGAAATCAACAAAGTCATCGATGTACTGCGAGATGGAGGACTGATCATTTACCCTACGGACACCCTCTACGCCATCGGTTGCGACGCCCTGAACAGCCGGGCCGTAGAACAAATCTGCAAACTCAAAGGGGTGGACCCGCAAAAAAGCAACCTCTCCGTCATTTGTTCCGACCTCTCCAACCTGAGCGAATACGCCCGTGTCAGCAACGATGCCTTCAAACTGATGAAGACCAACCTGCCCGGTCCCTTCACGTTCTTGCTTCCCACCAGCAGCCGCCTGCCGAAAATTTACAAGAACCGCAAGGAAGTCGGCATCCGTGTCCCGGACAACAACATCGCCCGAACCTTGGTCCGCGAGTTGGGGAACCCGATCTTATCAATGTCCCTGATTGAAGAAGAGGAGAACGACCTGCCGGAAGAATACCGGACGGATCCCGAACTCATCTACGAATCCTACAGACACTGTGTCAACCTGGTCATCGACGGAGGTCCGGGCGACTTGACGCCCTCGACAGTAGTTAACTGTCTGGAAACACCCTTTGAAATCGTCCGAGAAGGCAAAGGGGAGTTAGAATTTTAGATACTCTATGCGTTGCTCCCGTTGCGCATCCAGCGGATGGACCTGATAGTCTACCTTGTCAAAACGGATCTGACGCAAATCGATGCAACGGATCTCCTGGTTCCAACAGGTTCTGTAATAAAATTTCCCATTCGTCAGGTCGGCAGATGTGGTGCATTGCGTGGCACTGACCAAGCCTTCCGGCATCTCAATCCGCGTACGTTCTGCTCCCAAAGGAATATCAAACGCATTGAGAATATGGAAACTTAACATTACTGTTTCATGTCCGGTCCTAAAACTGGGAGCCGTCGTTGAGAAGAAAGCCGCACGGACAAAACGCGAAGGAGGGGTCGCATCCCCCGGCAGACCGAGCATACCGGAGCCAGCCCCGATTGCATCCACCGTCACCCCTTGACGCAAATGCTTGCTCTTCACCGTTCCGCCCTGTAAATTCACATAATTGCTCAGGTTGGTCAAGTGCCACTCATAGCCTGGTGCATTCGTGATCACGCCCAACTTGTTTTCATAAAAATGGGCTTTTCCATCCACAATCTCCAGGACCACCTGACGGCCGGATTTGTCCGCAATCCGCCAATGCACCGTCTGAATCTCCGGGGAAAGACCCACAACACGGATCTGATCAAAGGCATCCATCACCTCTTGCACCGTAGCATGGCTGGCCAGCATCCAACTCACCAGTTGCATATCCGCAATGCATTGTGATGCCACACGTTCTTCGTAAGGCTGATACTGACCAAAACCCGGGAAGAAGAACAAGCCCGCCGAAAGGCCTTTCTCATTGAGGCCTTCAATCATAAAATCTTCGTTTTCCACACCCACGGCCACATAACCGTATTTGGCAACAAAGCGGATACCGTTGTGGCCTTTCGGCGTCAGGCCGACGTGCTGGTGTCCACGGGGGACAATGACATAGTGGGTATTCAGGACCGCTCCGGCCCAGTCCGTGGTCCGAGCCAGGATGCGACTACCGTCCTGGGAAACTAAGGTTATGCCAGTACAGGCAAAAGAAGGAAGTGCAGCCCATCCACCCAGGATGAGGGCCAGCAACAAAGTTTGGTACGTTTTCGTTTTCATAACAAAATATTTTATACATTAGCACCTGTATGCAGGTCAAAAAGTCTGCCACACCAAAAACGAAAATGCAAATAACGATGAAACAACTGGTAATCTTTGATTTGGACGGAACCCTATTGAATACGGTCGGCGATATTGCTGCCGCCACCAACCACGCCCTGACCACCTTGGGCCATCCCACCCGAACAGTTGAAGAAATCAAGAGTTTTGTCGGAAACGGCATCAACAAACTCTTTGAACGGGCCCTGCCGGAACCCTACAAGACCGAAGAAAACGTCCTGCGGATGCGTGCCGCCTTCATCCCTTACTACAACGAGCACGGCACCGAGAAAACCGTCCCGTTTCCGGGGATCGTAACCCTCCTCGAACGATTACAAGCTTCCGGAAAGCTCCTGGCAGTGGCCTCCAACAAATACCAGCAAGCCACCCAAGCCCTGGTCCGTCACTTCTTCCCGACCATCCGCTTTGTAGCGGTCCTGGGACAACGCGACGGCATTGCGGTCAAACCCGACCCGTCCATTGTGGAAGAAATCCGTCGGGAAGCCCGGGTAGAACGTGATGAGATCCTCTACATAGGCGACTCCGGTGTTGACATGCAGACCGCCATCAACGCCCAAGTAGAAGCGGTGGGCGTCACCTGGGGTTGCCGTCCCCGGCAGGAACTCCAAAAGTTCAATCCCCGCTGGATCGTGGACACCGCCGAAGAAATTGCCGCCATCCTGAACAACCCCACACACCCATAAAATTAACGATCGGGGGGGGGTCCATTACTGCGCCGTCGCCTTCTTCGTACACTTCACCTCAATCTTGTCGATGACGAGGTATTTGGAGAGGTCCACGGAAGCATTGGCATACCGGTAGGTATAAGAGTTTGCCGTCATGTTATTATTGACATAGTAATCCGCAAGTACCAGGGTTACAGATGTGCGACCATCGCCACTCCATTGGTGAATACCTGTCCCGGAACTGGTATTATCATTATACTCCATACCTGGAAGTTGCAAGGTTTCTGTAGCCCCCCCTTTGGGAACGGTTTCCTCTTGAGGAAGAGTCACAGAACTTTCTACAAAACGAGCATAAATTCTATCTGATCCAATACCCCAAAATCCACCTTGCTCCTTAATAAAATTATTCCCCGAATAATGAACCTTCACTTTGGTAATTTCATAGTCCGGGTCCGTTACCGAGATGGTAAAGGAGTTTCCCCCATAGATACGCAGTTCGTCGGTTTCTACCTTGTCCAAAGACGTAGTAATAGTAGAACTCTCGTACCACCCCCAGTCAGTGGGATCATCAAAATAAGACACTGAGACGGGATCAGTAATGCAAGTAATTTCTATTTTACATGTCACCTGCATGGTATAAGTTGTAATACCCAAAGTTGATGTATATCCCAAATCATTGTAAGTATATTTTGGTGTACCATACTCGTATCTTCTATTTGGATATTTAGCAAAAGCCAAATCTTTTGCAGCCTGTAGAGCTTTCTCTTCTGCATTCTTTGTTGCGTCAGCCTTACCTTTATCTCCCCATAGAGAAGTACCTCGGCCAGTCCCTGTCGCTGTTGCCTCAAAGAATTCTGTAATTGATTCTGCTTTAGGCATATATGTACTTTTTGCATAGGTAGGTACCTTCCAATTTCTTGTGGTAACAATTTCCTGACTTCCTTTCGTATTCTCTTCAAAATTATACTTTGGTACATACCCTGCACTATTCGCCACTCCAAAAGTGATTAAGAGCTTATTCTCATCTGGAAGGAGATAATCAAGCGGGTTCAGATTTGTATTAGACAACTCTTTCGTGAGTTCCTTCTTATAAATCATACGCTCAGTTCTCGTATCCACCTTCGGACTTGATGTCGTCTCAGTACTAGCATTTCCTAATAAATTATTACTTAAGTTGTATATAGACAGTCCCGGATAATCATATAATGTATAATAATACCGATTATCACTCAAAATAGTTTCATATTCTTTCCAATTAGAACGGTCTGTTGGATTCTTCATAAATCCATTATGCAGAACCCCGTCTTTATCCACTACGCCAAAATAAATAAAGTCACCAGGATTTGAGGATGTAGGTATCGGATGACTTGAATTTGTATAATCAAAATCATCTTTCTCTGTTTGCTTATTCGTCTCCAGATCCAATACCATATATGTAAAATAACCAGGGGAAGAACCATCATAGGCTTTCATTACAAAAGAATGGTTTCCACCAACTCCGTCGGGTGTACGACCCTCCATATCTGCTACAATACCGTCGGAAGAATAAAGACAACGGATTCGGTGTTGGACATGGCGGGGTTCATCAACACCTGGATTTTGAGTAGAAGCCGATGTTGCGGAAACGGCCCGGGCACTGCCGGTTACTTCATCAATCAGCGCAATATTATTGGTCAGCTGCCCTCCAAAAGAAGGTTGCGAGGTCCAGTAATAGGCATTTGTACCAAAGTCGACGGCTCCTTGGGGCGCTGCGTTTGCATTCAGAACATCCCGCATCTCATAGACATCCGGCAGGTACCAGTGAATTTTCATGGAGACATTTCCATCGTCATCGACAGAAAACTTATTTTTACTCAGACAATATTGGTATGCATTGTCTGGAATGGTACCCATATCTTTCACTGTGATTACCTCATTCTCGGATGCTCGGTCTGTAAAAATCAGACCTGTTCCATAACCAGAATTACTCCAATTTCCGTCATCTCCCTTACGATAGGGATAATATGTATCACCAGAGGGTCGGTCTGACTGATGAAAGTAATCGTACCGCTGAGTTACCCAATCCTGAAAACCAAGAATCCCTACTTCCAAGGGTACCGCACTCACAATGATATCTTTGGAAATCTTTTTGTTCACTAGACCCCAAGAGAGTCCTTGTTGAGTATAGTCGACCGGACTGGTAGAAAGATTATACTGATCCGCAGAATCATAGGTATGCAAGTATTCTTCATAATGTTCCACAGCATGGCCTCCCAAGGACAGCAGACCTCGTTGTGTCACTGCATAAATCTCCTCCACCTTCACATTTCCTTCAGTATCATAGAAAGCCAACCGAATGTTGGCAGTCCGGTCTGTTGCCGTCAGGTTCTCATCGAAATAAATCCAGGCACATTCCTCATTCATCAGATAAATGTACTTCTTCCCAGCATCTTCATGAACTCCCAATTCACCCTCCTTGGTCTGCAACTCACTGATAAGGCTGGTTGTAAAATATTTTCTTTTACCTGTACTGACTTGGCTTCCCTCATTATTTTTCAGGTAGCAATAGACGGATGCATCCTGGTTGTTAGTCCCAGTAAAACGTTCCATACCGATCCAGTTAATCAGAGATCCATCGGAATTCGTCGGCAGATAAACACGGACCCCGGCATATTTTTCTTCTGGATCCTTGGGCCAACTAACCCGCAACGGACGCACCTCTATATGGGCATCAATCAGGGTTTCGCGGGTGATGGTTACGCAATCAGATGCGTCATTGTTAGAATTGGGATTGGAGACATCCACCCGATGATCAAACCAGACTTCTCCCCGGCCATCGTTGGAGTCATTATTACGTACACCTTTGATAGTGAGATAGTTTGTATATTCCGAATTACGGTCTACCTGAAAATTCTGGCCATTGTCCTTGCCCAGATAGACCTTGTAATTTACGTCCCAAACCGTACCACGATAATCCGTATATGCTCCTTTCACAAGCACATAGGTTGCCAGGCCCTGCGCAGGTTTTGCCTCGGTGGAAGCGGTTGCTAACAAAGGTTTGTATTGTTGGACATAATCATCGTAAAAATACTTGACCCGATTCAGCCAATTTCGCGGCAATGAACGTTCTTCGGCAGACAGGTTTGTATAATTTTTCACATCTTCATCTTGCGCCGGAGTCAACCATTCCGCAGGATAAATTCCGCTAAAATCAGTCAGACCGTGATAAAACCTGCTCTCGGCCAGGTAAAAAGAAAATGTCAGCGGATTGCCACCGTTGAGGGTGGTCGTACCGGTTTTTTGGAGAGAAGAACCAGCTCCTGTATGTGAATAATCCGTTGAGAGTGTCGCCTCTGACTCCTGCAATTCTCGGAGTGAAGTCACTTTTGAGACATTGTGCACGGAGCAGTCATTCAGGGTAAACTGCATCCCCGTTCCTTCGTTCTCATTTCCCGGAGCCACCGAGATGGAGAAATTCACTTTGGCATACAAGATCCGAAGACCAATTTCAATGGGTGTCTGCGATTCCAGCGTAGCCGAGAGATCAATCCCATCCACCCGTCCGGTCATCGGGAAACCTGCGAATCCATTCCCCAAGTCTGTAATCACGGTCTTACCTGCATCATGATGATAGGCATAGTCCTGTAGTCCTTGCAGCGTCAAAAGCGGTTGCCCCGAACCCGTCATAGCCGTCCGCAACGTAGTACCGCCCTTTTTGATCGCATCCAAGCTGACATTGGCAAACATCACCAACGTTGCTCCCTTCATATCTCCCAATTGAGCCAGATAGGTCTTGTTCAGGGTCATGGAAGAGAGGTTTCCACTGGAAGCTTCCTCGTGGTGGACATATTCTCCTTTGCTATTGAAAACCAGGACGGCAAGGCTCGTGATCTTTGCCTCATCCTGAGCATATCCCGCCTTGGTCACATACTGGTTGGTAAAACTCTTGACGCGAGGGACGAGAATGGCTTCACCGTCCTGATCCAAGAACGGTTCGGACAACTCATTTTCGTTCACACAGGCGACGGCAACGAATGCCAACAACAAGTATCTCAAATATCTTTTCATCGTGTCAAATCTTTTAATTGAACGTATCCTCCACTTCGGATTGTTCCACCCATCCCAACTCATCCACTACCGGTTTTACCTCTACCATCGATTCCTTGAAATGCACATGGATCAGGTGTTTCTTGCCTTGTGACAATTTCGTGCTCAGTTCCGGACTGATCTTGCTTTCCATCTGACCGGTCGTTCCATTTTCAAACTTACGACGGTAAGTCAACTGTACCTTGACGGTAATGTCCGCATCCTGTGGGATGAAAATCAACTTGTCGGACAGTTCCAACCGTCCGTCCGCATAAAGGACTTTCTCCTTCTCAGACAGGGCCAACGCAGCATCGGTGAGGCTCATCGGTGCAGCAGCAGACGTTGCTGTCGTTGCAGTCCCATCCAATGGAATCATGAGTTCCTGATGTTGTATGCCGTTTACCGTTACTTTCACCCCAAACAATTCCACCGAAGCCGAGGAGGAATTTTCCAAGGAAAGGCCCAGGCTGGAAAGGCAATGGGAAAAGGAGAACAAGACCTGCTGATTGGAAGCAGAGCCGGTACTACCCTGCAAATCGTAATGCGGCACAGCGGTCATCACATCCACCATCGATTCCCGCAAATTATTAGGATTCATCGCATAACGGATAGCGGGAACGCCCCCGGCATAATCCGAACCGGTCGTCGGATTGACCAAGGTTACCTGCTGGTTTGCAATCGGATAATACGCAAAAAAGGCATATTTCTTCGTATTTGACCACCCTTGCAAGGGAGCATACGAACCATAGCCCTGATCATCGCAGATCACCGTCTCAGCAGAGACCCAATTACCGTTTTCATCATAGAAAACATTGGGGGTATGGAGGTTTGCCTTGAAATCATTCCACGACAAGGAGTTGTCGTATTTGAAACCCACAACACCAAACTTCATACCCGCAGCAGACTCAATCAACGTCGCCTTGGTCTCCACTTGCGGAGCAAAGAAAATATAACCGGCATAGGTCTCAGCCTCGGGTTCCGACGCAGACTGGTCACATCCCATCAAAGACAGCAGACACAACGATAGCAAACTGGCAAAACGCTTCATAAGGCTCCTTTTATACAAATTCAACATCATCTCCGACTTTTTCATCTATCCACGGCGCCACTTCGGCTTTGAAGGAAATCTCTGCCTTGGGCCCGATGGTAATATTCCAATGATAACTTTCGTTGTAGCCGTACACGGACGGATTGCCACCGGCCGTCAAATTGACCTTAAAGTCCTGATAAGCAACTGCACTGTCTCCAGTACCCAGGGTAAAGTCCAGGTACAGTTCAAAATTCGATACCGGTTGCGGGACAACGAGCAGGTTGGCAACCAGCGGTGGCTTGTTCTGCAGATTGAACAGAATCTCATACGGATGCTTAACTCCGGCATCACAGGTAACAACCAATTGCTTGTCTGCCTGAGACTTCACCGTGTAGGCAACATCCGTATCCGTAACAAACCGGATTTGGGTCAGTTTGCCACTAGTCGTGTTACCCGCCGCATCCCGAAAAGCTACCGAGATCTGAAGCTTCGTCAAGAGGTGCCAAAAGGTCAAAGGCTGGGAAGACGGATGCGCAATCGCAGGGGACTGTACCGTTGCTTGAGCCACCGCGCCCATCAGGTCAAAATTATAATTTCCATCGGCATACTGGCTAGCCAGATCAAACGTAAACGATAGTTGGTCCTGGCCTGGCTGCGAGGCTCCCTTGGTAACGGCCAGGTTCGATGCCCCAGTCTGGTACGGAGCCAAAGCCATGAAATGATAGGAATACCCGGCAAGCCAATAGGCCGCTGACTCGGGCTGATACACACCGGAGGTTGCATTCCTACGCACAGGAGCCAAACTGTTCTGTTCCCAAAGAACATAATCTTCAGCACCCTCTTTGCGTGCTACCCCCCAGACACCAAAGTCCTGGTGATAGGCAGATAGGGGTTTCGAGGTCTCTGCCTTCACTACGGTCTCTTCCGACAGCGCATGAAAACCGATGGGAGTCTTTTCATCCTCCCCTCCTGCTACATGATCCTTCTTGCAACAAGCCCCCAAGGCAAGAAGCCCACAGCCACTCAAAGTCAGTATTTTTACCAGATTCATCATCCTATCTTCATTCATTAAATAGTTCCCAAAGCGAGACATTCAACTCGCTTTGGGATAAGAGTACCCTGAGAGGGTTAGTTGTTGTGGTCGATACCTTGGCCATCCTCCGGATTCCAATCATCTACAGTTGCATCAAAACTAATGAGATTAGGGGACAAGTTGATATTGTACTTGATGTATTGATTATCATCCCATTCACTAATACCTTTATCAAGAGGGAATTCAGAAACGAATTGTCTTTCGTTAATCAAATAGGTAATTTTAACTTTCTTGTCGGTAATTGTTTGCGGCAACATCAACCAGGTTGTAAATTTTTGAGGGTTTGCTGTCAAAATCATTGCAGTTTCGTCATATACTGTTACACCTGCTGCGAACTCATATGAATCAGGATATCCTGTTGTAGCATCATCGAACCAGTCATCAGTAAATGTCTGCAGCTGCGGAGTCGCTGTTTGCGCAGGACCTTCAGATTTTCCTTGTTCCCAGGTGAATTCAACTTGTGTAACCTCTGCCGGTTTCTTGGTTGTTTCATCATCTTCACCTTCACCTGTCGTTACTGTTGTAGACTTGGGCGTAACTGTGAGGGTTCCTGTTGTTTCCAAATCTGTAACCTCCAAACTTTGTACAAACACTTTAATATCATCTGCAGGATTCGTATTGAATACGAATTCAACCTTAGAAAGGGCATGATGGAATTTAAGGTTTACCTTCTTTTCATCTTGAGCTTGATTTTGCTTTACAAAATCAGCGACCATCAAGTCAACATTTGCAGCGGTTGTTACTAGAGATGATTCAGTAGCTGCTTGATTTCTATGCTCTACCACAAAATCTTTGATTGTAATTGAACTATTTTCAACATCAATAGTAACTTTTGTGTTATCATCTTCACTTTCACCGACAGTAGCTTTATCTGCAGATACAGCAAAGAAATTCAAATTTTTATCAACACCGGGCCAAAAATATTGCTTATCAGTTCCCCAAGCATCATTTTTAAATGAAACCTGAAGGTTCTCCATACCGTCATAGATTTGATTCAAATCAATTCCCGGGGTATTGTCATACTCCTCCGCAGCATAAGCCCAAACTCTGAAGTTTTGAAGTTTCAAATTGACCAATCCGTCATTCTCCGCATCGGGTGCATCGGGATTGGGAGCTTTGGTCAATTTACCCATGTTCGTTGTGAACAACATCACGGGATCACCAACCGGATTAATAATCTCGGTCTTTTGACAGCTGGCTGCCAAAAGGGTAGCTGAAAGAGCTACTAAGAATAACTTTTTCATAATCACTTGTTTTTAATGGTTATTAAATAATTTATTTTGTGTTTTCTGTTTATAATATTTTACAATACAAGATCGACATCGGTTGATTCATCCCAATCCCCTACACCAGGATCGAAGCTTCCGGAAGGTCCTTTGATTTCGAGTTCTTCTTCCACGATGATTTCGCCACCCCGGGTGAGCAACTTGATCTGTCCGGTCAGATCCTTAAGTTGTTTTACAATGACATCACCGTTGACGAAGTAGAGCGTGATGGAGTTCAGGATGTCTTCGCGCAGGTTGGGACCAAACGACCAGAATTCTCCATAAAGCTCGCCCCTTCCCACTTCGGAATTCGGATCGGTGCTCCGACGGATCTCCATGTCCAACGACTGGATACCGGCCTCGTTCATGCGGTGGTCTTCGTGTGCAAGGTAAGCGGTTGTGTACATCCCCGAAATGTTCATCTTGGCCGAGTGGATGTTATGCAACCCGGTCGCCCGGATGGTGAGGTAGTATTTGAAACTCTTCTGCACAAACTCCAGTTCAATCCGCTTGTTCTCCTCGCCGTGATAGACCACAATGTCCTCGTGGAACACACTGAACGTCGGGTCGGGTTCCACCATGTACATTTCCTGCACATCGGCTCTCGTTCCTTCGATGGGTGTCTGACGGGTGTGGGTCTCAGCAGTTTGCGGATCCTCCATACCCCGGAAGAAGTTGGCATCGTATTCAAAGAAGTCCGTCGTGTAAAGCAGCAGGTCGTACAATCCTTCCGCCAGATAAACGCCCCCTTCCAAGCCATCAAACTCTCCGACATAGGCGACTTTCTTCTTCATTTTATCGTAGAAAATGTATTTCGTTGTCGCCGGCTCCCCTGCTTTCGAGTAAGCGGAAGTCCGTTGGACGGTCATCAACTGAGCCAAGGAGGTGGAGTCAAACGCAGCCTTGATCCGCAAGTTGTAGTGGTCGTGGGGTTCCATCAGTTCTTTCCGTTGGCAGGAAGCCGCCACCAGCAGAACGCATGCAAGGAGCCAGGTGACGATTCTACTCATGACGCACCTCCTTTTTGTTTTGGAAAATCATGTACACCAACGATACTTTGAGTTGCGTAGGCCCAAAAATGGAGGTCTGCCACACCTGCTTGCGGGGCGCATCCAGCACATAGTCAAAATCATCCCAATGATACTTCCGGTAACGGGTCTGCAGGTAACCAAGTCCTACAGCATATTCCAGACGTAGCCGGTCGTTGCTGCTGATGGAATGGGCATAACCGGCACTCAAGCCCGCCATGATATAAAACTCCCCTTGGATCCCGGTCCGGGTATTGTCCATCATAAAATCGTAGTAACCGCCACCTGCATAACAACCGGCAAAGAAACCGGTCAAGGTTGCTTTTTGGTCGCGTTTACCGAACCAATACCGTCCTTCGGCATTGATCATCATCAGCTGATAATACAGACCGGTCGCAAAACTGCTGCTCCAGGGAGCCACGTAGTCAGCGTTGACCGACCAACGCTCGTTGATGGGATATTCGAGGCTGAAGTTCGGAGCACCGGCCACCCAAAACAAGGCATTGCTCTTAATCGCCAGCAACGGCTGCTTGCGGGTCATATCCACAGGCTTTTCAAAAGCGGTATCCACGGTTTTGAAGCGGAACACAAATCCAGCTGTAATCGAGGGTCGGACATAGGCAAAGTTCAACAGCGTCAACTTGGGTTCCGCATACAGACCCGCATACGAACCCAGGTTATAGACGGCCCGCAGTGAAGTATTGAGGCCGTAATGGAACTGGTCACCGGCACCCAGGTTTACCCCCGCTGTGTATAGAAAATCCCAGGTATTCTGCAGATCGTGATGGCGGGTATGGTTGGTGATGTGGAAAACATAGTTGGCCTCCAGCCCCAGATTACGGATAATGGTGTTGCTGATGATTGGATTGCCCAGGAAGTTTTCTCCCCAATAACCGAAAGGCATCATGCCGTAACTCAGAGAGACCTCAAATCCGTGAGCCGGCGTAGCCCAATAGCCCAAACCGGCGCGGCTGCCAATGGCATAACCGGGACTCTCAGGGTGGTTACCGACCTGGTACAAGCCTTCCAGACCCGTACCGGTAAAGAAGTAAATGCGTTCGGCAAAGGAACGGGGCGTTGAGAACTCCAATTTACGGGATTTTCGGTCAATATACCGGTAGCGCAACATGTTCTCATCCACCTGCTGGCTTCCTTCATTTTGCGCATAACCGATCCCTGCGGTAGCCAGAAAGGCCATCGCAAGCAAGAAGTATCGGATCAGGGAATTTCGGTTATGCATTGGAATTGTGTATCTCGTTTTTACTAGGGTTATCAATACAAAGGTTCTCCATCTTCGGTGCGGATCAAGTCAATGATGTCCATGGCGTCCGAATCCAACCGTGCAGTCTCCTCCAGACTCGGATCCAGCTTCAGAGCCATGTCCATGCTGATCATCGCCGTAAATATATCGTCCGTCCGGTTGCTGCAAACGGCGTGGATGTACCAGAATTTGGCACTCTGACTGTATTCCGGATACGTCATCAAGTCCTCGCATTTGCTCATGGCAGCAGCATTGCGTTCCAGACAAAGCAGCAGCAGGACTTCGTTGAGTCCTCCGCGCGAAGCAAACATCGGGTAAGCCGTTTCATAATCCCCGGCCAACGCAGCGGTAATGGACTTCAGGTATGCCGACGCATCGTTCATCGGTAACAGACGGGCCAAAGAATCCGCCATCCGCGTCTCGCGCGCTCCCAAGGCCATCAAAGCCTGGTTGTAAATGACTGCGTCAGGAGCTTTCTTTCCCATCGAAGGCTTTAGGATGTCCAGATTCACCGAATCTTGACGGATGAGCTGGATGGCCAGGTCGTTGGCTACGTAGGTAAAGTTCGGATAATGCTCCAACCCTTCGGTAATCAACTGGTAACGGCTCAAGGAATCCGGTGCCGTATCGATGAGTCGCCAATACTCATAGCGGGATATCTCCTCATTTTGGGCACGATAACGCTCCCAGATCTCAGCATCCCGGAGTTTCCGGAACTCACTGTAATTCAATGTATATTCAACCTTACGAAGCGCCGGCAATGTCTCTTTCAACAGCAAACTGCGGTAGAGCTTGTGTTTGCGCATGTGAGGTACAATCTTGTCGTGGGTATCCGAATATTTGTACACCAGGTCGTCGATGTAGGTTGCCAATTCCGGTTCGGATTCCCGCAGCATGTCTGCCACCTTGCTCCAGGGTTCTACCACCGAAGTTGAGGTCAGGGTGACGTACTTGGCCACCGACGGGCTCAGACTACCGGCAAGTTCCTTCAAAATAAGATCCGTACGTTGCTTCGCAAGGCTCATGTTCTGCTTATAGGTACCTTCCGGAGAAGCATAACCGACAATCTCAATGGATTTGAGGGTGGCGTACTGGTTGTTGAGGATGGCCTGTATTTTTTCCTTGATGGTATTGATGTTTTGTACGGATTCGGGATCCTTTTCATCTACCTTGGCCTTACCGAGAACGAAATTGATTTTTGAAACACCGGCATCCATCAAGAGCTTCATCTCGGGTTTCGGAATCAAAGTAGTATCGGTCAGCTCCTGCGGATCAATGTTGTACTCCAAGAAACGGAGTGGATTCACCGTACCCTTGGCAATGACCAGGGTATCGGTGTAATCTGCCTTACTGAATAAAGAGTTGGATTCTTTCCGAAAGAGTCCGTTGATTCCGATGTAACAGTCGGATCGGAAATCATGATCCAGATCGGTCGGAGGCACATAAAGAGAATCCCGATAAACATAAATATTGTCAGACTCGCTCAAATCGTTGGTCACGACATAATCTGCAAGCCGGTCCTGCGAGGCATCAAAGCCAAAATAGCGCAATTGGTTAATGTGATAGTTCTCCCCGTCGATGACTACCGGACGGAAATAACTGGTATCTTTCAACGTTGCATTGTACAACGTAGGCTGAAAAATGAAACGTGTATTCAGGTTGAATTGTTTGCGGGGAATGCGTACACTCGTTTTGAGGACAAAATGATCCCCGACAATCTGCAAGTCGGAGGGTTCGACATACACCGTCGTATTGGCATAACTGGCTGTCACCACCGCCTCGTCCAACTCCACCAGCATCACCTTCATCTGCACATTGATGACCTGACGGTTGTCCACTTTGACCTTGACTTCTTCGTATTGGCTGGAGTAATAGATCAACTCCGCACTCGGGGATACCAGACAGGTATAGTTCCCGTCAATATCGGAATAAGCCACCACATAGCCGTTCTCAATGACACTCACCGCAGCAATGGGCTCTCCAGTGGCAATATCAGTAATTTTACCCTGCACATAGATCTGATCCTGTGCCACAACGACACCGGAAACTGCCTCGAGCAACAACAGCAGAAGACCTACAATACAGAGTCTTATATTTCTTACTTGCAATACCATATCCTTATTTCCTCCCTAATTCAAAACATATTGTATTGCAATGGACAATTTGGTAATGACGGGCATAAGACCGGAGGTTTCACTTGCTTGAATTCCTTCCCAAGATTCGGTCATGTGATCATAACCCTCATAACGGCGCCCATAGGCAAGGCCGATTCCCAGACTGGGAACAATGTTGAGTCGCTTGCCTAAAATGAAAGAATACCCGTAGCCGATCCCGGCTCCTACGCATTCGTAGCGGAAATTGTGCTTGCTTACCGCTATGTCCGTAGAGGTAGCAATCGCATCGATGGACAGGTGGTGGGCATACAACGCCTGATCGAACCAGAATTTATAGCCGGCCCGAACCGTCATGCATTTGTTATAGAAGTGCTCTGTCAGCTTGTACGGAGCAGCCGTCAAATCAAATGAAAGAGTTTGACGGTCAGCAACAACCACTTCAACGCCCACATTGGGAGCCAGGACAACATCCTCCAGAAGATTGGTCGTCAAAGCAATGCGTTGTGCCGACATAGCCGTAGCGCTTGCAAAGAACAGGATTGCAAGGACAGCATACTTAGGCACCAACGATTTCTTGAAGAAGTTGAGTTGAAGCATGATTGTAAATAGGATGACGGATGATTTGTTTTGGATTGATTAATGATAACGGGCAGGTAACAGTGTCACCTGCCCGTCACTAATAACAATAAAGAAAATTATTTAACCTCGTATCGGGTGAGCTCGTTTTCTACATAAACGATGTTACCAGAGTCGTAGGTATATTGAACGAGATTGATGCTTTGGTCACGAACTTGAGACAAGAATTCAACAAGCATGTTGACGGTCTCGGTCAATTGGAGTTTTTCAAGAATGCCTGCTACGATTTCATTATCCAAATTGAGGTCGGTATTGAGCAGATCCAAAATCTGACCCCAAGGACCATTTTGCAAGTTAGCCATGAGTTGTTCGTTGGCTGCTTCGTAATTGGCTTTCATCACTTCTTCAGCGGCAGCTCTTGCTTTGGCTTGGGCTGCAATCTTCGCTGCGGTTTCACCGTAGTTGGTCTCACCGGTAAAACGTTTGATGATTTCTTCCAATGCCGCATTGATCTTATCAAAATCCAGGATATTGAGACCCAAAGAGTTTGCCAATTGTTCTCCAGCAAGCAACAAGTTTTCTACAAGATCATTTTCCAGAATATCAGAAAGTTTGAAATCCTTGAGAGAGTTGAGGATAGAGGCTACCAGCCAGTTATCACGGAGAGCTTCAGGGATGAAGTTTGTGATGGCAATGGCCAAATCATCCATGATGTTCATTTCAGGATAGTTTTCTTCAATCATCTTGAGAACTGCCTTGAGTTCTGTGATTGACATGAATTCGGGAATCAGGTTTACGCGGGCATTACCTTCACCGTTTCCGGAGAATGTTTGGTACTTCTTCACAAAACCCGGAACACCGTTGAGGAGTTCATACGCTTTCTCAGCTTCCTCTTTGATGAGGTAGAGCTTTTGGATTTGATTTTCTTCACTTGCTTGAATTTCTGCAATTCGTTTGCAAATGTTAACCACCTCTACAAGGATTTCCTTGGTGTTGGGTTCATCTTTCAACGCTTTTACCCAAGCCAGGATGTCTTTCACTTCGAAGGCGATGCGTTCAGCTTGTACGCTGGCGGTGTAAGCTGCATAATAATAGACACCCGGAACGGCTGCTTCTACATAATTCACATTGATACGGATATAAGCACGGCGAACTACATCTGAACCGTTCACTGCTTCTACTTTCACGATAGACACACCGTTACCGGTACGAAGATCGGCTGTACCATCTTCTGCCACAGCGATGTTACCGTAAACCAAAGAGTATTTGTATTCCAAACCGAATGAAGCGAAGAAAGGATCGATCGGAGCAACGTAATCAGCAAAGTTCAAAGCGTCAATGGATCTTGCGTCAATCAGGTCATTACCCGCTTCGGCTTCTGCCAAAGTAGCATACAAAGGACTGGTTTGACCACTGATTACAAGATCTTCCGCAGTACTTTGGGCATCCAGAACATAAGCATATTCTGAAGTGATGACCGCACCGCTTTGAAGCGTTACTGCCAAAGCAAACATGTTGTCTGAACCTCCACCACGGGTCAAGGCAACCTTAACTTTATCACCTTCTTTCACCACGTCACCAACGGTTGCAACAGCGTCATTTGCACGGGTTTCCACATTGGCAGAAACGATAGAATAGGTTGCTGAAGCAATATTGAAGTTAGAGGGGTTGAAGTGATAATAAGCGAAAGTTTTGTTAGAACCGAGACGTTTTACCCCAGCACCATCAACGGCAGGAATTTCATCGTTGTCTTCTGACATGGGCACATAGGCAAAAGTCTTGAATTCAACAGCCGGAGTACCGTCAACCAAGATTTGCGGAACCATCACAATACCTCTCAATTCAGCAGCAAGGGCATTGATTTTGTCGTTGAGCAATTGGAGAGCAGCTTCCAATTCTGCAATCTTATCATTGAGGGCTTCGTAATCTTCTGCAAATCCGGCAATTTCTGAACGGATAGCGGCCAATTCGCCAGCCAGTTCGGCTTCCAACTCAGCAAAAGCAGCTTCCACTTCTTCCATGGTTGCAGCCGCTTCCGCCAAAGCCATCGCTTCGAGAATCTTGGTGTTCACTTCGGCCAAAATCGGATCAATCTTTGCCAATTCGGCTTTGATTTCATCCAAAACAGCCTCAGTTTCAGCAATTTGATCTTGCAAAGCAGTGATTGCATCGTTGATCACGGTCAAGTCAACCGGTTCGCAGGTGCAAGGCTCTTGGGGTTCGCATTCACAACCTTTGATCGCTTCCAACTGTTCTTCCAAAGCAGCCAATGCATCATAGATCGCGGTCAGGTCTACCGGTTCGCAATCGCAAGGTTCTTGGGGCTCACACTCACATTCTTTGATCGCAGCAATTTTTTCTTCCAGATCCGCAATCGCTTCTGCTACGGCAGTTTTGTCTGCTTTGGTATCAATGAGGGTTTGAAGTTCAGCAACCGCATCCTTCAAGTCATTCAATTCATCCACAACGGCTTCCAATTCCGTTTTGGTCACATAGGTCTCAGCGATCGATGCAGCGAGATCCTTGATTTGTTGTTCTGTCTTCGCTGCCAGCTCATCAACCTTCCGGTTCACATCCTGAAGGTCAGAAGAGAAATCTGTACAACCGGACAAAGCCATGACTCCACAGCAGAGGAGCACGCTCAATTTCGTAAAGAAAGATTTCATAGTAAACACAATATTTTAATTAAAAACTGATTCGGATATCATCAAACCGGTAGATTATCTGAGGGTACAGATAATCACACGGTTCTTGTCATTTTGTTCAAACGGTTGTACGGTATCACCCTTATGGTCCACAGTAATCCGTTCTGCAGCAATACCCAGGGCCACCAAGCGTTTCATCACGTTGTTCGCACGTTTTTCAGAAATACGCAGGTTCACAGCGGCATTACCGGTTGCCTTGTCAGCATAACCGACCACAGCCACAGTAAAGTCCGGATTTGCCTTCATGAATTCAGCAAGTTTTACCAGTTTGGCGTCTTCAGACTTACGGATATTGGAAGAACCGATGGTAAAGAAGATGTTGTCAGAATTTGCAGCAGCCAAGGCAGCACGTTCGGCAGCAGCTTTCTCAGCAGCCAGGCGGGCAGCTTCTGCTTTTTCTGCAGCGGCTTTCTCGGCAGCCAGGCGGGCAGCTTCTGCTTTTTCTGCAGCGGCTTTCTCGGCAGCTTCCTTCTCGGCAGCCAGTCTTGCCGCTTCAGCCTCGGCAGCAGCTCTCTCTGCAGCTGCCAGATTCGCAGCATACACAGCAGAAGGACGGGTATTTCCGCCAAAACGGACCTTCAATCCCAACAAGGCACTGATATTGATATCGGGATTGGCTGTGGGAAGAGAAGGTTTGGAGTTCAATTTGTCACTGTAACCGTTGGCATTCACTTCCATACCGAGTGATACGTTCTTGGTCAGCCAAAAATCCACTCCCGCACCGGCACGCAGACCAAAGAAAGGTGCGGTCTCCCAATAGTTGGAAACCACCTGTCCATATTGGGCAGTATATTGGGCAGCTTCCTGGTTGTCAAAACCATAAGCACCCGCAATACCCGCAAAGATGTAAGGTGTCCAAATACGGTTGTGCTTGAATCCGCCAAAGAGATTGGCCAGATCCACAACATAATCGGCATGAAGTTGGAGAAAACGGAAACGGTAAATTTCGTCCAGAACGACGATGGTTCCCTTGCCTTGCCAACCATCCAATCCAAAACGGACGCCCATCGCATGATGGAAGTTGTACGTGGCCGACAATTGGGCAGAAGGAGAAATCAGATCAGCAAAGTCCGCAGCTCCTACGGTGTAGGCTGCACCCCCTTGCAAACGGAGTCCCCAATGAGGACGGAATTCCAGAGTCTCATCGCTGCGACTCTGTTGGGCAACGGCAACGCCCTTAAGCAAAAGAAGCGTTACAACGGTTATAAAAAATCTCTTCATTATTGGTTAGTGTTGATAAATTACATTGTTGTACGAATGTAATGCGTGAGAAGATCCCACCATCAACACTCACAGGTAGGGGTACACAAGAAGCGAACCGACATAAGTTCTGCTTCTTGTGCAATCTACCTGCTGCGCACTCGTATGCCATGCATACAAACACAGCAACAGTACCGTTACAATACTGAACCGAATACGCATAAAAACGTGATATTTTCTCAATTTCGTGCATCCCTAACGACTGGATATACGCTAACTACATTACTTTCGGTGGCGAAATTAAGTATAATTCTCTCCACCAACAAAATTTTCTTCTATTCTTTACAAAATCATAAAAACACCCAGTGGTTGCAGTTTTGTATAATTATAGTTATGATATTGTGGTTTAATAAATAAAAAGAGAAATCAGCTTTCGCTGATCTCTCTTTTTGCTATTTTCACCAGACAGACGTGACAAAGACAACCGGAATAATGCTCCTTCAAGTACTTCAGATGGCCCGCTGAAAGAGGAACGGATACACAATGACAGGCCGCTATATTCTCATCATGCAAACATTCGAATTCACTGTGACAGATTGGACAACTCTTTTTCATGGGATATGGGTTGATTGATTTCTTGCATTTCTTGCATCTGTTGTATCTGCTCACGGGTATGCCACTGGATGGAATCCCCGGGATCGTTCTCAAAGCGCAAGGGACGGTTCATTCTTAAGGAATCAGCACGTTTGCGCCAGTTCCGGTCCGAACGATTTTTGGCTCGTTCACTCCAACGCTTGCGCTCACTCACCTTCTTGAAATGGCGGGTGATTTCATCACCAAAATTCAGGCGCAAACTATCAATCCTTCTGATTTCAACCGGCGTAACTGCATCCTTGTATTTCGCCTTACCGATACCGAAGCGCATGTCATCCAAGGTGCCCCGGATGTTCACACCTGCCTTGAAAGGCAAAGGAGACTTCAGAAGAGAAATGTGGTAATCAAAACTCATGTCCAGATTCTGGATACCACCGGCCGCTGCCTGGTAACGGTCCATTTCAACCACAAAGGGATAAATCGTCACCTGTCCATCCTCTACCGTCATGTTCACATAGATCTCGTCAATCTGATTCTTCTTCTTATTCTTGAACATCAGGATTTTGGAAATTTCCGCAAAGGTCTTTCCATCCAACAGGACTAGATCGTTACCCCGGATGTTCAAAGCTGCACGCATGGAGGGAATCTGCAAGTTCATCAGCGAATCCAACACACTCTCCGCCGAGACCTGTACATTGATTCTTCCTTGGAACGATTGCAACATCGGAACCAGCGAATCCAAGGCAGGCACCGTCTGGATGACATGCGATACATCGACGTCTTTCACCTGCAACTCAAATCCGGCATAGCCCCGTCTGCGTGTCGAAGCCTGATAGATCATCGTCGCCTTGATTTGGGCCTGCTCAAACGCACTCAAATTCAAATTTTCCAAATAGACATAGCCATCCTTGACCTCAATATGGCCACCAATCTCGCGCAATTCCAGTTCATCCAGCAACAAGCGGTCAATACCGGCCTGAAAGTCAAATTCCAGATTTCTCGGGATGCGGATCAGACGCAGGGGTTGTTTCAAGGTATCGGATACCGCCTGTTCTGCCTCCAACTCCGACTGGGACAAATCCTCTTGCAACTGCTGCTCCTGCTGCTCCATGGCCTGCCAGTCAACCGTTGCCGTCGGGCTGGTCAGATCCGCATCGGAAACAGGCGACACAACCGTCGTCGTATCTTCCAATGGCTGAAGGGCACCCAGCAGCTGACCCACATTCAATTCTTTGGAATTCACTTTCAATTGTCCCTTCAACTTTTTCCCCTGGAACAAAGCTTCGTAGGGACGGTCCAGGGTACCGGACAGAGACACATCCGATCTACCCACTCTAATATAGGTATCTTCCAGTTTCAACTGACGGTCCACAAAAGACAATTTTGTTTTGCACAAACGGATGGGCAACTCCAACCGGGGTGTCCGCACACTCATTCTTCGGAACTCAACATTGGCTTCCGGCATCCAAAGGGTATCGTTCAGTTGCTTGGCCGTCAAGTCCAATTCTCCATGACGCAACATAGCACGATTTTCACCCATGCGCACAGAGAACGTATCCACCACCATTCCGAAGGTCAACTGTTGACGATCCGGCTGTGCTTCCTGCGGAGACAAAGCCGCTTCCAGATTTCCCCGACGACTGAAGACACGCAATTGTTCCGCCTGACGGAACATCAAACGTCTCCATTGGGCATCCGCTTGCACTTTGAATAGTTTTGAAGTATCCTTCGGCCGGTCCGACCGCACTTTGAGATGAAGGCTGTCGGCCGCTGCACGCACCCCGTCTGTCCGAAAAGAAAATTGAGAAATCTCTGCTTTTGCTCCCAAGGATTTTCCGCCAAAGAAACGCAAACCCGCCTGGCTGTTCAGTTCAAAACCAGCGGTAGTATCGCGAACGACAACACCATCCGTCACCAATTTACCCAGGGCATAGACCCTTCCCCAATCCTGGTTCTTCAAGGTCGAAAGGCGCATACGCAAACGCAGGTCTGCATCCACATTGCCCGTCATCTCCATTCCTGATTTCCAAGGGAAGGTTCCGGCAATCGCCTCCAGATCCACTTTTGCCTGCGTTTGCACCGACAGCATCGGGTCTGTAAAGACTTCCGTCATCTTGGCTTTCAACAAGATGTCCGTATTCATTCCCCGCAGTTGAAAAATCTTCAAATCAACATACGAAGTATCGTTCCGCTTGGCATCCAGATAGGTATCGAATTCGGCCGCCAGATAGTCCACCGCATAAGGCAGACCAGCATAACTGGCAGAGGCCTGATCCACTTTCAATCCCAATTGAAGCACCGGATACTCCCCGGCTCCCAACCGTCCTTTCACATGACCGGCCACCGATATTTCGCCATCGGCTTTCAATCCCTCCTGCGACATCAAGTGCTTGGGAATCAATGCCAACATTTTCTCAACAGAAGGAGCTTCAGCCCCCAGATCCAGGTCCACATCAAAGATCCCGTCGGGCAAGGGTTGCACCGTCCCGCTGAGCAGCAGACGGATATCGTTGACACCCAAAGAAGACTCCTTGAAAGACAAGGATTTGGTTTCACGATTCCACCCCATCTTGCTATGGAACGAGAGAGCGGCCCGGCGTGCCCAGGACTGACGTCCCTGACGGACCGAAAGTCCCCCACAATCAAAATCCACGGACAGACGCGCACCCCGGTCCATCAGTCCGACCCGCAACTGCAAATCCACATCCCGGGCCATGACCGAAGTTCGTGAAACACGATCCCGGTACGAAATCCGGGCATTGTTGATACGCAGGCTACGCAGCAGAACTGCATCCACCCCTGGAATCGTAATATCCACACTGGACAAATCCAGTGCTGTTGCCACCGTATCCGCTGCGGCCAGACTATCCTTGGCTGGCATCAACAGTTCCCAGTTGGCAAAGCCGGATGTACCACGCCAAGCAAAAACCTGGGCACCGTCGAGCGAAACCTCGTGGATCATCAGGCGTTTCTTCAAAAGAAAGGCAAGGGGTTCGAACTCAATCTGACAAGCATCAAACGTAAACAGTGAATCGCGCAAACGGCGACGGGACAGGGTATCTGCCTGTATCTGCTTGTGGGGGTCACGCACAACCACCTCCCCTTTTTCCAAGCGGAGTCCCAACCGGGGAAAGGTAGAAAAGAAAGTCACGTCCACTTTTTCCAGACGAATGTCGGCCGCCAACGCATCGTCCACGACGCGCTGTACAACAGGGGTAACCCGGGCCGGTGTAAACACCACATACACCAGAATACCACATATCACCATAAGCACAGCCAGCAATCCCAGGACCACGGAACTGCCGACTTTCAAACCTTTCTTCAAGCCATTTCTCATATCGATGCGTTTCTATTAACTGATAAAAGACCATCCTCCATGAAAGAGAAGATACAAACCGAAACCGATGACGCCCAATCCAGCCAGACGGTTGATCCACAGGACGTGTTTGAGCTGGATAAAACGATGGAAGCGGGACAAGATAAAGCTCATCACAAACCAATACGTCGCCGCCCCGCAAAACAAGGCCAGGATTAGCAAAGCCGACGCCCAGCCGGGTCGTGCCACCGTCAGACCAAAGGAGGTAAACAGAGCCAGCATCACAAACAAGGCCCCGGCATTCGACAACCCCGTCACGGTTGCCTTCAAAAAATAATTCCGGCGATCACGCGCTGTCACCCTCCCCGTCACATCCGCAGAAGCAGTAGCAGAGGCAGAAACCGATGCAGATTCCGTTTTCGGGCGATTCCGGAACATCGTCCAGCCCAAATAAGCAATGATGAGCCCTCCAACAAGTTCGATCCAGGACGTATGGTTCTCTATAAAAAAATGAATGCCTGTCACCGCAAAAGCCACCACGGCGGCATAGGTCGTATCCGTAAGCGCACCACCCAAACCACAGGCGAAACCGGAGCGATGCCCCTCGTTCAGGGATTTGTTGATGGCAAACAAAGCAACAGGACCGATGGGTGCCGATGCAATGACACCCATCACCAAGCCCTTCCACAAATAAGTAATCCAATCCATATAAGACAACGGATTGTACCGGATTATTGCATTTCCAACTCAACGGGACAATGGTCCGATCCAAAGACCTGCTGATGGATCTTTGCCCCGATCAAACGTTCTTTCAAGGAAGCGGACGTCAGGAAATAATCAATCCGCCAACCCACATTCTTTTCCCGGGACTTGAATTGGTAAGACCACCAGGAATACTCTCCTTCGGCATCCGGATAATAGTGACGGAACGTGTCAATGAATCCGTCTTCTTCCACCAGGCGGGAAAACTTTCCCCGCTCCTCGTCCGTAAATCCCGGATTTCTCCGGTTGGTCTTGGGATTCTTCAAATCAATTTCCCGGTGTGCCACGTTCAGATCTCCACAGACAACTACCGGCTTGCGTTCCTGCAGAGCCAGAAGATAGGTCCGAAAATCATCTTCCCAACGCATCCGGTACTCCAGACGGGCCAGTTCCTCCTGCGCATTCGGCACATACACCGTCACAAAGAAGAAATCTTCCATCTCGAGGGTGATCACACGTCCTTCATGGTCGTGCTCATCCACACCAATACCATACGTTACAGACAAGGGTTCGTGACGGGTGTACACCGCCGTACCGGAATAGCCCTTGCGATCTGCGTAGTTCCAGTAGGAACGGTATCCCTCAAATTCCAGGTCCAGTTGACCTGCCTGCATCTTGGTCTCCTGCAAGGCAAAGAAATCCGCATCCAATTCCTTAAAAATGTCGGCAAATCCCTTGCCCACACAGGCCCGAAGGCCATTGACATTCCACGAAATGAAGCGCATACTAGAACATATAATCCCAAGCGGGAAGTTGAATCGGTTTTTGTTCAGCCGCCTTGCGGGAAGCTTCATCCAGATAACGCTTGTTGATCACAATACGGAACATGTATTCATCGAACCAAGCATCGGTAAAGGTCAGGTATCCGTTGTGACCGGCTGCGGTTCCCCAGCTGTTTTCGAACTCCCATTTCAAGGGACGATCGTTCTCATCGGTATCCACGGCAATCAAGGTCATGGCATGGGAAGAACCGCTCTCACGGGTCAGGATCCGGGCTTTTTTATCCATAGACAGGTCAATGCCGAACAACGACTCATAATCGTACATCGCAGGATCCGAAATACCCGCTTTGGAATTGTAGTAAGCTCCCACATCGCAAGACGCATACATGGCTTCGTTGGCCTTGATGGAGGCAATGGCTGCCGCTTTGATCACCTCGTTGGGCAAGTTCAGATAAACCCAGTTCACACCTTCTACGGTGTTGCGGTAATTAGCAATATCGTATACCCTATAATACTCACGGGTCGGATCGTTCATGATCATGATGTAGGCATCCGGGTTGTAATCTTCGGGAACGATGCTTTTGTAAAAATCCATCGGAGTGGAAGTCAAAGTTTTCACCTCACCGGATTGGGTCTTGTAACGCCAGGTAAATTCTGTCGGCGGTTCGCCCAGACACAAGGCCAACACGCGATACACATCTTTGAGAATCTCCAGCTTGGCTGTTTGAACCGCTTTCTTCTTTGCACCATCAGCAATCAGTTCGCGCAAAGCATAACCACCGGCACGCAGACGTTCGTTGATGACATTGCCCATTTGCGAGGTATTGTTGGAATGGGCTGTTTCCGGCATCACGTCTTGCGGAACCACGCCATATTTCTCGGCAATGTTGTAGAACAGGTTCCATACACCGCCATCATTGACCGGAGCCTTGAAGAAAAATTCCACATCGCGGTCGGTCATGCTACGGTCCGCCGTAGCAATTACATTTTCCAGGAAGAGATTGCTCTTCTCAAAAATATCCCAGAAGTAGTTGTAGTTATGGGAAAAATCAAAGGAATTCAAATCCAACTGTTTCATCACGGTGGGACGCAGAACGTTCATCGAAGTAAACATCCAACAACGGCCCGATGACTGTTGGTCGGTAATGCCTTTCACATCTACGCGGTATTTGAAGTAGTGGTCAATCTGACCGTCCAGACCGTGATTCAAGGCCAGGGTCTTCAGATTGGCATTCCCCATCAGGATGTTTTGCAAGGCTTTGGTCGAAGCATCTTCCACAAAGGATGACTGAATTTGTTGCAATTCGTTTTTCGTGATTTCTTGGGCAGAAGCAGCAACTCCGGCAAGCCCCATGCCCAAGCAAAGGATCAAAAGTTTCTTATTCATAATTTCGTACAATATATTCATTTTTCAAAGATAGGCAATCCTCCCGATTATCCAAAAACAAAAGACGGTACATACTTTGATAAATTATTTATAACAGTAAATATTTACAATTATATGCAATTTTTTAAGAAATTTATTTGCATGTAAAAAAATTATACTATATTTGCATCGTAAAGTTAAGGTTTATAAAAGGTTTTTAATGGTCTTTTTGTTATGAAAAAGGTTTTGACAACACTGATTCTATGTCTCTTCGGATTTGGAATCACCCTCCGGGCCGAAGATCGGGAACGTGCCATCAATTTTGAAAAACTTCCTGCCCAAGCGATTGCTTTCGTAGGTGAACATTTTTCAAAAGACCAAGTCCTCTTCGCAGTTGAAGAATCAGAATTCTTCGACAAAGAATTCAAAGTGATGCTTGAAAACGGAATATCACTGAAATTCGACAAAGAGGGAGCTTGGAAACAAGTGGAAAGCAAAATGACCGCTGTTCCAGATGCCCTGATTCCGAATGAAATCCGATCATTCATCGATCAGCGGTTTCCCAAAGCACAAGTCCGCGAAATCCAACGGGAAAAGCGCGGCTGGGAAATCGAACTGATGAACGGAATCAGCCTGGAATTCGACAAGCGGTTCAATTTAGTTGACTACGACGATTAATGAATTGACACCCGAAAGGAGCGATGCGATATCGTTCCTTTCTTTTTTTATTACCTTTGTCTCATCGATCATATTCAAACAACAATACGATGAGACAAATTCTTTTTTTCTTGAGCCTGTGCTGGATCGCAGCCATCCTGCCCAGTGCTGCACAACCGAGCCGCACCTACACACACGAAGTCTTACACAGTGAGATCCTTCAACGCGACATCGCCTACACAGTATACCTCCCCGCTGACTACGACAGTTCCGATCGGGAATACCGCATCATGTACCTGTTGCACGGCTACGGTGGAGACGAAAGCAACTGGTTGTACTACGGTGAAATGGATCAGACCGCAGACCGCCTGATCGAAAACAACGAAATCCATCCCACCATCATCGTTTGCCCGAATGCCGACAACGGCTGGTACATCAACCGTGCCGACGGATCGGACAACTTTGAAGACATGTTCATCCAGGAATTCATCCCCCACATTGAAAAGAAATACAAAGTTCGTGCAGAAAAGAACTTCCGTTCCATTGGAGGCCTGTCCATGGGTGGCTACGGTTCCCTGCTTTATGCCCTCAAGCACCCCGATCTGTTCAGTGTCTGTGTAGCCATGAGTGCCGGCGTAATGACGGATCAGGAATTGCTGGACCGCATCAATGGAAAATCCGGCAACAGCTACGGCATGATGGAACTCTACGGTTGTACCAAAAAGCGTCTCTCTGACCATTGGTATGCCAATTCTGTCCTGGAACTGGTCAAGAACATGCCCGAAAACCAACGCAAACAAGTCAAATTCTACATCGACTGCGGAGATGACGACTTCCTCTACCGGGGCAACTCCGAACTGCACATGCTGATGCGCGAAAAAGGCATCACCCACGAATACCGTGTGCGAGACGGCGCCCACAACTGGACCTACTGGCGTTCCGCCCTGGAAGCCGGCCTCAAATACATCAGCCAAGTCCAACGTTACTAATCCCAATACCTTGACCATGATGAATACAGAAACAGCACCCGTCAACAATATCCCCGACTGGGCCGAATGCAACGTGCAAGGATACACCATTGCCTGCGATCCGGGTCGCAACACCATCACCCCCTACCCGAAACATTACACCCCCGACCAGATCAAGAAAGGTATGAATCTGACAGCGCACTGCGAATACCTTCCACCCGTCATTGTCCGGGAAGTGGGCAAGAATTTCCTGACCCTACAATATGGTGGTACCGTCAAAAGCATCTTTACCGGCGGTCATATCCAGACTCCGCGCAAACCCCTGGACTACGCTTACTCCGAAGTCGATATCTACCTGAAATAAGCCGACAGACCAAAAGGAACGACTAGAAAAGGCCATCAGGCAAGACATCAGACACAACCATCAGAGAAAACTACCAGAGAAAGCCCTCAAAACACATTCAGGATCCTGAGAGCAACCAAGTAGGAACCCCGAAAGTCGACAAAAGACTTTCGGGGTTCATTGCTTTATCAAAAGCAAAAAAAGAGGCCAACCCGAAGGCCAGCCTCTTGAAGTATTTGCAATCCAAATGGATTATTCTACGATACCGGTGTATGTTGAACGTACCAGTTTGTGTCCGTTTTGATAGATGTAGACCGCTACGTCAATGGTGTAAGTGCCATCATCGTGTTTCACGACTTCGATCATACCACCACCCGCATAGAACGGATAAGGGTTCGGAACATCCGGCATGGTCAAGGTTGTACCATTACCATAGTAAGTGAACGGATCATCTTCAAATTGGTAAGTGTAGGTATAAAGACCCGGAGTAATTTCACTGATCGATACGTTATCTTCGTGGAAAGAAATCTTCAGACGGTCACCGTGGCTGTTGCTCATGGTCACATAACGACCACCCATACCATCGGTCGTTCCAATCTTCACGGTTTCAAAATCGAGTTTGTAATCGGCCGGATAACGGTAACCCGGGTTTTGGAAGTCGTAAGAAGCGTTGTCGCTCTTCAACACGATACCGGTGTGGGTTGCGTTGATCTTGGTCTTCATTTGGTCTTCTACGTGCAGTACCATTTCATAACCTACGTCCAAGTGTCTTACTTCCAAGGTTGCATCGGTCAACTCAAGGCTGGATGCACCACGCAAAGTCATGGAACCGTAGTGAATGATGAGTTCTTCACCACCCAAAGTGTAGGTACCTTCTTTCAAGATACCGTCGTAAGCGATGGGGCATTCCAGTTGCAATTGGATATCATACGGGCCTTCTGCTGTCGTAAAGTACAAGTCAAACCAACCGTCTGCGCGAAGCGGTGCATCGTGAGAACCGGTTACGCTGGTGAAGGTGGTGTTAATGGTGATGTCGTTGTACGGAATCGGAGGGTTGTTGAAGGTTGCGTTGCTGGTGTAGGGATCAACGATACCTTTGTAAGCCGCTTTGAAACGGTTGCCTTCGGTATCGCGAACATCCACATACATGTCATAACCTTCTTCCAAGTGAGAAACGATCAACTTACCAGACACCAAAGTCTTGGTGTAAGGAGCTTTCATTTTGGATTTCGCACCGTTGATGAAGAAGTTGGAGAGAGAAGAACCAGCCCATTCATCTGCATTGGGATCCACGATGTATTCGCCTTCCGGCAACACATTCCAAACAGAACCCGGGCAGTTCACAGCCAATTCCAATTTCTTGTCACCGGCTTCCATATACAATGTATAAGCAGTTGAGCTGTTGGAAACACCTTTCACGGTCATTTCAGCAATTTCTTCGCCTTGACCGGGGTGGTTGATATCCGGGTCAGCATCCCAACGTTTTTCGATCACACCTTCCCAGGTAGCTTTGATCTTGGTCTTCAATTCATTTTCAATGTCCAGGGTCAGACGGTACTCTCCATCCAAGTGCTCAACTTCCAAAGTAGAACCTTCCAACAGACGCATATAAATTTGGTCTTCCAATTGTGCATGGTGGTAACCTTCTTCTGCGAAAATCACGAGCTCGTCAATTTCTTCATCGGATTCCCAATCGGTGGTTTTCAAAGTATACAAACCTTCCGGAAGAATACCGTCCATCACTTTCGGGAACAAGAGGTTGAAATAGATGTCATACGGACCGTCAGCCGTTTTCATCCAGAATGAGAAGCTGGTACCCGGATCGCTGTAGTGTTGAGCACCTACGTAGGTCAACGTAGTTTCGTAGGTTTCATCGTGCCAAGGAATCGGAGGGTTGCAGAATTGTTCTTGTTCGAATTGCGGCGGAACATAACCTTCGTAAACACCGACGATGCGGTTGCCTTGTTCGTCAGTCAAGTCAACATCCACGATGTAACCTTTGTCCACGTGAGTGATGATGATACGGCCGGATTGCAACAAGTTGTAATCTTCTGCGTTACGGTCGGTACGGATGAAAGAACCTTGGGCTGCGATGCAGTTTTCTTCAGCTTCGTACATCGGAGGTTCGGGCAAATCCAATACTTTGTATTCTCCTTCGGGCAATACACCTGCCACAGAAGTTTCTTGCAAGTACATGTCTACGAATGCTTGTTCACCTTTGGAAGTGTAGATGTTGAAACCAAAGTTGAAACGGTTCCATTTACGGCCGTAGATCTCAACGATATCAGACTCATTCAACTTGGTGGTCATTTCCAACACGTCAGACACCACTGAGGCAACACCGTTGGTTGCAGCAGCAAACACATAGTAAGTCACGCCAGGTTCCAAATCAGAAACGGTTTGGATAGAAGACTCGTTGGCAGCGACAGCCGTACCGTTGGCCAAAATGTCAGCAGCAGCAGGTGCTTCGTTTTCGTTCAATACCACATAAGCACAAGCCGTTGCGTCTTGGGGTTTCACGACAAATGAAATGGAGCTGCGGGTCACGGAACCGGCTTCCAAAGTCACAACCGGCACAGCGGCATCGGTTGTTTTCATTTTCAAGACTTGCGACAATACAGCCACATCGCCAGCTTGAGCAGCCACTACGATGTTGTATTCGGTATTCGGTTTCAGATCAGAAACGGTTACCGAAGAAGTTTTCTTGGCATCTACAGAGACACCGTTCGCCAATACAGCACTGGCGGTGGGAGCAGTTGTACCATTTTCATAGCACACATAAGCACAGGTTTCGGCATTCTCCGGAGTCACCTTAAACACCAGGGAGGTCGGCAGGCTTTCTACAGCCTCCAATGCCACCTTCGGAGTTGCATGTTTTTCCTCTTCCTGACAGCTCACGAGCGCCAGAACAAAAGTCAATGCAAGCAGCAAATAGGTTTTTTTCATAATGAGTTTAAAATTGGGTTAAAAAATTTATTCAAAAATATACTATTTTTTTACTTTTACAAACAGAAGCTGCATTATTTCAACAAAATAGTTTCAATCAATTGCTTCAGATTCTTCTTCGGCATCGAACCTTTCTGAACCTGGGGCTCGCCTTTCACCGGGATGAACAACATCGTCGGAAGCGCCTGAATTCCAAAATCAACTGCCAATTGTCTTTGTTGATCGGTATTGACTTTGTAAATCACAATGCGACCTTCGTATTCCTTCGCCAATTCTTCCAGCACCGGTGCCAAGCGCTGACAAGGCACACACCAGTCTGCATAAAAATCAACAATGGCCGGGAGATCACCCAAATAAGTCAAATTACTATCCTCCTTGTAATTGAAGACTTTTGCCATAAATTCTTCTTGTGTCAGATGCTGTACGAGCACCGATTTTCTCTCGGGTTCGCCTGCATAGACAGAAGCGGGCATCATCAGCCCCAAAAGCAAGCCCATTACCAGAGCTATCATCATTCTATTTTTCATATTTTCAAAAAATTAAAAATCTGCGCAAGATACAAAATCTTTTTGGATGACACATCATCCGATAAAACTTATTATTTTTGTACGAATTTTATACGAACAAAAAAAACAACAAACCCAATACAAGAATCATGAAAATAGCTGTACCTACCCGAGATGGCCACATCGATGACCACTTTGGCCATTGCGACCACTATACCATTTATACCATTGAAAACCAAGCAATTTCAAACAAAGAAGACCTTCCTTCTCCGCAAGGTTGTGGTTGCAAGTCCGGTATTGCCGCCGACCTGCAAGCCATGGGTGTTACCGTCATGCTCGCCGGAAACATGGGACCGGGTGCTTTGAACAAACTTCACGCCCACGGCATCCAAGTGATCCGCGGCTGCCACGGACCGGTTGACGCCGTAGTCACCCTATACCTGAACGGCGAACTGGCCGACTCCGGCATCGGATGTGCCGGTCACAGTTCCGACCACCAATGCAGCGGACACTAGACCTCCTCGTCCGACGACCGTCCACCGACCACCGACGACAGCCGACACCAACGAATACCTGCCGACTGTTGCCGACCGACTCCCATCAACCCCTAACGCCCCCTGCATGCCCCCGATCAACAAAACAAACGTTGCCCGCCTGCTCGATGCCCGTAAGATCCCTTACGAGCTCATTCCCTACACCGTGGATGAAAACGACCTGGCAGCCACCCACGTCGCCGAAGAACTGGGCGAGGACATTGCCCAAGTCTTCAAAACCCTCGTTTTGCGCGGCGACAAGAACGGTCTCTTTGTCTGTGTCATCCCCGGGGACGAGGAAGTGGACTTGAAAAAAGTGGCCAAGATTTCCGGGAACAAAAAAGCCGAAATGATTGCCGTGAAAGAACTGTTGCCCCTGACCGGCTACATTCGGGGAGGCTGCTGCCCGATCGGCATGAAAAAACCCTATCCGACCTGGATCCACTGCAGCTGCCAGGACTTCCCCCACATCTTCATCAGTGCCGGTGTCCGCGGCCTGCAGCTAAAAATAAACCCCGACGACTTGTTGCAAGTGGTCGGGGCTAAAACGGAGGATCTGATCAAGGACTAATAAATGGGTCCTTTCGCAAAATCCACCACAAAATCTACGATCTTCGGTATCACTGCCTCCACATAACGACGACCTTTCTCGGCGGTTGCCTTGTGCGGATTGCCAACACCTGTATCCTCCGTTACAGCGGCCCAGTCTCGGGGCAGCCAGGCCACTTTCCGGTTCAGTCCATCAATGGCAAACCGTTTGAAACGGCCGTCCCCAGCCAATTCCATCTTGACTTGGTCGGGATAATAATGGAGCATGACCGAAGTTTCCAATTCTCCCGCGTGATCATCTTCGGCTTCTTCGAAAAAGCCATCCCGTTTCACAATGTTGAACCATTCGTTGTGACAGATGATCATCTGCGGATCCTCTATCATCAGATCACGGATCATGGCTTTGAAAATATTGCCACCGTGACCGCTCATAATCATGAGCTTACGAATGTTCTGACGTTTCAACGAAATCACAATGTCCCGCAAGACAGCAAACTGCGTCGCCTGGGAGGTATGGATACAGAAAGGCAATTCTATCTGTCCAGGATTCTGAGAGCCCAACGGGATGCCCGGCAGCACCATGGCTTTTACCCCACGTGCCGCTGCCTGTTCCACAACCTCAAAAGCAATGGCTTGAGCCGTCAGCATGTCCGTACAATACGGAAGATGACGATTGTGCGGCTCCGTCGCCCCCCAAGGAAGGATGGCCAGATCGTAAGCATCTGTCCGGCTGACATCCCCCCATTTGGCGTACGTGATATCGTAAGCTGAATGATTCATGGTAATTCGCTTAAACGCCTTTCACGCGTTCTTTGTATTCTTTGATGCAAGCATCCAAACGTTCATGAGCCGTCGTATCACCGGGCACATTGTGCGAAGGGTGAATGTACAGTTTCACGCCTCTTTCTTCCAGAATTTCAGCAACGGTACAAATGGTCATCCAAACCGTTGTGATGAAGGCCATGGTCGAAAGGGGACCGATTTTGTCCTGGTGATTTTTCAGAGATACCGATGCATCCACAAGCGGACAGCAGGAATCCACCACATAGTCAGCAATTTGGAAGAGGTTCTTTCCACCGGAATGACGGGGTACTTTGGCACCGGTTTGTTCAGCAGAACCGTAAACGATCACCTTCATGCCGCGTTTTTTGGCTTCCAAAGCCACATCGATATTCACAGCATTGATACCGGTGTGCGAGAAAATCCACAGAACGTCGCGTTCATCGAAATTCCAGCTGTCCATGATGGCTTTACCATAACCTTCGGTTCTTTCCAGGAAGAGGAATTGGTTGATACCCATTTCACCAGTAATATGAGTAAAGAACGTCAAAGGCAGCTCGCAAAGCGGGTGAAAGCCCACAAAACCACCAATTCTCGGATACATTTCTTCGATCGGAAGATTCGCGTGTCCGCAACCGAAAGTATGCACCCAACGGCCCGCTTGAATCGCATCTGCCATCACTTCGGCCACTTTCTTAATTTGCTCCATTTGAGTTTCCTCAATTTTGTTCATCACGCCAAAAGCGTTCTTTTTCCATTCGTTTGCTAACATTTTTCTAAAAATTAAATGGTTATTTAATTAAGTTACTTTTTCTTCTCGGCAAATCGCTGGGCTGATCGGGTCGCCACGGGCAGAACCACCAACATAGCGACAACCGCCAACACCAAAAATATGGGGAAAAGATTGGAATATCCAACTTGAAACGTCTTTCCTGCCAGGAAATTCAGCGAGTAATTCCCGCACAAGCCCAAGAGCATGGCAATCGAGATGGCAGATCCCGTCATGTGACTGAATGCAGATCCGACACGTGCCAGGATGACCGGGAAGGTAGCACTGACTCCGATACCCATCAACAGGGTACTCAAATAAGGCAGAATCACCGACGCATCAGCAAAATACATCATCCCTGCACCGAACAAGGCAACTACCAGAAAACCTGCCAACAAAGTCAGATCCTTGAAGCGTCCCATCAGGATGCTCAATCCCACGCGACCTATGAGCATGCCCACGGTCAACAAGGTCAAGGCCAAGGTGGCTGCACTATTGGTCAAGCCATTGTCTGTCAAAAATTTGGCCGTATAATTACCCGATATGGCCTCCAAACCGCTTTGAAAGAACAGAACGGCGGAGAACAACAGAATCACCGGATAACGCAACAAGCGGATGGAATCCGTATAAGCCACTTGTCCCTGGGGCTTTGCTTTCGGGAAGGAAATACAGCAGAAGTACACAATGAACAGCACAATCAGGATGGAAGCCACGGTCAACGGAACGACATAATCTTCGATCAACGAACAGGAGAGGGTCCAGCAAAGAGCTCCCACACAGTAAAACGAACTCATGATACTCATCATTTTACCACGTTTCGGATCCTCATAAATATCCGATACCAGCGCATTGGTGGCACCATTCAAAATACCGCCCCCAATTCCCAACACAATCATGCTCACACGCAACAAGGCCATTTGTCCGAAGTTTGCAAGTCCCAACAGGCCTCCCAAAGCAAGAACCGAAGCCGCAATCATCAGCCCCTTATATCCAAATTTATCCACGACCGGACCAAAGA
This sequence comes from Bacteroidales bacterium, assembly GCA_045638645.1. Taxonomy (GTDB): domain Bacteria; phylum Bacteroidota; class Bacteroidia; order Bacteroidales; family UBA932; genus JAGCJX01. The sequence continues at coordinate 61,918 of JAZUBU010000020.1, forward strand.
AAATGGTACCCACAATAATGCCGATGGACAGGAACTGCGGCAGGGTCACGGCCTGCGGAATCCGCAGGGTCAAGGGATTCATGATGGCACCCAACGCCAACATGATCACACCAAAAATGGCGATACCGGCACAGGCCGCTACAAAAACCTTCGGAACAGAATACGATTTATTTTCCATACGATTGATGATTAAATGACCGCAACACCAGGTAAGCAGCGCCCAACAAGGCCGCATCGCCCCCGACCTGAGACGCACAATATTGTACATCCTTCATCGAAATGGGCTGCCCCCATCGGCAGGCTTCCTGATAAATCCGGTCGATGAAACGTACAGCGGGACCGAAGACGCCCCCGCCAAAAATAATTTTCTCGGGATTGAAGAGACTCACCAGATTGGCTGTCCCCATCCCCCACATTTGTACAGCCTTATCCAAGGCTGCTACCGCAATTGGATCCTGCTGGTCATACACAGCAAATACATCGTGGGAGGTCACTTCTTCCAAGGGCTTCTGACGCAAAGGACCCTGATACGCGGGATTTTCCTGCAACAGACGCCGTGCATTCGTACCAATTCCATTGCCGGAAGCATAGTATTCAAAACAGCCCACCGGAATGAATTCCTCGCGGTAAGGATGTTCCAGGGCCATCCATCCGGTCGCTCCTACGATATCATTCGCCCCATGAATCACCCGACCATCCAGGAGGATACCGGCACCAATCCCAGTTCCGACAGCCAGATAAATAGCATTCTCGCAACCTTGCGCGGCACCCTGCCACACCTCACCCAGGATGTAACACGTACGGTCACTCTCGATGCACACAGGGATCTTCGGGTTATTCAGAATGGATTTGATTTTGGCCTTCAAGGGATAATTGTCCCAACCCGGAATGTTGGGTGCCCAGACACGATCGGTCCGGGAATAGACAATCCCCGGCACACAAACACCAATCCCCTGAAAAACTTCGGTCATGTGCTCGGACTGCAGAGCGAGAATTACTTCGTTGATCAAATCACCCACCTGCTCACCGGTTCGACCGGCCAACAAGGCATTTTTGCGGGCAAGAATCCGGCCATTCGCATCAAAGATTGCAGCGGCCACTTTGGTTCCTCCCAAATCAATTCCAATGACTGCCATAACACGACTTGTTTAGACAGCAACAAAGTTAAGAAAATTATTTCATGCGGAGCAAGGGATCTGCTTGTTGACGCACCTTACTCAACAGCAACGGATGCACCTGAGAGGCATGACTGTGCAAATAATCCAAAACGATCTGCTTGGCCTCCACCGTGGTATGACCACTCAGCAAAGCGCCTGCCCAGTTTTTCGGAAAGAAGATATCTCCGGTCCGTTGGATTTCAGGCAACATTTCCAGTCCTTCCCGCAAATAATTCAAAGCCTCCAACTGACGGTCCGGATGGGCGAGCAATTGCAAGGCCTCAGCCACCCATGGTTCGATAATCCGATTGGAAGGCTGCTTCAGGTCTTCAAAGAAAGCGGACCGCATCTCGCTGAGCGGATGCACGGCGCGGGCGAGGAAATCAAATTCAGCCAATTCGTCCGGATGATCCAACAAAAGACGGTGCTGCGCCAGCAGTTCCAGCGCCCTCTCGGGATAAAAGACAGCCAATCGATACACCAGTTTCGTCTTGTCCTTCAGGTTCCGGTCTGCATCGTCATAAGCCTCCAGCAACCATTCCCGCACCTGAGGGTCTTTCGCCACCTCCATCAGTGCAAGAAAAGACAGCCGTTTCTTGACAGGATCCTTCACCGAAGCGGCGAATAGCCATAACCGCTGCTCCACGTCTGTCAAAGCAGGATTCCAGTGCAATACCGTTATCAATTGATTCAATGCCTGAGAAAAGAGCAACTGGTTCGTCTCCTGCCCTACCACCTCCATCAGGGCCGTTGCCCAAGGGGCTGGCTGTAATTTTCCCAACCAGAAGAGTTCCTGAAAGTTTGTCAGCAAGGCCCGACGCTGCAAATCATCCGTCAAAGTCGGCAATTGCGACAACCAGTAATCGCGGGTCTGCGCATCCATCACAAAGACACCATACCCCATCGCATCGGTATTCGGCAAAACCGGACCGACCCCTGCCGGCAACAGAACACGGGTTACTTCATCGGCCAGAACCACACGCTGTTCGTTCCACCGCAATCGTCCCGGAGCGCCTGGTTGGGGTTCCTGCCATCCGATGACAATGGATTGTTCCCAGGACAAATCCCGCCCCAAGGGATCGGACTGATAGATGGTCAGGCTGTCTCCATTGCGTTGGAATTTATAGCGGGGTGCACCCTCCGAGGCTACCCAAACATCACTCCAATGCAACATATCGATGGGCACCTGCGCATCCATCACCGCAATGAGTTCATCCCACGTTGAATTCCCGTACGCATATTGTTTCAAGTACTGACGGACACCTGCTTGAAAGGGTTTTTCCCCCATACGTTCCACCAGCTTGCTCATCACAATCGGCGCTTTGTTATACACGATGTTCGAGTAAATCAAACCGGCATCCTTCAGGTTTCCCAACGGCTGGCTTAAAGAAACGGCTCCCGTGGTCCGTTCCTCCGCGTAGGCAGACAAATGGTAAGAAGAGAAATTCAACCGGTCGTCGTAGTCCGGATACTGCAGCTTGATGATTTGTGCGGCAAAATAATTCGCAAACACCTCTTTGATCCATACATCATCAAACCAGGTCATGGTCACATAATCCCCAAACCACATGTGAGCCGTCTCGTGCGCAATGACGGAACTGCGCGCCATCCGCTCCTTCAGCGAAGGATTGGCTTCCAGAAACATCCGCGACGCATTGTACAAGGTTGCCCCTGTGTGTTCCATGCCCCCGTACTGGAAACCTGGCAATATAATCAAGTCATACTTGGCAAAAGGATAGGGAATCCCCGTGTATTCCTCCAACCAAGCCAGGGAGGCAAAGACCTCCTCTGCTATGAGTGGCAATTGCTGCAGTTTGGCCGGATCAGTCTCCCGGTGATAAATGCCCAACGACCGGTCCTTCACAAATTCCTGGTAAGTGAATTCGCCCACAACAAACGAAAACAAATACGTACTCAAGGGTTCCGTCTCACAGAAACGCACAATTTTCTTCCCTTTTTGATACGGATCTTCCACCTCACCTTTGGACTTACCGTTCGCGACAGCTTCCCACGACTCTGGAATGGAAAGTCGCAAGGTATAACGACCCTTCAAATTCGGTTGGTCAAAACAAGGAAACAAGGTTCGGGCCCGGTCAGGAACGAGCAAAGTATACAGAAAATCCGGCCGACGGTTCAGCGACTGATCCGGACTGACAAAATGAACTTCCACCTGATTGGATCCCGATTTCAGCTCCTCACCGGGCAAACGCAGGTGCTCCGAAACCATCTCCACCGGAATGGGATGGCCATTCAACACCACTTGCTGAACCTCACCGGTAAAATCCAGCCAAAGATCCTTCCGTCGAGAATACGGTTGGATTTCCGGCAAGTCAAAGGACAGAATGTTCTTACCGAGTACAGCCTTCTCCTGCTCCAAGGGGATATTGAAATAAAGGTTGTATTTCAAATTGGTCACGCGAGATTTACGATCTGCTGCCCGCTCACGGGTCACCCCAACGACAGGGTCTTGGATTTGATCACATCCACACATCAGGAAAAGTATCCCCAAAATAAGCCAAACTCGTTTCATAAGACAAACTTAGCACAATTTCTGCGGATACAAAAATTGTGCTAACATAAGACCCTAAACAAAAAAGTGGTGTATGCTGTGCTGCATACACCACCGTTTATTTTAGTTTAGCAATTACTTAGAAAGCTACTACATCAGTAGAAACTACAGAGGCACGTGAAGCAATTTGAGCTTTTGCTTTACCAGTAAACATCTTGGCAGCGCGAGGTGCACTGCTTGCTTCTTTTGCAGTCAAGGTAATGTCATCAGCAATGTAGAAGAGAGGGAAGTCCTCTTCATTAGCATAGGGAGATAATCTATTGCTATTTTCATTAAAAGCATAAATTTCGAAGTTACGTACGGTAACGTGATAACCACCGCCAACTTCAACTGTTTCACCGATACCTTCTGCAACACCTTGGTTCTTCACGAAGGTATAAGCAGGGAATTGTCCGGTTACGAAAGTAGAACCTTCTTCGTAGTCACCGTAAACCAACCAAGTGGGAGCATATCCGTCTGAATCTGCTTGACCAACTACAACTCCTGCGTACACTTGCAATGAACCATCTTGACCTACAACACCGATAGCAGGAAGAGTGGGATCCATTTGGCTCCAGCCATAAATTTCAACTTGTGAAGGATCAACAGAGCTACCCGTGATGGTAACATCCATTTCGAAGTCATGAGCAACGAAATCCATAGCCAAATAACCGTCAGAACCAATGCTCAATTTCATTGCTTGGGATGCAGTCAGAGTCCAATCGCCGAACCAACTTGCTACGGTATCATCCACTTCGAACTCAGCAGTAGTCACCTCGTCGGTAAGCAGGGTAGTTTCACCACTAACGTGAGTTGCATGTGCAATCACAGAGTAGCTGGTATTGGCAGTACATTCGTCCAAGTAAATCAAGCAACCGTCTGAGTTTACGTATTCAAGACCTTCTGCATCCAAGGTTTGGAAAACATCTGAATATCCTTCCCATGCTTCTTCTCCACTCATACCTTCGAGACCATCAGTGGGAATTACCAGGAATTTCACTTCGATAACGTCTTGACCAATCCATTCGATGAAGATAGAATTGTAGGAAGTCAAACCTTGATCAGCATATTCATCCGTTACATACATATCTTGTTCAAACCATACATCCGGAACGGGAGCAGTAATGGTAACAGTGATGTCAGCAAATTGTGAATCTTTGTACTCTTTAGAGTCAGCAGCCGCATTTGCTTGTACGCGTACGGTGTAAGAACCGGGTTGCAAGTCAGAGAAAGTTACAGAAGTTTCAGTGGTAGTCGCTTGTTCAGTCATGATGTAGGTGTAACCCACAGCATTTTCTACAGCGTTCCAAGAGATGGTGAAACCGTTTTCAGTTTGGTTGGAAACGGTCAGGGTCGGGGTTTCCAAAGCAACCTTTTCTACAGGTTTTCCGGTGTCGTCGGTGTCTTTGCCACAAGCGGTCAAAGCAAGCGCAACGATTGCCAATGCAAAAAATTTCTTCATAATGTTGTTTTTATTAGTAATTAAAAATTTACAAACATATTCTGCTACCGAATATGAATGACAAAGATATGTCTTTTCTCTGAAATTATCGCTATTTTTCTCTATTTCAGCATTTGATCAATGGTTTGAACCAGGCTGGCGAATTCATCTTCCTTGAACAGACGGGTGAGCATCACAATTTTACCTTCCTTGTCAATCAGGACATTGCGGGTAATTCCGGCAGTGCGCAACGCATATTTGGCAAACACGTCTGCCCCGGGATCCAAGGCCAACGGATAGGTAACACCCGTAGATTCTGCCAATTGCAGCACCTTCTCAACCGGTTCATCCCGGTCAATTCCCAGGAGCACAAAATTCGGGTTGTCCTTGTGGCGTTGCCAGATCTGCTTCTCAATGTGCGGCATTTCCTGACGGCAGATACCACACCAGCTCGCTGTAAACTGTAGCATCACAACTTTGCCTCGCTGGTCTGCCAGGTTGACCGAATAGCCATCGGTGAGTTTTACCGTAAAATCCGGAGCCACATCCCCTACCCGGACCAGGTAACCGTTCTCATCTGCGACCAGGGTATCCTCAACGGCCACTTCCGGAGTTTGCGGAACGGGGGCAACCTGATTGCGGTTGCGACAAGCACTTGTACCCAACAAGATACAAGCCAATACAAATAAACAGAATCTTCTCATCGTTGTAAGTAAATCAAATTTGAAACCAAAATAATACTATTTTTGCGAAAAAAACAAGTACCATGAACGAAGGATACGCTTGGGCACAAGAAATGAACTGTGCCGTCACCGTTTGCGACAAAGAGGCAAACATTATTTTCATGAACGACAAGGCTCGGAGTACCTTTGCATCCCACGGAGATCTCCTCGGCAAAAATCTCAAGGACTGCCACCCGGAACATGCCTGGAAAACCATCCAGACCCTGTTGGAAAATGGAGGATCCAATGCCTACACCATCTTCAAAAAAGGCGTAAAGAAAATGATCTATCAGACCGCCTGGTTCCAAAATGGCGCGGTGGCCGGTCTCGTAGAAATCTCCATGATCATCCCGGAAGACATGCCTCATTTCGTACGGGGATAAGTCTTCAACCCACAAAACAAACAACAAACCCATGAAAAGAACAGACTTTTACTTTATCATCGTCCTCTTGGCAATCTTCCTGCCCTTCTTCCTCTCCACCCCTTTGTATGAAGCCTACAAAGCCTTCAATGCCGATCATGGCATGTTCATGAGCTTTCTTAAATTCGGCATCCTCTCCACCCTGGGAGAAATGTTGGGTGCGCGCATCAGCCGAGGCGAATACCTGCCCAAAGGTTTTGGGATGGTTCCCAAAATGCTGGTATGGGGCGTCCTGGGGATGTTCATCAACGGAGCCATGACCGTTTTTTCATCCGGTATTCCAACCCTCATGCAAAACCTGGGCATGCCCGACACCCTGGCCACCTTCCAAGGTCCGCTGAGTTGGGGAAAATTTGCCATTGCCCTGTCCATCTCTGTAGCGATGAATACCTTCTTCGCTCCAGTCTTCATGACCTTCCACAAGATTACTGATATGCACATCCACAACCACGGAGGCCGCTTGTCAGCACTGGTCACACCCATCCCCATGGGCAAACTCATGGCCGAGCTGGACTGGAAAAAACAATGGGGATTCGTCTTCAAGAAAACGATCCCCCTGTTCTGGTATCCGGCTCATACCATTACTTTTTTGTTGCCGGGCGAATTACGCGTATTGTTTGCAGCCCTCTTGGGCATTGTACTCGGTGTACTGTTAGCGGTTGCTGCTAAGAAATAAGCTCGGCAGGACCTCTTCCACTTTGACCATATCAGGCATATTCATACCTACATCAGCTCCAATGTACGTCGGATCGGAGATGGTGTAGGTTTTTCCTTTGTACTGCAGGGTCGTTCCTTCCACCTTTTCGGTAAAACATACAGCCGTCGCCATGTGGCCCGGATAACGGACCAGGACGACATCCAGATTCATAAGTTCCCGTACCAACAAGGCAAATAGCACGGAACGGTCTTCGCAATCGCTGTAGGGGTAGAAGAACAATTCCTCGGCAAACAACGGTCTTTCGCAGCCGAACTGATCCCGGTCGGTTTTGTATTCAAAGCCGGTTTGCACCAGGTTGATCAGGATATTGGCAGCTTCGCGCTGTGTCTTTCCTTCCAAAATCGGTTGCAGACATTCCTTCATCAGGGTAATGTTCGGTTCCGAGAAACGCACCGACGAATAGACATTGAAGTCGTTGGAAGCGGGATAATTTTCATAGAAGGCTTTCAAACCCGGATTGACGGTCATTTTCATCTTCACCGCCGGATAACGTTTGGATTGGATGGTCCGGACTTCCTCCTTGCTGGCAGAAGGGAATTTCGGGGGTGTTGCGATGAACAGATCCAACTGTTTCTCCTGAGGGAATTTGAAATTACAGATGTAGCAGGAACCCCCATCGCATTGGAAACCATCATCCATGATGTAGAACGACTCCCCGTCCAGGGAGAATCTTCCTCGGTTCACCAGACGGTTCTCGGAAGCCATCAACAGGTAAATGTGTTCATTTTTCCGCATCAGACGGGCACTGTATCCCGATTGGCTCAACAAAAAGAATTGTACCAGCACAGCCTGATCCTTTTGGGAGGTATATTGTTGGGCACAACGTTGGGTCATTTCAAAAACAGCCCAATCCGGCAAAAGATATTGTTCCTTGTACAATTGGATGTCCGCCAATACTTGCGCAAAGCGACCGTCAGCGCACTGGTCCCAGGCTTGGGAAATGGCATCTTCAGAAACACCATGCATCGTGAGCGAACCCGCTGCCTTTGCCATGTTGACCGGAATACCGTAATAGTCCAATTCATAACGGGGAATTCTCGGTTCCTTCGGCCGAACGGGCATCGGCTCCACGCGAGGAATCGGAATGGCTCCCAAATTCACACGAGAATCATCCGGCACTTTCAGGTCTGGAAGGTCAATCGTAGGATCATCCAAGGTCGGCGGAGGAGGAGCAACGGGGGGAACGACCGGTTTCGGACCGGGATCCAAAGGTTCCGCCGGCAACATCTCAAACTCTTTCCATGCCTTTTTCAAATAGTCTGAAAACTCGGCATTGATGCGAGCATAGTAATCATCAAACGATTGTTGACGTTCTTTCTTAAAGCGTTCAAATTCGCTACGGTAATCCTGTGCAGAAACAAGTCCTTGGGCACAGGTCATCATACCGGCCAAGAACAAAGATGCACAAATCAGGGATGGACTGTTTTTCATAAAAGGTCTAATCTATTTGAAAAGAATCGGGACACTGTTGTTTTGTGACCCGATTCTCAATTATTTTTTCAACTATTGAGATTTTCGCTCGACGCCATAGACCGCGGTCACAGGAACAGTCATCATAAAGACATCCGGATCCACGGCTTTGGCCAGCTTCGTAATTTCGTTGGAAGAGTTCTTTCGGCTGACCACCATGAGCACTTCCTGATCGTCCTGCAATGCCCAATGAATCGAATACACCGGACGGGCACCTTCAACCGACGTAGCATTCAATTGTTCGGCAATTTCACGATTCTTCTTGGAAACAATCAATGTCTGAACAGACTGCTGTGCACCGGTTGTCATCATATCTACAGCATACGAAAATGCAATGATTTCAATGTAACCATAGACCACATCCTGGAGGCTCTTGTCGGGCAAAAGCAAGATAGAAATGATAATCAAAGAGTCACAAACCAGGTAGATCCGGCCAGGAGAGATATTTTTGTACTTATTGATGGAAAGGGCAACAATGTCCGTTCCTCCCGTACTTCCTCCTTGGGTAAAAATGATGGAAATACCGATCCCGCTGAGTGCTCCACCAATCAGGGCATTGATGAGATTTTCTTCAATACCGGAAGAAAATTCCACAAGACCTGGAATCATGGGCATGAAATGGAAGAGCAAAAAGCTCATCACCACACAATAGATTGTCTTGATACCAAAGCCTTTACCCAAAATAATGAATCCAAAAATCAACAAGAGGGCATCTATCGCAAATTTCGCATAGGAGATGGGAATCATCGGCAAACCATAATGTATCACAGAGGCCAGACCGGCAATACCCCCTCCTGTAATTTCATGCGGATTCAAAAATGCAACCCATCCAAAAACAAATACTGCCAGACCCAAGGTCATGATCAAGTATTCTTTTACAAACTTCATCATATTGTTACAAGTTATTTGTCCGCGAATTTAAGAAACTTTATTCAATAATAAACCCTAACTTTAAACAATCTGATATGACAAATTACGCTTTCTTCGTCAACAGTTCCGTCCCCATGGACGTCTGTATGCAACCTGTGGATTTTTTTGTTTTTATTGAGAAGGAGATCGAGAAGCTGCGGACAGAAAACCGTTTCCGTACAGCAGACACCTATGTTTCCGCATTGAGAAGCCTGCGAGGTTTTGTGGGGACCCCAGAACTTTCCATTGAAAACATGACCCAGCAACTCGTCATGGAATATGAACATTGGCTGAAAGGCAGAGGCATCCAACGCAACAGCTCGTCATTCTACATGCGTATTTTGAGAGCCTGCTACAACAAAGCCATCAAATCTCACAATCTGCCGAATCTTCACCCTTTCCAGCATGTCTATACGGGAGTGGATAAAACGAACAAACGGGCCATCCGCCTGGAAACACTGCAACGGCTAAAGAAACTCGACCTGACGCGACATCCCAACGAGGAATGGGCCCGGGACCTTTTCCTGTTCAGTTTCTACACCCGCGGGATGTCCTTTGTGGACATGGCCCTGCTGAGACCGGACAACATTCGTGACGGATACCTGATGTACTGTAGAAAAAAGACCAGCCAACACCTGCGCATGCGCTGGGAACGTTGTATGCTGGATATTGTAAACCGTTACAACGGCATGCAGGGAGAATACCTGCTTCCTATTCTTCAATATCCGGGACGAAAAACCCCAGAGAACCCCAAGGAGATCCAAAAACTTTACGATAGTGCGCTCCACAAAGTCAACCAGCAACTAAAAATGCTTTCCGCGAAATTACAGTTGGACAACCCGCTCTCCACCTATGTGGCACGGCATGCCTGGGCCAGCATCGCACAACAAAAGCAAATCCCGTTGTCCATCATCAGCGCCAGCATGGGACACCAATCTGAAAAGACAACGAGAATCTACTTGGAGAACATCGACACAGAAAAGCTGGACAAAGCCAACAAACTGATTCTGAAGGATATTCTTTAATTATTCCAAATTATCGATGAAAGCGTCCCCTTCCGGGACAGCCTGCTGATTCACCACCTCGATCGGGGTCAAGGTAACCGGCAAAACCCCCTTGGCCTCGATTTCACCCGCCAACAAGCGCGCCACCGCGGCATTGTTGTAGTCGGTGTTGTAATGGGCTATGACGAACGCTTCCAATGAACCGAGATTTTTGAACAGGGTCATACCGTAAGGAATTCCGAAGAAAGCCATCACCAATTGAGGGCGATCCGGTTCAGCCATCCAGGCATCCATGGCTTGAACCTGCCAGTCGTTCATACCAAAGGCACGCTGGGGATTGCGGTGTGTATGGTGAAAACCGATAATAACCGTCTTGTATTCCGCTTCAAGCTTTGCCTTCAACACTTGAAACTCTTCCAACGTGGCATCCGCCGGCATTAAATAAGAATCCAACTTCCGATAAGCGGACAGGGCTTCTCCCAACATTGCCTGCTCAGTCTGATCTGCCGGATGGAAGCCCAGGTAGGCCACCTTCTCCTCTGCAAGCGGAAATGCTTCGGCCGTCATCCGCTGCACACCATTTTCAAAAAGAATCATGGTTTCTTCCCCGATACGGTACACCAGCTCGCTGTACTCCCGTTTGTTCAACTCTTGGAGCAATGCCGCCTTGGTAATCTTCATCCGCGGCTGGTCCAGGGGCAACAAGCCCAAATCATACTTCAGACGGAGTACCTTCCGGACACGCTCGTCCAGGTCTTCGCGAGAGATCCGGCCACGACGGACCGCCTTGACCATCTTGCGGATGGATCCCGGCACGTCACTCGGCATCAGAAGGATGTCCACACCGGCTTCGTAAGCGGCCAAGGGAATTTCGTCCGGTGCCAGATGATTGGCCACTCCCTTCATTCCCAATGCATCGGTAATGACAATACCCTCAAATCCCAACTCTTCCTTCAGCAAACCGGTAACCATCGGTTTGGAAAGCGAGGACGGTGTCCCAGTAGAATCCAGGGCAGGAACGTTCAAATGCCCCAACATCACCATCTCCACATCTTCGCGTCGGATGAGTTCCCGAAACGGATATAGTTCGATCGAATCCAGACGGGCCCGGTCAAAATTCAGCACAGGCAGGTCGTGGTGGGAATCGACCGAAGTATCGCCGTGACCAGGGAAGTGTTTGAGAGAAACGGCCATACCGGCATCCTGCATCCCCCGGATATAGGCTGCGGCATACGTCGTAACCCGCTCGGGATCTTCCCCAAAAGAGCGGACGTTGATGACCGGATTGTTCGGGTTGTTGTTCACATCCACCACCGGCGCAAAATTCACCTGGAAACCGAACCGGCGCAACTGCTCCCCTACCTGCAACCCCATTTCGTACACCAGTTCAGGGGAAGACAAACTACCCAATTGCATTTGCTGGGGAAATTTCACCACATCATCAAAACGCATGGACAATCCCCACTCAGCATCAATTGTCATGAGGAAGGGTATCTTCGGACGCTCAATCCAGTCGTTCATCAGGTCCGCTGCTGCCTGAAGATCACTGTACATCAGAATCAGACCACCCAACTGGTATTTTCGGATGTACTCTTCGATCTGCGCCAAACGTTCGGGCGTCTGGCGGGAAGAAAATGAAACCACATACAACTGTCCGATTTTCTCGGTGAGACTCATCTCCTCCAGGATCTCGTTGACTACCTTCTCGCGAGCCATTTCATCTGCTGTTTGAGCAGAAATGGTGCCTCCGATACACATCAGAAGCACCATCATCCACATTGTAAACTGATTCATTATTTATTGAATTGTTCCATCAAAGCTTTCAACTTCGCATCCACATCGTCACCTTTGACGCCGAAGTAAAATTTGATCTTCGGTTCTGTTCCGGAAGGACGGACAGAAACGACAGAACCGTCTTCCGCAAAGAATCGGAGCACATTGGACTTGGGCAGACCCGTCACCTCCGGTTGGTTGTAGTCCAATACCTTCACAACCTTCGAACCGGCCAGTTCTTTCGGCGGATTGTTTCGCAGATCCACCATCATTTGCGCAATTTGTTCCAAACCGTCTTTTCCTTTCTTGGTCAAGGAAATCAAAGACTCTTTGTACAAACCGTATTCATCGTAGATCCGTTGCAACAGACCGTACAAGGTCAGGCCTTGATCTGCAGCCCAAGCAGCACATTCTGCCACCATCACACAGGCAATCACAGCGTCCTTGTCGCGAACAAATTCACCCACGTTGAAACCGTAACTTTCTTCGCCACCGCCGATGAAGGTACGTTTGCCCTCGTTGTTGCGGATAACCTCTGCAATGTATTTGAAACCGGTCAGCACATCGTACATCTGAACACCGAAACGGTCCGCCATCGCACGCATCAACTCGGTTGTTACAATGGTTTTTACCATGTAGGTATTTTCGTTCAATTTACCCAATTCGTGCCAACGGGTCAGCAGATAGTAAGTCAACAGGGAAGCAGTCTGGTTACCGTTCAACAATTGGATCTTGCCTTCAGCGTCACGGACAGCAATACCGACGCGGTCTGCATCCGGATCCGTCGCCATCACCAGATCCGCTCCTTCGCGTTCTGCTACAGCAATCGCCATGGTCAAGGCAGAAGATTCTTCCGGATTCGGGGAAGCCACCGTCGGGAAGTTTCCATCACTGATTTCCTGCTCCGGCACATTGAATATCTTTTCAAATCCGATCTGACGCAACGCGCGGGGAACCATCCGCACCCCACTTCCGTGCAAGGGAGTATAAACAATCTTCAGGTCCCGATGACGGGCTACCGACTCAGGCGACAAGGTCAACGAAAGCACGGAATTCAGGTAAGCCTGATCCACATCTTCACCAATCGTATGGATACGGCTGTGCGGACAAGTACCGAAACGGACCATCGAGGGATCGGTAATTTTCAGGACTTCTTCGATGACGTTCTTGTCATGCGGAGCTGTCAATTGGGCACCATCCTGCCAATAAGCCTTGTATCCGTTGTACTCTTTCGGGTTGTGCGATGCTGTGATCATCACACCCACCTGGCATTGCAAATGACGGATCGAGAAACTCAATTCCGGAACCGGACGAAGGTTGTCAAAGAGAAACACGTCAAAACCATTCTCAGCAAACACACCGGCAGTGATGCAGGCAAAGTCAGCACTGTTGTTCCGGGAGTCATAAGAAATTGCCACGCGCAGGGCTTGATCCGGAAAACTTTTCCGAACGTAGTTTGCCAAGCCTTGGGTCGCCATACCAACAGTGTATTTGTTCATGCGGTTGGTTCCGATGCCCATGATGCCGCGCAAACCACCGGTACCGAATTCCAGGTTCTTATAAAATGCATCTTCCAATTCCTTCGGATCCCCATTCAACATGGCATTCACCCGGGTGCGGGTTTCGACGTCATAGGCTTCACCGGTCCACAACATCGCTCTTTCTCGATAGTTCATTTCCATAGTTGTAAATTTTGCTTGGTGCGAAGTTACTCATTATTCCATATCTTTGCAAAGCAAAATCTTACCACAATGCCGGTAGCCGACAAATTTCAGCCACAAGATTGGGAATTCATCCTTACAAACGCCGACAAGGAGAGCCATACCCTGCTGCTACAAGCAAAGCGCTATCCCGAAGTGAACGTTCCCCTCTGCGTTTCCCAAATAGAAGCCCGCAAGAAAATCCGGAACAAACTGCCCCAATGGCATACCCATTCCAACCTCTACTACCCGAACGGTCTTTCCCTGGAGCAAGCCAGCAGCCAGACAACGGCCTTGTACAAGGCCCGGCTCATCGAGGAACAACGGTCGGGTCGCCCGGCCTACCGTTCAGCCGACCTGACCGGCGGACTGGGGATTGATTCCGCATACATTGCCCAAACAACCAGCCACCACACATACATTGAACGGAATCCTGAACTCTGTGAAGCAGCAGAACATAATTTCTCAGTCCTGGGTCTGGCCGGAAAGACCCGTGTCCTGCACCGGGAACTGAAGCGAGAGGACCTGACGGAGTACTTACAAGGGGTTCATTGCATTTACCTGGATCCTGCCCGCCGTTCCCAAACCGGAGGACGGGTATTCTCCATCGCAGATTGCGAACCCAATCTGTTGGACTGGAAAGACACGCTGCTCCAGACCGCAGAAACCGTTTGGGTCAAACTCTCCCCCATGATCGACCTGAAGGCGACCTTGCTGCTGTTACCTGAGGCCCGCGAGGTCCACATCCTGTCCGTCTCCAACGAAGTCAAGGAACTCCTCATCCGCCTGGAATACAACCCGACCGACTCCGACAGACCACGCGCTGCCGAACAAGTACCCATCCACTGCATTGCCCTGGATCCAACCGAAGGCCATATTCTATCGGCATACAGCTTTACCTTGCAGCAAGAGCAGGATTGCCCCACCGGAACCCATTGGAAACCCGAAAACCATTCCAAAGCCGAAGAAACCGGAGAATACTCGGCAGAGCACACATCCGAGCATACGGCCGCCGATTTTCCCCGAGGCTATTTGTACGAACCGGACAAATCCATCTTGAAAGGCGGGGCCTTCAAATGCATTGGCCAGGCCTACCGCCTGGAAAAGTTATCCACGAACACACATCTCTATTTTGCCCCGTACCAAATCGACGGATTTCCCGGCAAAGTCTTCCGTATCCTACAGGACTGGGAGTTCAACAAACGCAGTGCAGCCGAGCTTTCCAAGATCCTTCCGGACAACCGGGCCAACGTCACCGCACGGAACTTCCCGCTGACTTCCGAAGCCCTCCAGACCAAACTGAAACTAAAAAACGGCGACCGCCACCACGTGTTTTGTACCACGCTGGACGATCGCCGCAAATGGATGCTCCTGACGGAGCCCCTTACTTCTTCCACAAAGAACCGTCAATGATGTCGGCCGGAGCCTCGCGGTCCAGCAGATAACGGTACCAGAACACCAGGTCCTCACGGGTGGAATGGAGACCTTGATAACCACGGTAGCCGTGCAGACCACCCGGATAAATCATCAGTTCAAACAAGGCACCCTCTTTTTGCATGGCATCCACCAGTTGCAAGGTTTGTTGGAAATGCACATTGTCATCGCTGGTGCCATGGGTCAGACGCAACATAGAGGTCTTGTGGTCTCCGCGGTACAGATTCACCTGATTCATCACGCGGGTTTTGGCATATCCATCGGGGTTGGTTTGCGGCATATCCATGTAGCGTTCTGTATAGTGGGAATCGTACAAGGCCCAATCATACACACCGCCTCCGGCAATACCGTATTGGAAATAATCCGCACCAGCGGTCAGGGCTTGAACGGTCATGGTTCCACCAAAGGAGAAACCGGTGATGCCGATCTTGTTTTCATCCACAAACGGCAAACTGCGCAAGTACTTGGCCCATTCGATAAAGTCTTGCAGTTCCACCACACCCAACTGACGGAAAATGTGGTTCAGCGCTTCTTTACCATTGTGTCCGCCGGCACGGCAATCCACCGTGATCTGAATGATGCCTTCGTTTGCCCACCACTGGTTGGCAAAGGTCGGGTTCTTCCAACGGTCAAACACTTGGGGCGAATTCGGGCCACCGTAAATGCTTACAATCACAGGATATTTCTTGTTCGGATCCATGTCCAAGGGCAAGGTCATCAAGCCCGGCAATTCGTATCCGTCCGGAGTTGTAATGCTCACCAATTCCGGCAAGGCCACTTGGTAGCGGTCAAAGTTTTCTCCCTTGGCATGATCCAGTTCCACGACTTTCATCTTTCTGCCCGGTACGACCAGGGAGAGAGTCGAAGGCGTTTGTGCATTGGAGTACACCGCCACATATTGCTTGTTGTCAGGAGAAATCAGGACGGTCTCAAAATTATAGGGACCAAAAGAAATTTTCTCCGTCTTTTGTGATTTCATGTTCACTTTGTACACATCCCGACGGACCGGAGAGTCACAGTTAGCACTGTAGAAGAGCAATCCGGCTTTTTCATCAACTTTCAGGATCTTGATGTTCCAGTTCTTGCCCGAGGTCAACTGTTTCACCGGAGCGGAACCATCGTAAGGCACGTAGTAAATTTGTTCCCACAAGGAAAAGTCACGCACCATGTACATGCCTTCACCGGTAAAATGACCTTCGGTCACCCAGTCAATCCAGGTCGGCTGGGTTTCTTCATAAATGGGAGATTTGCTGCCTTGTTTGGGATCCACTTGGTAAATGAACATCTCGTTCTGCTCACGGGGCATCCACGGAACGATGAAACGTTGGGAGTCTCCTGACCAGTAAGGAATGCCGAAATATTGGTCTTGTGCCTCATCGAAATCCGCCCAAACCGCTACCGGAAGATCGCGGGTCTTCAAATTGCCGATTTCAACAAAGCCCACACGCACACTCGGATTAGTATCCCCTGCTTTGGGATAACGGGTCTCGGTCAAAGTACCGTGCTGACCTTTCGCATCGTAGATCGGGAACATGGGGACTTGGGAATTGTCGAAACGATAGAAAGCAATCGTTTTGCTATCCGGCGACCACCAGAAAGCCCGGTATTGGGAGGGTCTTCCCAAGATTTCTTCGTAATACACCCAGGATGCCTTTCCGTTCAGAATCAATTCGTTACCATCAAACGTATATTGTTTTTCTATTCCGGTAGCGACTTCTCGTACAAACAGGTTGTGTCCGCGGGTAAAGGCAATCATGGTCGAGTCCGGAGAATAGGTCGGATTTTCTCCCTCAATATCAACTTTTGAGGTTGGTGCCGGTTTTGTTTGAGCCGCTTCGTAGGGCTGATAGGTACCTTTGCGGGTGTTGTACAGCATCCTATCGTATTGTGCAGTTTCCTCGTTGTACTGCATGATCAGGACATGCTTGGCATCCACCCATTCGATGGGGACGGACATCGGTTTGGTCACGCCCATGGGATTCAGATTACGGGGCAATTGCGCCAATTCTTCGCGCGTGAATTTGCGCGCATCTTCCTCTGCGGCAACAGGCTGTTGTGCAAACGACTGCACGCCCATCAACAGCATGGCCACCAAGGCCAGGGTTCTTTTCTTCATACTTTATCTTGTTTCTAATTAAAAAATTCGTCTCTAAAATTTACCAGATACACTTGCTCCACCCCGCGGGTGATGGCCGTGTAGAGCCACTTCATATCTTCCAAGGTCAACACATCCTGCCAGAAGGGATTGTCCACAAAAACCGCCTTCCATTGTCCGCCCTGAGACTTGTGACAAGTAATGGCGGAGGCATACTTGATTTGCAAAGCATTGTAATACAGATCCTCACGCACCTGTTTCTGAATCTTCCGTTTGGTTTTCAGATGGGCATAATCTGCGAACACCCCTTCGTAAAGCTGGCGTTGCTGTTCCTGGGTGAGCGAGGCCGACTCGGAAGTCAACGTATCGAGGATGATTTTGGCCGTGATTTCCACATCGTTGTAATCAGGAAAACGCAACTGGGCTTCTGCAAAATGCAGTCCATAGCGCTCTTCGTATTTGCGGATGCGCATCAATTCTGCCACATCACCGTTGGCAATGAAATCCAGCTCCGGCACTTCTTCCAGGAATTGGTAACAGTTCTTGACGACCATCAGCTTGTCTCCCCGGTTGAGTTGTTCTTCCCGATAGAGGACACTCCCCCGAATTCCGGCATTGTAACGGTTGGCCCGCTTGTTGGAACGGCAGAGGACCACCGTTTCATCCAAGCCGTACCGGTCAATGCACTCCGAAAGTTTTTCGATCAGATCTCCCCCCGTAATTCGCTGGAAATCCGAAAAATTCTTCACATCCAAGGCAGGAGGGTCCACCTCCTCCACATAAGCCTCTTCGGCCTCCTGAATCAACTCCCGGACCCGGGTTGCATTGTACAGAATACCGGATTCTGCCGTTTGCCGGACCACATTGGACAAATGAGTCATTTCCACACATCCGAAAGACGCCTGCAAATAGTCGGGATCCAACGCTGGGCTCCGCTCCAAAGAAATGGGCGGTAACTGGGCACTGTCCCCAATGAGAATCAAGCGGTTGTTCTGTCCATTGCGCACAAATTGCATCAGGTCTGCCAACAGATCACCGCTACCAAAGGGAGATCCCAAGGTCTGGCCGGCAATCAAGGAGGCTTCATCCACAATGAAGACCGTATCCTTGGCTTTGTTGACATTCAGGGAAAACTGACCGACTCCGTCATTCAGCGAACGTTGCCGATAGATGGTTTTATGCACCGTAGCACTTTTCTGTCCGGTATAACCGGCCAGGACCTTGGCCGCTCGCCCGGTCGGTGCCATCAGCACAAACTTCTGTTGAAAGGCTTGCAGCGTAGCCACATAGGCTGCCATCGAGGATGTCTTGCCCGTTCCGGCATAGCCGTTGATGACCAACAGGTCCTCCTCCTGATGCGATGTGGTAAAATCGGCCAACCGACGGAACAACTCGTATTGGTCCTCGGTCGGTTCGTAGGCAAACGAATCCAGCAACTTCTGATAAAAGAAATCCGCTACCCCCATCGTCCTATGCATTTCGTTTGAAAATCACAAAAATCAACAGGAGCGCAAAAATCTCCAGACGTCCAAAGAGCATTTGAAAGGTGAGGACAAATTTTGCCACCGCACTGAAATGCCCAAAACTGTCCAGGGCGCCACAGGAACCGAAGCCGGGTCCGACATTCCCCATAGAAGCGATGGACGCGCTCAACGAATCCATCAGGTCCAGACCGGTCATCGACAAAAGTACAGCCCCCAGGAAGATACAAAGAATATACATCAACACATAGACACTCACCCGTGACACAAGATCTGCATCCACAATGTGATTGCCGATCTTGATCGGAATCACCGCATTCGGATGCAACATCTTACGCAAATGTCCCCGGAAAGACTGGAGCAGAATCCAGACCCGGTCCACCTTGATTCCCCCGGTCGTTGATCCGGAGCAGGCACACTGCATGGAAATGTACATCAACAGGAAAATGGAGAACAACGGCCAATGGGATGAGTCGGCGTTGGCCAAACCACAGGTCGATGCGAACGAAATCACATGGAACGAAGCAAATCGGAACGCCTCTCCCCACGTAGCAGCAACGTCCTCCCAACGAAGATTGAGGGTCACCAGAACAGAAACCACCAACAGGCTCATCAGGTAGAAACGGATGATGGGAGATCTGAAAATCTTCAGACTGCGTTTGGCAACCGTCAGGTACAAGAGGCCGAAGTGCAAACTGGAGATCAGCATCATGACCGCACAAACCGCTTCGATGGCCGGCGAATTGTAATGGGCTATGGACAGGTTCTTGATACTCAAGCCACCAGTTGCCACAATGGTAAAAGCATGGTTGACCGCATCGAACAACGGCATCCCCGCCAGATACAGGGCCAACACCGTCACCAGGGTCAGGATCACATAGACGCTGCCGATGATCCGCACCGACTGCTGGGTCTTGTACTGGTAATTCTCCTTGGACAGCACCGATACTTCTATTTTGTACATCCGTGTACGCAAGGAGGAACTCGGCAACAACATCAACATGAAGATCACCACTCCGATCCCCCCCAGGTAATGGGTGGAGGAACGCCAGAACAACAGGCTGGGCGGCAGGGCCTCAATGTCATTGAGGATGGTAGATCCTGTCGTCGTAATTCCGGACACACTCTCGAACCAGGCATTGATCATCGTGAACTCCCCCCCGTACAGCAGGTAAGGGAACATGGCAAAAATACAGGACAGCACCCACGAAAACACCATGATGGCAAACCCTTCCCGGAGGTTGATATCCCCGGAAGAATGCACAAAAATCAGAGGAAAGACCCCGAACAGCATCGTCACCACCGCACTGATCAGCAACGGAGAGAATCCGGCATCCGTCCCATACAGCAAGGAAACACCGACCGACAGGAACATGAAGATCGCCTCAAATGCCAAGGCAATACCGACGTAGCGAGAAATTAACTTGACATTCATCGCTTCAGGGCTTTGTTTTCTTCTATGATTTCACGAATACCGTCACTCAGTTCCTCAATCTGATCCCCACTGCGATCGAAATGCACATCATAGGACTTATTATAATGCCGATAATCTTGAACCGCACGGTTCATCTTGATCAGAGGAATTAGCAAAAAGATATTCAAAAAATAGTTGAAGAGCAATACCAGCAGGATACCGGCACCCACAGACACAACACCCGGCATGATGCTCCGGTAAAAACTGTCCTGCAAGTTGTAATAATTGTCCGCCAAAGCACCCTGGGAGACTTCCATCAAGGTCTGCATGTACGCGTTCAATTGCTCGTAGATTCCCTGGAGACGGTTGAAATACCAGTCGCGCAATTGAATGTTGTCATACACCCAAAGCTCACCAATCTCGTTGGCTACCTGCATATAGGCCGAATAAGCGTACCGTACAGAGTCTGCGGCCGAATGCTCAACCGACGTCGTGGCATGCAATTCCACTTTTTCCAACTGCTGCAGATACACATCGTCCTCCCGACGTTTCGGCACCAGCTCGGCATCACGGTTTCCGACGGCCTCAAAGAGCTGCGTATGGTACTCCGCCAAGAGATTGTGCAACTCCCGGGAGGCGTTCACAGAGGCCACGTTGTCCGCAATCAGGGTGGACACGTGACGGCTCATCCGGCCAAACTCAAAGAGAGCAATCACACCCGACAGAAAGAGAATCAGGCCAATGACCACGAATCCCAGACGCACCTTGGAGCGGATTCCCAAGGCCATCAGACGCTGCCTCCACATGCGCACACAGCCCTCCCGTTTCATCTTGTCTTGAGTTGCTTTTGCAAGTTTTTCCATCTACACAGAATTTATCACGCAAATATAGAAAATGCCTCGGAATCTCGGCACAATAATTGGGTGAGATTGGAGGAAAATTATTACATTTGCGACCAAATAATTTAGTTAAATCTTAAACACTCGTATTATGAATAAAATTAAAGTAGGTATCAACGGTTTCGGTCGTATCGGACGTTTGGTATTCAGAGCTGCTCAGCTCAGAGACGATATCCAAGTAGTGGGTATCAATGACCTGATTGATGTTGATTACATGGCGTACATGTTGCGTTATGATTCAGCTCACGGAAAATTCGAAGGTACTGTAGAAGTAAAAGACGGTATGCTCGTTGTAAACGGCAACCCGATCCGTGTAACGGCTGAAAGAAATCCTGCTGACTTGAAATGGAACGAAATCGGAGCTGAATACGTAGTAGAATCTACCGGTTTGTTCTTGACCAAAGAAAAAGCACAAGCACACATTGACGCCGGTGCAAAACGCGTCATCATGTCTGCTCCCTCAAAAGACGACACCCCGATGTTCGTATTCGGTGTGAACAACCACAAATACAACGGTGAAACCATCGTTTCCAACGCATCTTGCACCACCAACTGTTTGGCTCCGATCGTAAAAGTTCTGAACGAAAACTTCGGTCTCGTAGAAGGTTTGATGACCACCGTTCACGCAACCACAGCTACCCAAAAAACCGTTGACGGTCCTTCAGTAAAAGACTGGAGAGGTGGTCGTGCCGCTTTGTCAAACATCATCCCCTCTTCTACCGGTGCTGCCAAAGCGGTTGGTAAAGTAATTCCCGAAATGAACGGCCGTTTGACCGGTATGTCTTTCCGCGTACCCACCATCGACGTTTCTGTAGTTGACTTGACCTGCCGTCTCGAAAAACCCTGCACCTACGAAGACATCAAAGCTGCGATGAAACACGCTTCTGAAAACGAATTGAAAGGCATCCTCGGTTACACCGAAGACGACGTGGTTTCAAGCGACTTCCTGTCCGATCCCCGCACTTCCATCTTCGATGCGAAAGCCGGTATCCAACTCAACGAAAACTTCGTGAAAGTGGTTTCATGGTATGACAACGAATGGGGTTACTCCAACAAAGTTGTGGAAATGATCCGCTACATGAACACCGTAAAATAGTCTGATTCAATCACTAGATTGACTCCGAACCTCAGACCGGTCCATCCCCAAGATGGATCGGTTTTTTGTTGGCTATAGACTTTGGGAAGAAAAAAGAAATGATACAATATTCGTCCACCACCAAGTTATAGATTATAGCCCCGTGCTGGGCACGGGACTAAATTCCATAAATCGGTAATCAATGGGATTCTCGGACACAACGCACTGAGTGCCCCAGGCTACAAGTA
This sequence comes from Bacteroidales bacterium, assembly GCA_045638645.1. GTDB lineage: Bacteria > Bacteroidota > Bacteroidia > Bacteroidales > UBA932 > JAGCJX01. Next base: position 84,428 of record JAZUBU010000020.1, read on the forward strand.
GAGGTACTGTTACTAGTGCTGACACCGCCTTGGGTGAAGCTCAAGTTGCAGGCGCCGTATATGGAGGTTGGACTAGGAGAAGCCGACGAATAGTAGCCAGCTGTACCGACACTGCCCAACGCCCCTGTAGAGCTGATTCCACTTATCCTAATGAAGGTTGTGGTAAGACCCTAGCTAAAATAAACGACACAATACCCCACACTCAGATAGATATGGGATATCGGAGCACACAGAATATGCTCTACCACAAGCATCTATACAAAAGTGAGTATTGTTCCGTATCGTCCCTTAGCTTTGAAAATTTCCCCCAATCAGACAACACTCACCCAGAGGGGTATTGCAAACCTCATTCCCCGAAACCCATGCCATCTATCACTATGTAGGAAAACATATACTACTTTCGGGCGATTGAAAGAAGGATAATGTTCTCCGGATCAAATTAAGAATTCTCTCTTTTTTTTATAATTCACAATAATTCCAAACCATGCCGAGGTTTTTACATGTTGGCAAGGGTTCTTGAAGGTCATTTCCGAACCTTGCCGCATGGACAATTTCTTTCATTCTTCTGAGAAGCGGCCACGGAAGGTGGACCTGCTCTCCAATGCCGGTTTCAAGGCTGTATTCGGTGATCAGAACAACAAGCAGGTACTGATCGATTTTTTGAACTCCGTACTCCCGCGCGGACGCAAGGTCAAGGATCTCACGTATGTGACCACTGAATTTGCGGGGGCAACGTTAGAGAACCGGGGCGTCGTCCTGGACCTGCGCTGCATCGACGAGGACGGTACCAGCTTCATCGTGGAGATGCAACGATACCGGCAGGACCATTTCACAGAACGTTGCGTGATGTATGCGTCACGCGTGTACGATTCCCGTTCACGAGAGGAGATCGTCAATTTCAAGATTCCGCCCGTCTACCTCGTCGGTATTTTGGCTACGGATGATTTTGACCGAAGCAATCCGGCTTGGAAGGATTGCTACATCTCCGAGTACGCTTTCCGGGAAGAAAAAACCGGAGAATTGTGGTCACCTGGACAAAAAGTAGGATGATTTTACCTTGATTTTACAAGGGTGGACAAAAAGTAGGATACTCGGGCAACAGTCAAGCGCGAGGACCTGCCCGACAAGCTGCAGACTGATATCTTCCGACGGTTGTTCGAAGCCGCTGAAATTGCTGAATTCAGCGTAGAAAAACGACAACAATACGATAAGGATATGATTACAGAACGCGATTGGGAAAACATCAAAC
>JAZUBU010000021.1:0-39636 GCA_045638645.1 Bacteroidales bacterium
AGACTTGACTCGTACCTTAGGTCATGTTTTATATTTGCCGGCAAATAACGCGTTATGAATAGAAATGGATTAAAAATCGGGGAGTTTTCGCGCCTTTGTCGTGTCACTGTAAGGGCTCTGAGGCATTACGAGAAGATCAAGGTGCTTGTGCCTGAAATCATCGACTACAGTACCGGCTACCGGTATTATTCTGTGAGGCAGATGCAGAAGGCTTTGAATATCGTTCGCTTGAAGGGGCTGGGATTCAGTCTAGAAGAGATTTGTACAATGTACGATTCCGAGACTCAGCGTCCTTCAATCAACATGCTTGAAGAGAAGATCCGCAGTTGCCAGGAGCAATTGCAGCTTCTTACCGAGTGCAGGGACCGGCTGTTGGCGATGATAACTTTCCAAAAGAAACTAAATGAAATGGAAAATATCTACATTGATTCATTGCCTGCGATTATTGTCGCATCTCATCGTGCCGAAATTCCGTCGTACGATGAACTTGGAAAACTGTGCTACATGACAATAGGCCCGGAAATGGCTCGTCTGGGATGTGAGTGTCCTGAACCTGGTTACTGCTATACCATCGAGCACGGAGGATACAGGAAGGAAAATATAGACATCGAGTACTGTGAGCAGGTTGCTGCTATGGGAAAGGACTCCGATATAATCAAGTTCAAGCAGATTCCTGAGGCTGCAGAAGCTGTATGTATGAAGGTTTATGGCCCATACGGCCGCCTGAACGAAAACATTCGTGAAATACTTGAATGGATTGAGGCAAACGGATATACGATTACATACCCGCCGCGCTACTCATACGTGGACGGCATCTGGAATCAGGAAGATCCGGAGAAATGGCTGACTATAATTCAGGTGCCGGTCGAAAAATCATAAAGATAGTGCCCTCTCGATTCACATCGAAAGGGCGCCGCAATTCTAACCTAAAGCTAAAACTAGATAGGTTCAAAAACAATGTCAGTCTGTGGCCCTTCTACAAATGAACGATGCTTTTTTTCTCCTGAAAGCAAGTCCCCGGGGATCCCATTAGGATATGCGAGACAGGTGAGTGACATATCAAAATGTTTACATTTTGCGCAATCAGATTTGTATGAAAAGTCCTGATGTCTATCATCCAAAACGAAAACCATAATCAGAAAATTTGGGCAAGTATAACGATTTAATCGTTACATCTGCTAAAAATTAGGTTTTCAGTTATGTCTAAAGTTCCCTCCGAAATAATATCATATGCTAAATCAAAAGGTTTAGATTCCGTATCTTACGTTATGGAGTGGAATGGATTTTCTGTATATCAGATCTATCATGACACTGGTTCTAAAATTGTATTCTGTGGTTTGCCTATTTTTGTGTTGGCAAAAGATGGAGATTTACGCGAGGCTTCTTGGGATGAGATGCAGCAAATCCTTGATGATTATCCTCAAGATTAATCCTCCGATGCGATAACTGCGCCGTCAATTAATTGAGGAATGCCATATTTATTCAGAGCTCTGGTATCACCACCGCAACGGTTGTTGTCAACGTGTCAAAGATAGAAATTTCGAAAGCAATTCACAACAGACAAGCGGGAAGACGTGGTGGACACATTCTTACCGTTGAGAAGTTTGAAGATGAACATATAGAGATATATGATCCAAAAAGTAGCGAACTTGTAAAATTCAAGGACCTTCTTCATGATATATCAATGAAAAATCCTGTAGAGATTTATCGTGTAGACAACAAGTTGATTAATACCGATTATATTGCAGGGGCTGTTATACCGGCTTCAGAATAATTAATAAGCAGACATTATGGATAGAACCTCATCAAAAGTGGCCAAACGGATTAACTCATTCTTCTTCGCCAAAGCATAAAACGGATATCCCGTATAAAAGACTTTTCCACCTGTATCATGACTAACAGAAAAAACAGAATAGCCCTCCCACTCCATGACATAGGATACAATGTCAAAACCTTGAGACTTAGCGAAGGTCAATACTTCCGACGGTACGTTCTGCATAAAAAGTAATTTTCAGCAAATATATCATCTAATTAATAACAAGCAATATGTCAAATAATATTTGGATATTAAAAAATATATTATATTCGTAGCGGATGCGAGTGCTTACCAGGTGCGATAACTTCAAGCTGCACCGTCCGAACGGAGCCATAGTTTACCTATGGCTTTAATCTTTTTAAGATCTCAGTTGTTGTCAACGTGTCAAAAATATAAATTTAAAAGCAATTCACAACGGTGAATACACGCCATTTCTCGCATTGCTGGGTGGCTTGACCGAGCAGTATGTGCTTGAAGAAATGAAACGATATATTGAACAGGGACAAATTACCGGCTACCCTCTTTATGCCATTCAATGAAACAATGACAAAGCCGATAGCCGGGAACTGAGTGATCTGTTCTACTGCTTCTGTTTGACAAAAAGCCGACTAAAATTGCTTTTAGCCGGCTTCTTTGCTTTGAATCAGGATAACCCTATTCAGACAATACTTCGATCGCCTTTTCCAGGATGGAATCGACTTTGTTTTGGATATCCTCGTCGGTAATGGTTACCGGGAAGTCTGGTTCTACACCGGGTTCGATGTGGACCTTGTTTTTATCCAAGGTCATCCGATGGGCACTCATCGTCACAGTCCATCCGTTGGGCAAATAGAATGAGGTAGGGTCTCCTCCACCGCCACCCGAGATGCCACCGACCAACGTTGCATTGGGTGCTTCTTTCATGAAGCAAGCAAACATATTGGCAGTAGAATAGACATCGCGGTTGGTCAACACCACGGTCTTGATATTGGTCCAATCGTACTGCTTTGTGCTCATCGGAACCACATATAGCGGAGTGGGTTCTGCGAGATCATTGTATCCTTTACCAGATTTTACCAGTTGATAACCCACTTGTGTTTTCTCTTTGAAAAATCTTCCTGCGATATCCAGAGAATACTGTGCACTTCCGCCAGGATTGGTCCGAATATCGTAGATAAAACCATCCGCCTTGTCGATATGAGGCTGCATCACCTCCAGGTCTTCGGGAACAATTGCCTTGGTAAAGTCATTGTGGAGCAAGTAGAAGAATGTCTTGCCTCCACGGATGATGTTCCCAAAACGGAAACCGTTTCGGGTTCTGTAGCTATAACTCAGATATTTTTCTTCAACAAGACCGGGGATGTAGTTAGTCGGGTATTTGACACCGTTTTCATCGTAATAAAAAGTAAAGCATCCACGATGTTTGAACTTGGTATCCAGCCATACGTGACCATCTTTCAGGTAGTCAATGGATTTACCCATAATTTCCAACAATTCTTCCTCAGTGGTAGCTTTCTCCACTTGCGGCATCATTTCTTCGTACACTTTATACCAATCCACGTTCTTGGTATATCCGTAGTTGTCACCCAAATAGCAATAGTTCTCGTTAACAAGATTCCAGAAAGCCTCGTAGTTGGTCTTGAAATCATAGTTGGCTTCCTTTACGTAATCGTCCTTGATACATGAAGTAGCAAAGAGGGCAGTAGCAATTGTAAAAATATTGAAGATGCGTTTCATTTCTGAAGAAAATTAGAAGTTATTGATGGTTGACTTGAACTTGTTGCGTAAGGCTAAGTCAAACGAGATTCCGATGGTAGCATAAAAGCCATAAAAACGTGGTTGTATGTCGGATCCATTACGTTATGGTCGTTGCCCAAGAAAGCGAACATGGCGGGTTCGCTCGGGTGGTCTGCACTGATCAGACCAAATACAGGCAGACTTAATTTTCCATGGATATCCAAGGCCCATTTCTTAAAATCCCATCCGTATTTGACGGCGCCCAAGGCCTTTACCATAATTTGAGCTTCCATGTTGAGGAAGTTATTCACACCGTCGGGCTTCGACGTTTTCATAGAGCCATAAACATCAAACACGCCTCCTGCCTTCACTTTCAACTTATTTCCAAAATTCCAATGGTAGTAGGAACCATAACCGAAGTTATAATATTGATAATTGAGATATTGCGTTTTTGCCGGATTCATCAGTTTGGGCACACCGTCCATTGCCACCATTTCCGCATTTCGGGAGAACTGGGTATAGTAAAGGTCCCAAGACACTTTTGGGTTCTTCTTGTAGACAGAGCCAAGGTTAACATTGAGTCCAGTAAAAACAGCACCTCCTTGATACAGTTGGCTGGAAATGTACTCATCCAAGACCTCTACATGGGAGGGAGTCATGTAGTTGAACGTTCCAGTTACAACCCTCTCGTTCTCCTGTGCGGTGGCCACTGATGAGCCGAGAAGCGCGATTGCAATGGAAACAGCGAAAAGTAATGGTAGTTTCTTCATTGTGTTAAAATTATAAAGTTAATACAAGGTTTATTTACGTTCCACATCAAATGAAAGACTGGCTGGCATGGAAACTGCCTCGCTTGACCCAATTTTCAAACGGACCACAAAGATTGAATAACAATCACCCTCATGCAAATAATCAGTGAATACATTTCATTTTACACACCAATTTAATAGATTAAAAAAGCTGTATGTAAACTATTATGTAAACAAACAAAGAACAAGCTATGCGAAGAATTCCAGAATGTCCGGTCCCACAATCGAATCGAAATCCGGCATCAGAACCACGCAAAAGAAGCCTGTAAACAGTCCAGAGAGGTCGGGCATCTACAAGAATTCACTATCTTTGCAGCCCTTGAATTTTAAAAAAAACGACAGAATGAACACACGAAAACACACATTCGGAGAATGGATGATCGCCATACGGCCCTGGTCCTTTCCTGCATCGGCCATGCCCGTCATTACGGCAACGGCCTACCTGTTCTGGAAGGGTGCCGACATCAATGGGTTACTGGCCCTTTGGGCGTTGCTAAACATCGTGATCTTCCACGCAGCAGGCAATACCTGGAGCGATTACTTTGACTTCCGCAAGCAAGTCGATGCGGAGGACACCTTCGGAGCCAAGACCCTGACTCAAGGGATGTTCTCACCCAGGGAAATTCTAAACTTGTCCCTGGGATTGACCCTTGTTGCTGCAATTGGCGGTATCGGACTGCTTTGTCTGACCGGACTGCCCCTGCTATGGATCGGACTGGGCGGAATAGGAAGCACCCTCCTCTATCCCTTCTTAAAGTTCAACGCATTGGGAGACCTGGTCATTCTGCTGGCATACGCCTTTCTTCCGACCATCGGCACCTCCTTTGTAGCAACAGGGGCTATCGACTGGAGCGTGCTCCTGCTTGCATTGCCGGTGGGTTTGATTACCGATGGTATCCTTCACGCCAACAATACACGCGACACCGACACGGACAAACGAGCAGGAATCAAGACCATGGCCATGGCCCTCGGAGCCAAGGCGTCTGCCATTCTTTACGGATTTGAAGTCATCTTTCCGTACGCATGGATGGGCGTACTCGCCATCCTCGGACACTTTCCGCTAACCGTATTCATCACCTTTCTGACTGGGATGATGGCCATCGGATGTACCCGCACTATGATGAAATCCCTGCAGGGAGACCGGAACATCATCTCCGACCTGGATGTCAAAACCGCCAACCTGCAGCTGATGTTCTCGGCCCTGCTGACGCTGGCCTTTATCGTTGCAAGATTTATCTAAAGACATGGCTGATAAACGCATTCCCCTCAGCAAACCCTTCCTCGGCATCGGCATCGCAGCGGTGCTGTGGACCATCATGTTTTCTCCCTGGACTGCCCCGCATGTCAATTTCTGGATCATGATGACGTGCTCTGGTGCGACCCTGACCCTCTATACTTGCTGGGCCCGGCCGGGATGGTGGAAAGAAATCCGCCTGGATTTGGGAAACATCCTGCTCGGCATCGGATTGGCAGCTATCCTGTGGGGCATCTTCTGGTTGGGAGAGTTCCTCTCCACCTGGATGTTTGATTTTGCCCGCCCTCAAGTAGATTCCATCTACGGAATGAAAGAGGGGGAGAATCCGGTCGTACTGACCTTGCTGATGCTGTTCATCATCGGTCCCGCGGAGGAAATCTTTTGGAGAGGCTGTTTACAAAACCGTTTGAGTGCCCGCTGGAACCCGAACTTAGGATTTGTATTGACAACCCTGGCCTACGCGTTGGTTCACCTCGCGAAATTCAACTTTATGCTCATCATGGCCGCCTTGGTGGCAGGCCTGGTCTGGGGGCTCGCCTACCGCTTCTTCCCGCAGAAACTGGGTGCCATCATTCTGTCGCACGCGCTCTGGGACTGCGCCGTCTTTATCTGGTTTCCCATTCTGTAAACACGCTCCGAATTTGAAATAGAAGCACAGATCTCACAAAATGAAAGCACAGATTACAAACAAGGAAATATGGAGGATTGCGTTGCCGATCATGTTGGGCAACCTGGCCCAGACCATCATCAACTTTACCGACACGGCTTTTCTGGGTCATCTTGGGGTGGTGGCCTTGGGTGCGTCTATGCTGGCCGGACTCTTTTATTTTGTGTTTACCACTATTGCTACCGGTTTTGCCATTGGTATCCAAATCATTGTGGCCCGCCGCTTTGGCGAGAAAAAATACGACCAGGTGGGTGTCATTTTTGGACACGGTTCCCTTTTCGTACTGATCTTGGGTTCGATCCTGTTCTCGATCCTGTATTTCTGCTCGGACCAGTTGCTGCTTTGGCTGATTGATTCTCCCAACATTTACGATGCCTCCATCGAGTACATCCGGTACCGCCAATTTGGTATTGCTTTCGTTTGTTTCAACTTCCTGTACCGCTCCTTGTACGTCGGGATCTCCAACACCAAGGTCATTACCTACTCTACTCTCATCATGGCAGTTGTCAACATCGTCCTGGACTATTGCCTGATTTTCGGCAAAGGCGGGTTCCCGGAAATGGGCATCGCCGGAGCCGCCATCGCATCGTTCTGCGCCGAGGTATCCGCCTTCCTGTTTTTCTCGATATACAGTTATACAAGCCAAAGCAACAAAGACTTCGGCCTGTTCAAAATCCAAAAGATCAAACCCCACCTGATGGGAAATATTCTGAAAATATCGATGCCAACCATGCTTCAGAAGCTCTTTTCGTTCGGTGTCTGGTTCATCTTCTTTGTCCTGATTGAAAAAATGGGGGAAACGGCTGCCGGCATCTCCTCCATTACCCGAAGTGTTTACATGATCCTGATTACACCTTGTTTTGCCTTTTCAACCACCACCAACACATTGGTCAGCAGAATCATTGGAGCAGGACACCCCGAGCAAGTATTCCCGACCATCAGCAAAGTTCTCAAGAATTGCCTGCTGTGCACCGTGCCCATCGTAATCCTCGTCTCAATTTTCCCCGCAGAGATGGCACGAATCTATACCAATGATTTGAATTTCGCACAACTGGTGGTTCCTTCGATTCTCATCATCTGCAGTGCCACCTTGTTCCAAGGCTTCGGCAATGCATACTTTGACGCCGTTTCGGGCACAGGAAACACATCGGTTGCCTTGTACCTGGAGGCAATCATCCTGGTAATTTATGTCCTGTTCATCGTGGGCATGACGCATTGGACAACCCACGTAGAATGGGTGTGGACGGCTGAAATCCTGTACGGCGTCCTGCTGGGCACCTTCAGCCTCCTGTACATGAAGTTCGCAAAGTGGGAGAAGAAGAAAATCTAAGCTTCCTTCGCTTCTTTGGATTTCAATTCTTTCACATTCTTTGCCAGTTCCTGCAACAACAAGGTACTCTTCACCGAGGCGATTACCAAGGCCTTCAAGGCATTGATGAAGGGCAGTGTCAGGAGGATCGCCAGGAGCAGCAACAAGGCCATCAGGATGATCACAATGGCCGCAGTAGCCGAAAGCGTTGGATCATAGCTCAGTTGGTTGATCAAAACCACCAAAGCAATGGGCAGGATGATGATTGCCAGGACTTTCAAGATAGTTTCAACTGTCATTTACTCCATATTTCAGACGCACGCTGTTACGCTTTAGATATCGTACAAAATTCCAGGAAGATTCCATCCATTCAGTATTTCAATTTTGACATAATGATGTGGTTGCGAAACTGCGTATTCATTATATTTAGTGATCTTCATTGAATAAATATCATTATCTTAGCAATATTAATTATTGTTATGATGGAACAGGAAATTCTATATGTAAGCACAGGTGATTTGCTAAGTGATGTGAGGACGATAATTGATAGTGCGCGAACTAAAGCGTATGCGGCTGTCAATGTTGCGTTAGTTGAGAGAAACTGGCTTTTGGGTAAGCGTATTGCAGAAGAAGAATTGCAAGGAGAGAATCGTGCAGAATATGGCGCAAATGTAATCATAAGACTCTCAAAGGAATTGACTGATGAGTACGGTAAGGGGTTTGCTAAGAGTAACTTATATCAGTTCTGTGAGTTCTACAAGTCGTTTCCGGAGATTTTCCACACGCCGTGTGGAAAATCATCTATTCTATTGTCTTGGTCACATTATAGGACATTGTTGCAGGTATTAGATAAGAAGGCTCGTGACTGGTATATGCAGGAGACGATAAGTCAGACCTGGAGTGTACGCTCCCTTCAAAGAAACATTTCATCCCAATATTATTATAGGTTGCTACAGTCTCAGCATAAAGATCTTGTTGAAAAGGAGATGCTGGAAATTACAGCGCCATTGCAGGATACAGACTAATTTGAGTTCGTGAAAAATCCTGTGGTGGCAGAGTTTCTTGGTTTGGCTCCGAATACTGATTTTACAGAATCGCGCCTTGAGGGAGCTATAATTACTCATCTGCAGAAGTTTCTGATGGAGCTTGGTAAGGGCTATGCCTTTGTTGCAAGGCAGCAGCATATCCATACAGAGAAGCAAGACTACTACATTGATTTGGTGTTCTATAACTACATACTTAAAGCATTCGTCCTGATTGACTGCAAAACATCAAAGGTAACCCATCAAGATGTTGGCCAGATGGATATGTATATCAGGATGTATGATGAATTGAAACGCACAGAGCACGACAACCCAACAATTGGCATCATTCTATGTGCTGATACAGACGACGATATTGCCAGATATTCAATAATGCATGGCAATGATCAGCTGTTCACATCCAAATATAAACTATATCTGCCTACCAAAGAGGAACTTCGTGCAGAAATCGAAACTCAGAAGCAGCTTTTCTATTTGCAACATAAAGACTCTCAAAAATAATGATTGTAGTTGTAAACTTCCCCTTTTTAATATGAATGCATCTGAATTAAAAGAGAATATCGACTTGTTGTTCCCATGCAAATGGCTAGATGATTTCGCAGATAATTTAAATGATCTGTTTTCCAGATTTATCAAGATTGTCAAGATAAGTGGTAGCTTGAATCAAGAATCGCTATCATTCATAGAGGAATTATGCTATACAATTATTGAAATTATACAATATTATTACGAAGGACGTAGGTGGCTCGCTTTTGAGAAATTTTCTATTATCATGAATGGTAAAGGAGAGAGTGTTGGGCTATTTGATAGACTAGGAAAGAGGACAATAGGAACTCCGAATGTGCGGATCAATACAAAAGAGCAATACGAGAATTCTATATTTGCCTTTATAGAAAAAGACTTGCATAAATCTGAATTCGAAGAATTAGAACATTTATACATACCAGAAGGTGTAATATACCTCGATTATTTAGGTACTCCCGTTGATGTACCTATATATGCTAGTTATAACTGTCAATACAAAATTGTTAATGAGAATTAAGATTATAGAAAACCTATTAGATAGACACATTGATCATTTTCATTTACGCATATATGATGTTTCATCGTATCCGTATTTTTCTCTATATCTTCCTTTAATTTGATTATATAGCGCATAATTGCCTTTTCTTTTACAGAAAGTGTGTCCTTGAGGGCAGAATATAAATAAGTCTGTAAATTTAGAGTTCCCAAGAACAACTTAGTACGAAAGTCGTGAATAATCATGCTTTCTACAAAAAGTTTTAGATAGAATGGATGTATGCTTACTTGGAGTGTATAAGTATATGTATCACGATTTTGACATTTCCTGAAATGTCTTTTAGTTACAGCGAGTATCAAAATGGCTGTGGGAATCGAACTTGATACTGAAAACAGTTGCACAAAGTATCAAGTTCGCAAGCCGGTGGCACCATAAAGGTCTTCGACACGATATTGACTCATAGCTGGTAAGGGTTAAGGAGATTAAATATCACTGATTTTTTCGTCTTCGAGCTCTTGCTCCGCAGCCCTGTCAAAATATTCAAGGACCAAGGTTCCGCTGCCATCAGGGTTCAGCACCGCGATATAGACACCGGCATAGCCGTTCGGGATATCAAAGGCCGAAAAGTATTGGCCCTCACCATCCCGCAACCGAGACAGCTCTATACCTTCCGATTTCCCTTTGAACTCCTCTATACAAGTATAAGGCTTACCGTATTTTTTTGTAAAGAGCTGTTTCATCTCCTGATAGGCCGAATGTATCTCAAACCATTCTTCCGAACTGTCATAAATGACCCGGACCTGATGAACCAGACCGGAACGCGTATGGAAGACAATCACTTCTACGTCCTTTCCAGCGAATCTTCCCTGGAACATTTTAACATCGGTGGGAATTTGAGACTGGCCGTACTCACCCATTCCTTCGTACAAACCATAGAGGTAATGTTTCTCAAAACCCTTCTGCAACAGCTGCTTTTCGAAGGAAGCGATGGAAACGCCCATATCAATGTCCATAAATTTCGCATGTTCAGCGGATTGGGCGGAAAGTTCCGTCAAGGAAAGGACCGTCAAAGCGAAGAAAGTCAAAAATCGTTTCATGAAACAAAGATAGAACCAATTTTTGACAACCTTCGTCAAACACAGATTATTTCACTTCGTATTCACGGATTTGTTCCAGCAGACTGTCTGCGGAGCGGATGACTTTTTTGTTGATACGGGTCCCAACCAAACCACCGATGAGGGCCCCTACGGCCATACCCATCCACATGTACATGGCCAATTCACCCATCACCTTGTACACCTCGTACGCACACCACAGCAGCCATACCAGGATCATCGGAATGGCGATGCGTTCCCAGTTTTTGTATTGGTTCCGGAAGGTTGCCACCTGTTTGCCCACCTGCACCAGAGGCACGGTTGCAAGGTCAATCCTCCGCAACTCGGTATGGTACTGACAAGTCTTGTAAGCACAAAAGACCAGCATCAGAAAGGTTGCCCCACAAAACCACACGGATGCCCCTAATCCATAATAAAAGAACATCGGTACCGTGATGGCCACCAGGATGCCGACAAGGGTCAGTGTACTGCCCATCCGGTTCAAGTGATTCAATTCTTTGCGCATGGCCTGCTGCAACATCTTTTTGTTGACAATTTCCTGTTTGTCCAGTTTCTTCTTGAGCAGATCCATTTGTTGACGCATTTCTTCCAATGCCGGCATATCGTTTTCATACATCATAGTAACTTCCTCCTATTCAATGTTGTTCATATTCTTCAATTTCTCCTTGATTCGGACCAGACGTACAGACACATTCTTCTCCGAAATACCGACAATTTCCCCAATTTCGGCATAGGTCAGATTCTCCAACCACAGCAGGACAATGGCCCGGTCAAACGGACCCAGGTTCCGGATTCGACGCTGGAGCAGCTGAATCTGTTTCAAATCCTCCAGAGAATCATCAAACAAATTGATGTCCATCGTCAACGGTATCGGCTTCAGACGGCGGGACTTCTTGCGCTCAAAGGACACACAGGTATTGAAACTGATCCGCCAGATCCAGGTCCGAACCGAACTTTCACCTCGGAATCCGCCCATCCCCTGCCAAATGTTGGCAAGAATCTCCTGAAACAGGTCTGCTACCTCATCTGCATCTTTCGAGAACATGTAACAGACCGTGTAAATGGTTCCTTTGTGTTCGCGGACCCATTCTTCAAAGGTTTGCTCTTGGGTTTTCATACACTTGTTCTAATTGTTTTCCCCATTAGATGCCGGAAATTGAAAATCACTACAAAGATATTCATCATGCAGCTTGAAATCCCACTACTTCTTCAAGGCCTTACGGATCATTTCCATAACCTTTTGCACATCACCTTCCTCATAACCCTTGGAAGCATGAATGAGCTTACCATCCTTACCAAACAAGTAAGTCCGAGGAATAGTCACATCCGCAAACTTCGCATACACCTCGCGTTTCGGATCCGGATAAATCGGGAACGTAAAACCTTTGAACTCCTTGTACGACGCCAACGCTTCCTCCGTATGTTCACGTCCTACGACCAGCAACACAAAATCCTTCTCAGACTGCAGTGCCGGCCACAACTGAGAATGTACATCGCCCAGTTCCTGCTGACACGGCGAACACCACGTCGCAAAGAAAGTCATCAGCACCACTTTGCCCTTCAGATCCGCCGAAGACAACCGTCCCAACTCGGCGGACTCCAACACAAACTCCGGCATTGCTTGGCCCACCGACAACTCTCTCGACGGCTTGTCCTGTGCCACTGCAACCGTATTATTCACCCAAAAAGATGCACACACCGCGCACACCAAAAGAAATAATTTTTTCATACTAATACGTTTATTCAAATATTACTAACTGACAAAATTAGTTTTTATATACTCCCTGCGCAATACCCCAGTGAGTGTTGACCGGCTGAATTATTTTTCTTACATTTGTAGAGTCTTACGGATTTTTCGTGGGACAGACATATTGTGAAAGTGTTTTTCGCAAGTCTTTGTTAGAAAATCTGCGTAACTTGCTTAATAATCCAAGAACCCATGGAAGACTACTTAATCCGAGAAATTGATAAAATTGGCAAGCTATTGCAGGCGATAGCGCAGAAGTTGGGCCTGTACGGGGGCGCGGTGGAGGAGATCCCGCAGGCTGCTATTCAGGCAGAACTGACCGTGGAAGACCTCCCGATCAACCTGGAGGAAGTCCTTCAACAAGACAACCCAATCTGTTACTTGGTGGAGCAAGCCCGTCTGTCCGATGAAAGTATAGAAGTCCTGGTGGACCTGCTGTTCCATTCAGACTTGGAGGAAGGTCGGAAACAGCAACTCCTTAAGGACGCCCTGGCTTACCTGGACCACAAAGGCTACATCTCCTTCCGGCTGCACGCACTCGCCCTCAACTAAAATCCACCACCAAGAGACTTGTAGAGTTGGACCAACGCCAGGTACTCGTCACGAACCGCATTGGATTGGGCGATTTGCGCATCAAAATAACGTCGCTGGGCATCAAGCACGTTGATGTACTTGATGTCCCCGTATTTGTATTGGACCGTTGCCAGTTCTACGTATTTGAGGGCCGCTTCCCGCAGGGCATTCTTCAAGTCACTGGCACGGCGCGCATTCTGATAACGGACAAGCGCATCGTTGGTTTCCTTGAAGGCTACCAGCACTTTCTCTTCGTATTGCAGACGGGCAACATCGTAAGCGTGCAAGGCCGCTTCGTACCGGGCCTTCCGACGCCCGAACTCAAACAACGGCGCGACCACCTCCCCGACTGCCAGGCTGTACGGAGCCGCAAACAGATCGGCAAAGTTCCCATTCTCCCAACCACCGGTAAAACCCAGTTCCAACTTCGGGAAACGGTCGGTGTAGGCGATGCCCACCGCAGCAGTCGCCGCCTTCAACTGCTGTTCCGCCTCCCGCAAATCCGGACGGCGGGTCAACAAATCCGACGGCAGTCCCAGAGGCAGATCGGTCAGGATCTTCCGGTCCAACACCTTCATGCGCTCGTATTCGATCTGGAAATTCGGGTATTCCCCCATCAGAACAAGCAAGGCTGTTTTCATGGTTTCAATCTGAGTCTCCAGGGTCGGAATCAGGGAAGCCGTCGTGGCATATTCTACCTTGGCCTGCTGATAGACCGTCTCGGGAGTCAAGCCGCCTTCGTAACGGAGTTTGGCCTGCTGCATGCCTTCGTACCGCGTCTGCAGGGTACGGTTGACAATCTGCAACTCGTTTTCCAGCGCCAGGAGCCGGTAGTAGGTGGTCGCAACCTCTGCAATGACGGTCATGCGCATCGCTCGGGCCGCCTCCACACTGGCCAGGTACTCGGCTGAGGCTTTCCGGGTGGACCAACGGATGTTCCCCCAGAGATCAATTTCCCAACTCAGGCCCACCTTCAGATCCACCTGCGGGGTTTCTGTATGTCCTGCGTCGCTGTAGTTTTCGACTTCGTAATCCGCCATGGCCGACAGCCCCAGCTCCGGATACTGCGCCGTCTGACTCACGCGATAGGCCCGCTGCAACTGGTGCACCCGAGCCGCTGTCGCCAGAATGTCCTTGTTGTGTTCCAAGGCATGGGAAATGAACTGACAGAGGACCTCGTCCCCATAGAATTCCCACCACTGGAGATCGGCCAGGGTCAAACTGTCCAAACGTCCCTCAACGATGGCGGATGGCAGATTCAACTGAGGATCCTGACACGAACGGACCGCAGTACCACACGAACCGAACAAATACCCAAAAACAAAGACGATTGAAACAAAACCAACTACTCTCATGACTTTCTGAATTTTCTTTTAATCCGATCGATCCACACAAAGAAGAACGGCACATACACGATGCCCAGGGTAATGGCCACACACATGCCAAAGAAGACCCCGGTACCAATCCCCTGGCGGCTGGCAGAACCCGGACCGGAAGACAACACCAGGGGGACCAGCCCCAGAATGAAAGCCAGCGAGGTCATCACAATGGGCCGGAACCGCAATTTGGCCGCGGTAAGGGCTGCCGTCACTGCATCAACCCCTTTGTCCATCTCCACTTTGGCGAATTCCACAATCAGAATGGCATTCTTGGCCACCAACCCGATGAGCATCACCAACCCGATCTGGAAATAGATGTTGTTTTCCAGGCCACACACAAAGATGCCCAGGTAGGCACCCAACATGGACACGGGCAAGGACAATAGGACCGCAATCGGGATGGACCAGCTCTCATACTGCGCAGCCAGGAACAGGAAGACAAAGAGGAATGCCAGTGCCAGAATCATCCCGGTCTTGCCCCCTTCTTTCTTCTCCTGAAACGACAGACCACTCCATTCAACGGCGATGTTCTCCGGCAGGTGCTGCTGCACGAGCCGCTCCAACGTAGCCATCGCTTCGCCGGAGCTATATCCGGAACCGGGTTCACCGGTGATGGTGGCCGCTTGGAACATGTTGAAACGCTTGATGGTTCCCGCTCCGGTTGTGTACTCCGTATTGCCCAGTGCCGTAATGGGAATCATCGCACCGTCGCTGCCTTTGACCGAAAAGAGGTTCAAGTTTTCCTTGTAGGCCCGATAAGGCGCTTCTGCCTGAATATAAACACGATAAACACGGTTGTAGAGATTGAAGTCGTTCACGTACAACGAGCCGGTAAAGGCCTTGAGCGTGGAGAAAATTTCCGCCATCTGCACCCCGTGCAACCGGGCCTTGTCGCGGTCCACATCAAAGAACAACCGGGGAATGTCCGCCTGGATCGAGGCCGACAAACCAGACAACTCCGGGGAACTTGCCGCATAAAACATCAGGCTATCCACGGCCCTCTGCAAATCCCAGTAGGTCGCATCTCCACGGGCCTCCAGCACCATCTCAAAGCCGCCGGAAGAACCCAAGCCCGGAATCACGGGCGGGGTAGAAATGAACACTTTGGCTTCGGGATAACGGTGAAACTCGTTCCGAGCGCGATCCATGACCGCCTGCATGTCTTCAGACTCCCGTTCATCCCACGGTTTGAGGATGACCGTCAGTTGGCTACGGGCCTGGTTGGTGCCGACGCGCGGACTGGAACCCACCACATCCAGCACGTGTTCCACATCCGGATCCTGCATCAGGTAGGCTATCGCACGCTGCGTCACGGCACGGGTGCGTTCCAAGGTGGCCCCTTCCGGCAATTCGAATTCCACCGTAAAGTAGCCTTGGTCTTCCTTGGGCATAAAACTGCCGGGCGTCAACGTATGGATCAGGTAAATCCCCACCAGAATGACCCCAAAGGCAGCAAAAATACGTTTAGAATGATGCAACGCCGCCGTAATTTTTTCACAATAGAACTGGTTGCCCTTTTCCAGCCAGCGGTTGATCCATCGGAAGACAGGATTTTTCGATTCTCCTTCCGACTCCGGCTTCAAAATCAACGAGCACATCACCGGGGTCAATGTGAGCGCGACTACGGTAGAGATGATGACCGACACCGCAATCGTGATGGTGAACTGACGGTACAACGATCCTGTGATTCCACCCAAAAAGCTCACCGGCACAAACACCGCACACAGAACCAGGGAGGTGGCGATCAGAGCGCCCGTCATGTTGGACATGGCCTTCTGCGTTGCCTCATAAGGAGACAGATGCTCTTCGTGCATGATCTTATCCACACTCTCCACCACCACAATTGCATCATCGACCACAATCCCAATCGCAAGGATCAATCCCAAAAGGGTCATCAAATTAAGAGAGAAACCGAAAATCAGCATGACCCCAAAGGTACCGATCAAGGAAATCGGCACGGCGACCACGGGAATGAGGGTAGAACGCCAATTCTGCAAGGAGAAGAACACCACCAGAATGACCAGCAGCAAGGCCTCAAAAAGGGTCTTGTACACCTCATGAATGGATTGCGAAATGTAGGTGGTCATGTCAAAAGGAATGGAATAGTGGATGCCTTCTGGAAGGTTGCGGCCAATTTCCTCCATGGCGGCTTTGACATGATCGGCCACTTCAATGGCATTGGAACCCGGCAACATATTGACATTCATCACCGCAGCGTTCCCGCCATCGATACCGCTTTCCGTTGAATAGGACTGCGCCTCCAGAGAGATTCTGGCAACATCCCGCAACCGGATGATGGAACCGTCCGGATTGGCCCGTACGACGATTTGTTCGAACTCCTCCACACTGGACAAGCGGCCTTGGGCCGCAATCGGAATGGTCACATCAATCCCGTCTATCGGAGCCTGACCCAGAACGCCGGCTGCCGACTCCCGATTCTGATCCTTGATC
Source organism: Bacteroidales bacterium (assembly GCA_045638645.1). Lineage (GTDB taxonomy): Bacteria > Bacteroidota > Bacteroidia > Bacteroidales > UBA932 > JAGCJX01. The sequence continues at coordinate 16,902 of JAZUBU010000021.1, forward strand.
GCATTCTGCAAATCTTTGACAGTCAATCCCATATCTGTCAGTTTATCCGGCATCACCCAAATACGCATGGCATAGTATCGGCTACCCACATTGGAGATACTGCCGACACCGGGAACACGCCGCAACATGTCGATGACGTTCAAGGTGGCATAGTTGGACAAATAAACCTCATCGTATTTCGGATCGTTGGACAACAAAGTTATGGTCAACAATTTGCTGGACGACTGTTTTTCTACGCCGATCCCGTTTTGGACGACCTCTGCGGGAAGCCGGGGTTCGGCCTGTTTGATGCGGTTCTGTACCTCCACGGCTGCGATGTCCGGATTGGTCCCGATGTCGAAGGTCATGGTTACCGAGAAACTGCCCGAATTGGAGCAGGACGACTCCATGTACACCATGCCCGGGGTTCCGTTCAACACCTGCTCAATCGGAGTTGCGACCGCCTGGGTCGTGGTCTGTGCATCGGCTCCCGGATACGATGCCGACACTTTTATGACCGGAGGTACAATTTGGGGATACTGGTCGATGGGCAACAGGAAAAGTCCGATGAGCCCGACAATGGTGATGAGGATGGAAATCACCATGGAAAAGACCGGGTGGTCGATAAAGAAATTTCTCTTCATACACATCCTCCCTTACATGGCCGGCACAGCCTCTACCTTCATCCCGTGGGAAAGTTTGTGGTAACCTTCCACAACGATTTGCTCACCTCGCACAATCCCCCGTTCGACTACCGTGGTGTTGTTCAACTCGGGACCCAACTCCACAAAACGTTTTTCCACGACAGCATCCGGGCGGACCACATAGATAAAAGCTCCCCCGCTCTCGATGACCACCGCCTTGGTCGGAACCACCAAGGCATCCTCACGGACATCCATCAACAGACGGACACGGGTAAACTGCCCCGGCAACAACACGTGTTCGGGATTGGGCATCTCGGCCCGGACGGAGAACGTTCCCGTTTTGGGATCGATCTGGGGATCCGCAAAATCCACCAAGCCCTGGTACGGATACTCCGAGCCATCCGCCATGGTCACAGTAACGTAAGGATTCCAGGTCCGTGTGGTATCCTTGTGACCTAGATTCACATTGCGGGCTTTGGACTTCAGGTATTCCAACGAGGTCATGCTAAAATCAATCTGAACGGTATCACTCTTGACAATGGTCGCAAGCAACGACTGCGAACCCGGTCCAACCAGCGTCCCGATATCGGCATTCCGCTCCGAAATATAACCGGAAATGGGAGACTTGACCGTGGTGTATCCCAGGATCATCTGGGCCTGCGCCATGTCCGCTTCACACACCGCCACATCGGCCGTTGCTCCTTCAAAATTGGCAATGGCATTGTCCAGGTCCAGCTGGCTGGCCGCGTTCAATTCAAACAATGGCCGAATCCGATTCAAGTCCCGTTCGGCCTTCAATGCCTGGGCTTTGGCCTTGTTCAACTGGGCTTCTGCCCGTTTGGCCCGGGCCTTGTACAAAGCCGGATCGATCTGAAACAAAGTCTGTCCTTTCTCAATGTACGTCCCTTCGTCAAACAGCATCTTCTCCAGATAGCCTTCGACGCGGGCATGGATTTCCACAAACTGCTGGGCGCGGATCCGTCCCACGTAATCCCCATAAATCCGCACCTCCTCTACGCCCACCGGCTGGGTTGCCACCACCGGATAGACGGGCTCGACCGGGCGTTTCCGACTCAGAATCAAGACAACAACCAGCAGGAGCAGCAATACAGCCAATCCCCCCTTCACCCATTTATTTTTTAGCATCATTCGCATAAACACAAGAATTTTCTTACATAAAACTTGCGAATTTATAACAAAATTTACATTTTTACAATAAATTCACGAATATCTCAGCAGACACAAAATATTTGCATAATTTTGTTTTATGAAAGTACGCATCACCGCCATCCGTCAAACCGTTTACCCGGACTTGATGGAAAAATACGAAAATCCCCTGGAACATGCCTGCGAGGTCAAGGAAGGGGAACAATGGGTCAGCGTCGATGGACTTTGTCCCGATGGGCTTTGTCCTTCCGCCTGGTCTTCCATGCAAGAATTTGTCTTCGCGCTGTCCCAAGGGCGAGGCAACTTCTACGACGGGTGGATGAAAAATCCGATGAGTGCGCTCATCAGTTGCAACGATGGATTCCGACCCTTCTCGTTCTACCTGGAGGCCATCGATGACGAACCCGAAGAATCCGCCCGCTCCTAACAAAAAATTCAGTAAATTTGCCGTTTTGAATGCAAGATCATGGTTTCAGTTGACGGATTGACCGTAGAATTCAGCGGCACAACACTTTTCAAAGACATTTCTTTTGTCATCAACGACAAGGACCGGATTGCCCTCATGGGGAAAAACGGTGCTGGAAAATCAACCCTACTCAAAATTTTAGCCGGTGTCAAAACACCCAACCGTGGCAAAGTCACCGTCACCGATGGAGGAAAAATCGGCTACCTGCCCCAACACCTGATGGTAGAAAATGGACGCACCGTCTTTGAAGAAGCCTGCCTCGCCTTTGAACACCTGTTTGAAATTGAACGTGAGATCAACAAAATTAACGAGGAACTCACCGTCCGCACCGACTACGACAGCGACGAATACATGGGCCTGATTGAAAAGGTCACCGCCTTGTCCGAGAAATTCTACCGCATCGACCTGACCAACTACCAGGAAGATGTGGAACGGACCCTGATGGGCCTGGGCTTTGTCCGGGACGATCTCCAACGCCAGACCTCGGAGTTCTCGGGCGGTTGGCGCATGCGCATCGAACTGGCCAAAATCCTGCTGCAAAAGCCGACTCTGCTGCTGCTCGACGAGCCGACCAACCACCTGGACATCGAATCCATCGAATGGCTGGAAAGTTTCATCATCAACTCGGCCAACTCCGTGATGGTCATTTCCCACGACAAAGCTTTCGTGGACCACATCACCACCCGGACCATCGAGATCACCATGGGCAAGATCTACGATTACAAAGTCAACTACTCCAAATACCTGGAATTGAGAGCTGAACGCAGGCAACAACAGCAAGCCGCCTACGACAACCAGCAGAAAATGATTGCAGAAACCAAAGAGTTCATCGAACGGTTCAAAGGCACCTATTCGAAGACCAACCAGGTGCAGTCCCGCGTCCGGATGCTGGAGAAACTGGAGATCCTGGAGGTGGACCCGGAAGACCGCAGCGCGCTCAACCTGCGATTCCCACCGGCACCCCGTTCCGGCTCCTATCCGGTCATCACCGACGGGCTGACCAAATCCTATGGAGACCACTTGGTCTTCAGCAATGCCTCCATCACCATTGAACGTGGAGACAAGGTCGCCTTTGTCGGAAAAAACGGGGAAGGCAAATCCACCCTCGTCAAGGCGATCATGAACGAGATTGATTTCGAAGGGAAACTCACCCTGGGACACAACCTGAAAATCGGTTATTTCGCACAAAACGAAGCCTCTCTGCTGGACGAAGAAAAGACCGTTTTCAAAACGGTTGACGATGTGGCCGTCGGAGACATCCGCACCAAACTGAGGGATATTCTGGGCGCCTTTATGTTCGGACGCGACGATTCGGACAAACTGGTCAAAGTCTTGTCCGGTGGAGAAAGAACCCGGCTGGCCATGATCAAACTCCTGCTGGAGCCGGTCAACCTGCTCATCCTCGACGAGCCAACCAATCACCTGGATCTCAAGACAAAAGATATTCTCAAAGAAGCCCTGATCAACTTTGACGGCACCCTCATCGTCGTATCACATGACCGGGACTTCCTGGACGGCCTGGTCAGCAAGGTGTACGAATTCTCCAACAAACGGGTCATTGAGCACCTGGGCGGCGTCTACGACTTCCTGGAGAAGAAGAAAATGGAAAATTTGAAAGAGATTGAACGTAAAATTTCATAAATAACTGTCATCCAAAACGATTGAAAATACGATGTTCCAAATTGACAACATTCTATTCACCCTGGGAGGCCAAGGGGTCAGCCTTCTCGAACTGCTTGCCGTTGTCGCCGGCTTGAGTTGCGTATTCCTGGCTACCCGAGGCAAGGTTCTGAACTTTTGGGTAGGATATGTATACAACATCCTCCTGTTCTTCATGTTCCTGCAAAAACACCTGTACTCCAGCATGCTGGTGCAACCCATCTCGTTTGTCATCAACTTTTTCGGCCATTACCGCTGGACACATCCTGCCCAACACGAGAAGGACCGGAAGGAGCAATTGAAGATCACGGTACTGACCAACCGGGAACGCATCGGATTACTGGCAATTATAGCCCTCTTCACCTTAGGATGGGGCTCGTTGCTCAGCCAACTGAACATCTGGTGGCCCGACACCTTCCCCATGGCCCGTACGCCCTACCTGGATGCCTTCGTCACCGCCTTCATCCTGCTGGCCCAATACCTCTCCGCCCAAAAGAAAATCGACTGCTGGGCTGCCTGGCTCGTGGTCAACATCACCAACATTACCTTGTACATCAAAGCCGGCCTCGTTTTCATGCCGATGGTCAGCTTCGGCTACCTCATCCTCGCTTTCTTCGGATTTGCGATGTGGAGAAAACAAATGAAAGAAAACTGCTAAGATAAACACCGATGATCACCTTCCTGCTCGCCCTGCTCCTGCTCATTGTCGGCTACTTCGTTTACGGCAAATACGTAACCAAGTTGTTTGGTCCCGACCCCAATCGAAAAACACCAGCGGTCGAAATGGCCGACGGAGTTGATTACATCCCCATGCCCACGTGGAAACTGTTCATGATCCAGTTCCTCAACATCGCTGGACTGGGTCCGATTTTCGGGGCCATCATGGGTGCCCAGTTTGGAACTGCCTCCTACCTGTGGATCGTCTTCGGAACCATTTTCGCAGGGGCGGTCCACGACTTCTTTTCGGGAGCCATTTCCCTGCGCAACCGCGGGGCCAACCTGCCGGAGATCATTGGAATGTACCTCGGGGAAAAGACCCGGAAGATCATGATTGTCTTCATCCTGGTACTGATGGTACTGGTGGGAGCTGTTTTTGTTTCCGGGCCGGCAGAACTGCTGGCCGCCATGACACCCAGTTACCTCAATGCCTTTTTCTGGATGGGAGTCATCTTCCTGTACTACCTGCTGGCCACCCTCCTGCCGATTGACAAAATCATCGGCAAGATCTACCCGCTCTTTGCGGGAGCCCTGCTCTTCATGGCCTTTGGCATTTTGGTAGTCCTCTTTGTAAAATGGCCCACCTTGCCGGAAATATGGAACGGTTTCGGCACAAAATACGACAGCAATCCCATCTTCCCGATGATGTTCATCAGCATTGCCTGCGGAGCGATCAGCGGCTTCCATGCCACCCAGTCTCCCATGATGGCCCGGTGCATGAAGAATGAGAAACATGCCCGACCGGTATTCTATGGAGCCATGGTCACCGAAGGAATTGTCGCACTGATATGGGCCGCTGCTGCCACCTGGTTCTATGGAGAATACGGTACCGTGGATACTGCCACCGGTGCACCGTACAGTGGTGCCATGGTGGCCACCCGCATCTCCTACGAATGGTTGGGCACCCTCGGCGGCATTGTCGCCATCTTGGGAATTGTAGCGGCACCCATCACCAGCGGCGATACCGCCCTGCGTTCGGCCCGCCTGATCACCGCCGATATGCTTAAAATCGAACAAAAAAGCATACGCAAACGCCTGCTCATCTGCATTCCCCTCTTTCTCCTGACCATGGGGATTCTGGTCTTCAGCCTGGTCAATGCCGATGGATTCAAGATCATCTGGCGATACTTTGCCTGGTGCAACCAGACCCTGGCGGTCTTCACCCTCTGGGCCATCACCGTACACCTGGTGATGAAAGGCAAGAACTTCTTCATCACACTCATTCCTGCCCTGTTCATGACTGCTGTCACCCTCTGCTACATCCTGATGGCACCCGAAGGTTTCAGCATTCCTGCCACACCTTCCTACCTCCTCTCCGGTCTGGCCGTTATCGTCTCCCTGATTGCGTTTGTACGATGGAAAGCCGCTTACCGGAAGTCGAATTAGATCCAATCAAAAAATTACGATTTTCGATGGGATCTGCAGACCAAGCCAGGGTGCCTGCTGAATTTTACCATAAAAAGGATACAATGGGAACAAATAATCCATACCTTTGTTGGATAATTTATCCCACTCATGATGGACCTCAAAAAAATATGTTTTTGCGTTGTTATCGGACTGCTTGCCGGCCTGTTTTTACCGGCCAACGCGCAGCACGTTGCCGTAAAAACGAACCTCGTTTACGACGCCACATCGACAGTCAATCTCGGAGTCGAGATTGGATTGGCACCGAAGTGGACGCTTGACCTGTCCGGGAACCTGAATGCATGGAGCAAAAATGACCATACCAAGTGGAAACATTGTATGGTTCAGCCGGAGGCCCGTTACTGGTTTTGCGACCGATTCTCACGCCATTTCATCGGTGCTCACCTGATTGGGGGGGCTTTCAATTTCGGAAACATAAACAACAGCCTTTCATTTCTGGGAACCGACTTTTCAAAGTTGACGGATCTTCGTTATCAAGGCTATGCATACGGTTGCGGAGTCGCTTATGGCTTCGCATTCATGTTATCCAAGCACCTGAATCTTGAACTGGAGGCGGGTTTCGGTTACCTGTATCTGGACTACGATATTTATGAATGCGACGGTTGCGGACGTCGGGTGGCGAAAGATAGTCACCACTACGTAGGTCCGACAAAGGCCGCCATCAATCTAGTGTTTGTCTTCTAAACCAAGAATCCATGAAAAAATTGATCTCCAGACCTTTAGTTAGACATCTATCTATCTATCTATCTATCTATCTATCTATCTATCTATAGGTAGTTGCTATGCACAAGGCACGAATGATGTAAAGATATACGACTATACACTGGAACTGCAAAGTGACGGTTATTTGAATCTCGAGATCGATATTGATCTCTCAAAACTTGATATCCGGAGCACACAAGTCGTTGTCCTGACTCCGGCCATCATCAACGATGCAGACACGTTGAGGCTGAAAAGCATCGGTGTCTATGGCAGAAACCGCCGGATTTTCTATCTCCGAAACGAAGAAAACAAACCCACTGGGGCAAAGGACATCAATCTCACCCCTTCGGAAACCTCCCAAATCATTCATTACGATGCGTCAGTCGCGTTCATGGACTGGATGAACGGCTGCAAAGTGGATTTGTTCCGAACCGACTATGGCTGCTGCGGTGAATCGGCCATGATCAGCCGGACAGAACTGGTCGACCGATTCCCTCTTGAACCCTATTTTCCGGAATTGATCTACCTCCGACCGAAACACGAGGTAGTCAAGACCCGGGAAATCAATGGCTCTGCATTCGTGGACTTCCCGGTCAGCCAGACTGTCATCTACCCGGACTACCGAAACAATACCACGGAACTCGCTAAGATCACAGGAACGATTGATTCCGTGAAAAAAGACAGCGACATCACCATCAAGTCAATCTTCATCAAGGGGTTTGCATCCCCGGAAAGTCCCTACAGCAACAACACCCGATTGGCCCAAGGAAGAACCGAGGCCTTGAAGGAATATGTTGAAAACCAATACCATTTTGGGGAAGGTTTCATCAAAACTGATTTTGAACCGGAAGATTGGGCCGGACTTGAAAGGTTCGTGCAGGCATCTTCCCTGCCTCATAAGAAGGAGATTCTTGAAGCAATCCACTTGGACAGGGATCCGGACACCAAGGAGTGGATCATCAAGAGCAAATGGAAAGACGACTACCGCTTTCTGCTGGAAAACTGCTATCCGGCATTGCGCCACTCAGATTACACCATCGAGTATGAGATCAAGAGCTACAGCACCGCTGAGGAAATCGAACCGGTCTTCCGCACAGCCCCTCAGGACCTCTCGCTGGAAGAGTTCTACATCCTCGCACAATCTTATGAACCGGGCAGCGAGTCCTTCAACGACCTTTTCGAAACCGCTGTCAGAATGTATCCTGACGATCCGGTTGCGAACCTCAACGCGGCCAACTCGGCCATCCTCCGAAAGGACTACCGAAGCGCACTGAAATACATCGAAAAGGCCGGCAATATCCCGGAAGCCACCTATGCGCGCGGTGCCCTGGAAGTCTATATGGAAGATATCGAAGCTTCCAAACCCTATTTTCTGGAGGCAAACAAACTTGGAATTACCCAAGCTGCAACCGTATTGAAAGAACTATTGGTCAACCGAAACATTTACAAGATGAGTAACTACAAATAAATCAATTATAAACTCTTAACTAACTACATTCAACTTTCATGAAAAAGTATCTATTTCTTGCAGTCGCAGCATTAGGATTTGTTGCCTGCACAGAGAAGGGCCTGGACAACAACGGTCCTGCAAACAATGGTGAGCTTGAGCAGTCCTACGTGGCGATTTCTCTGGCCGCTGATGACATGGCGACTAAGGCAGGTACAGATCCTGACGGTGTTTATGCCGAGGGTACTACCGAGGAGCGTGCAGTTAAGTCTGCTTATGTTTTCTTCTTTAAGGATGGCGCTGCATTTCCTGTAGCATTTAATGATGGTACATCGACTACTACAAACACAGGTTCAAACAACTATCTTAAGGTTCAGCTTACTGGTAACGATCAGAATATGGATAACGTATCTGACGTAAAGGATGCAGTCCTCGTTCTTCAGAACTACAAGGGTGAGTATCCCAATCAGATCGTAGCCGTTCTTAACTGGGATCCGACTGCGCAAGCATCGTACACCCTCGAAAACCTTCGGGCCAAGATCTCTGAGCTGGGTAACGACACTGATGGTTATGTAATGAGCAATGCCGTTTATGCTGATGCCGAAGCTAAGACCGTTGATGCTGTAGATCTCACAATCGCCAACATCGGCAAGACAAAAGATGAGGCTTTGGCAAACCCTGTCACCATCTATGTAGAACGCGTTGCTGCCAAGGTGGTCTTCACAGCTGATAACGGTGGCAAATTCGCTGTTGAGAAAGAAATTGAAGGCAAACCTGTTTACGCTCAAATCAAAGGCTTCGAGCTCTACAACGACTACCAGGAATCATGGCTCATCAAGAGAATCGACCCGACATGGTCCGATCTTGGTTTCAACTGGAACGATGCGGACTGGTTCCGTTCATACTGGGCACAATCTCTCGGCAAAGCATTCGAAAACAACACCTTTGCTTGGGATACCGAGAATACTGCAATTGGCGGTTCCGTTTATTGCGGCGAAAACACCCGTAATTGGACTGAGGATGCCGACGTTCGTACAAAAGTTGTCGTAAAGGCACAACTCGTGGACGTTGACGGAAATCCTTTCGAAGTAGTGAACTGGTACGGTAAGGACTATATCGGAGAGGGTGACCTTCTTAGAGTAGTTGCCAATACTCTTAAGAATACTTACTACTCATCACCTGATAATGCTAACTACACAGGCCTTACTACAGACGACATCAAATGCGTAGACCGCCTGGTAACCGATGCTAAAGCATATGAGGTTTACTTCCAACTTTCAACTGACGGTACCAATAAAACATGGTATCGGAAAAATGCCGACGGAAGTTATACCAATGTTGACATTCCGACCCTCAATGCAGAACTTGCAACCGTACAACCGGCTCTTGTCTACAACGACGGTATGACTTACTACTGGACTGACATCAAGCACCTGGGAGCTCCTGGCAAGACTGCAGAATATGGCGTAGTACGTAACCACGTTTACAAGGTGAACATCACAGACATCACCGGATACGGTACTCCGATTTATGATGGAACCTCTGATTTCATCAACCTTGAAAAGCCCGAAGATATCGCAACCTACGTTTCAGCTCAAATCAACATCCTCTCTTGGAGACTTGTTGAACACGACTACGAGCTCAAATAAGGGTCGCTCATCCCGAAACATCCAAGATGAAAAGATTCTTGTTCTCTATTCTTGCCGCATTGGCGCTTGCCGGATGCACAGAAAAGTTGACTGATACCGGTTCCCCTGCAGAGAAAGGGGAACTGGAACGGTCATACATCTCTGTGACCCTCAAGTCGGATGATGCGGGTACCCGTGCCCAAGATGACCCGGACTTTGAATACGGAGAAGCGGACGAACGCTATGTTGACAATGTCCATTTCTTCCTCTTCAAGGACGACGGCAGCGCCTTCCCGGTAAACGCCGTGGGAGGCAAAAACTACCTCTCGTTCGAGGTCAAAAGCAGTGGCAACCAACCCGATGAAACCGGCAAACCGAACGAAGGTCCGAACATCTCTGATGTCAAGGATAAGATTCTTGTTTTCGACAACTACAAGGGAGAATACCCAACACACATCGTGGCGGTCCTGAATTGGGATGCAAAATATCTCCAGCCCTCCTATTCGCTGGACAACCTCTACAACACACTCGCAGGAATCCGCAACACTGCCGGTCATTTCGTGATGAGCAACTCCGTATATGCGGACATGCAAGGCAAGATTGTCCGAGCCAATGCCCTGACAATCGACCACATCGGCAAGACCGCGGAAGAGGCCAAGGCCCATCCTGTAGAGATCTATGTCGAGAGGATCTCTTCAAAAGTGCAAGTGGAGGCCCAGGGGAACGTATCCGAACAGACGTCCACCTATGATATTGATCAAACCGTAAGCGAGACTCCGGTCTATGCAAAGGTCCTCGCATGGGAACTCTACAACGAATACCATCAGTCCATCCTCCTCAAGCACATCTATCCCGAAACTTGGGGCATGGCAAGTCAGATCGGTTTCTTATGGAACGATCCGAACCGGTTCCGTTCTTATTGGGCGGGATCCTACACCGGAACTTTCCCTGCAGACAACTGTTTTGACTGGGCCGGCGGAATCGAACCCGGAGGCACTGCTTACTGTGGAGAGAACTCCCGTCAGGCCGAGATGGATGCCGAAGGCAATGTCACATCGGACCCTCGTACCAAGGTCATCATCAAAGCACAACTGGTGGATGCAATGGGAAACGGTGTGGAAGTGGCAAACTGGTATGGTCATCACTATATCGGCGAGGATGCCGTGCGCACAGAAATCGCTTCGCTGCTTGCCAGCGAACTCTTCTATGCTGACGGTGCTGCATACAAAGCGATCGGTGAAGCTGATCTGAAGGCCGTTCCAGGTATTCAGGCCCCGGAAGGAGCCGAAATCGAAGCCTTTGAGGTCTTCTTCCAGCTCTCGGACGAGGGTGCCGCGAAGGAATGGTTCACCTACAGCAGTGCGGAAGGCTACGTGAGTGCTTCTGACGAAGCCATCAACGCCCGTCTTGCCCAAGTGCAGCCGGCTCTGGTGTACAAGGAGGGCATGACCTATTACTTCACGGAAATCAAGCACCTGGGTTCGAAAGGCTCGGCATCAGAATACGGAGTCATCCGCAACCATGTCTACAAGGTCAACATCTCGGATATCAAAGGGCTTGGTACACCGGTGTACGATCCGGAGGTGGATGTCGATGTGCCGGAACACCCGACGGACACCCATTCCTATGTCTCGGCACAGGTCCACATCCTTTCTTGGAAAGTCGTAAAGAACGATTATTCAGTGGAATAATTTAATACAAAATACAATGAAAAAATATTTATTAATAGCTCTCGCAGCCCTCGGTATTGCTGCATGTACAGAAAAGATTGATGACACGCTCCACCATCCGGGTGATGTAGAAAGTTCCTACATCGCCATCAGCCTTTCAGCAACAGATCCGAGCACTCGTGCGAACGATGGAACTTATCAAGAAGGAGAAGCGATTGAACGTGCGGTGGAGACTGCTTATTTCTTTTTCTTCAACGAGGATGGTAGTGCATTCCCGGTAAATGTCCATGATGGTGCAGCGAATGCTCCAGCTAATGATGGTGTCAATCATCTGCCGGCAACTATCAATCCGACAACCGGTGCAGATATGAACAACGTATCTGATATCAAGAATGTTGTGCTGCTCCTGAAAAACTATAAGGGTACATATCCCGCAAAAATTGTTGCTGTGCTCAACTGGGTACCTACCCCCGATAAAGCTTATTCATTAACGGAGCTTCAAACAACCTTGGTTGATGTACGCAGCGAAGAGATCGGAGACTTGAACGGCAAATTTATCATGAGCAATGCAGTTTATGCGAAAGAGGGAACCACTGTTGTTAATGCAACTCCTCTGACTGCTGCAAACATCTTTACCGATGAGACCAATGCGAAGGCCAACCCTGTCACCATCTACGTGGAAAGAGCAGCCGCAAAGGTTACCGTTACCACAACTGAAGGTAATACCGTTTTTGATCTGAAAAAACCTGTAACTATCGGTGGCTCCAATACCCCTGTTTATGCGAGGATTTTAGGTTGGGAACTGTATAACGACTATCAGCAGTCATATCTGGTAAAGAACATCGATCCGACATGGACAGATGCAAATATTGGATTCACATGGAATGACAGCCCGTGGTATCGTAGCTATTGGGCTATTTCACAGACAGGATCGTTCCCTGATAATAGTTTCCAGTATGAGTATGTTTCTGGAGAGACAAAGACCTATGGTTTCGGCTTCGGAACAGCAGCAAATGTTACTGCTGGTACATATGCAGATAACACATACACCTACTGTGGAGAGAACACGAATCGTTCTGTTTCTGATCGTACCAAGGTTATCCTTAAGGCTCAACTGCAGAAAGAGAACGGTGACCCTGTAGAACTTGCCCGCTGGTATACGACCGAGTATCTTGGTGAGGAAGACCTTCGGGTTGCTGTAGCCAATACCCTCAAATATACTTTGTATTATGAAGACGGAGTGGGAACTGGCAATTATGTTGGTCTTGAACCAGAGGATCTTCAATGCGTAAGCCCTGTCTACGATGAACATGGAACGATCACAAATGGAGCCCCTTCAACGATTAAATCTTATGAGGTGTTCTTCCAATTATCAACAGAAGGTCAAACAAAGACCTGGTATAAAAACGAAGGTGGCTCAAAGGTTCCAATGAGCCAAGATAGTTCTGCAGATCCAAATGGAGTCTCAGCGACTAATGCATATCTTGCATCAAATGTTGCTCCTGCAACTGTATACAAGACCGGCCAGACATATTATTTCTTTGATATTCAACACCTTGGAAATTCCAAGGACAATGTAGAACAAATCGGTGAGTATGGAGTAGTACGTAATCATATCTATGCGATTAATATCAACTCCATCGGAGGTTACGGCTCGCCGATATACATTGGGACTTCAAACATTGTAACTCCTCCGGAATACCCCGATGATCCGACCGGAGAAGAGACTTCATTCGTATCTGCAGAGGTACGAATCCTGTCTTGGCGCATCGTTTCTCAGGGTGTTGACATCCAGAATTAACAAACGAACCAAACATTCACCAAGGGACCGCCGGGCGGTCGCAACACGGTCCCTTTTATAATTTTTATCAATTCAAATGAACAGAGTGCATGCAATCAGAAGAATCGTCCTGGCCCTGTCAATGGTGGCGGCAGCGCTGATGGCTTCTTCGTGCGAAAATGGGCTCATCTTCGAAGGTGAGGGGGACTGCGGTGTGTACTACCGCATACGTTTCAAATACGACTACAACATAAAGTTTGCAGACGCCTTTGCCAACGAGGTGAATTCGGTTGCACTCTATGTCTTCGACGAGAACGACGTTCTGGTTGAGGAAATCGCCACCACCGACAAACAAGCGCTCTCCAGCGGTTCGTTTGAGATTCCTCTTGAATTGCAGGCCGGCCGCTATACACTCCTGGCCTGGGGAGGACTGTTGCATGAGGAGTCTTTCGACCTGCTCGCGCAAACGGAAGTGGGCAAGACGAAGCTCCAGGAACTGCGGGTGAGAATGCACCGGCAATATGACGAAAACGGAAAGGCCACCGTCCGCGAAGACCTGCTTCCGCTTTACCAGGGTTCAATGTCTCTGGAGGTGACGCAGAAGCCAGGCACCTACACCGAGACCCTGTCCCTTATGAAGAACACCAACGTGATCCGCATCCTCCTGCATGAGATGTCAGGACACGACGTGGACCCAGACCAATTCATCTTCGAAATCAACGACGACAACGGCCTCTATGACTGGGATAACTCTCTGCTGGACGATGAAATGATCACTTACTCGGCCTGGCACCAGAGCACAGGTTCTGCCGAGGTCGATGATACGGACGTCAAGGCCGTGACATCCGTAAGCGTTGCATTGGCCGAACTCACAATCGGCCGCATGCGGGCAGGAGATTCGCCTGTCCTGCATATCAAGAACCGCGAGACCGGAGAAGACGTATTCCGTATCCCGGTAGCGGATTACGCCCTGCTTGTCAAAGGTTACTACAGACAGGACATGGGCGATCAGGAATACCTGGACCGTCAGGACGAATACACAATGACCTTCTTCCTGGATGAAGGAGAATGGGTAAGTTCAGTCATTTACATCAACTCCTGGAGAGTGGTGCTGAACAACACAGAATTGAATTAGATCCCTCGACTTCGCTCGAGATAAAAACTGCATAGAAAAAAGGAACATTCCATAAATGAGAGGAACGGTGAAATATCTTGCGCTACTTCTGGCGGGCATCTTGGCTGCATCGTGCATTTTCGATGCGGACCAATGCGTCATGCCTGCAGACCAGCCGCATGCTGTCCTGTTCACCGTCGCTCTCGACCAGCAGAGAACCAAGGCTTCGTGGTCAGATTCTTATGACTCCGAGTCCGGAGAGCCGTTTGACTGCCGCATCATCCCAGAAGGCCTGAAAGTCGTAGTATGTACTCAGAACGGAAGCCGCGTGGGAGTTCTTCAAGACCTGGGATACTGGCCGATAAACGAAGAGCATACCCAATTCCAGTTTGTCGGACAACTTCCGGCAGAGTTTGTTGCTCATTACAACGAACACCGTGACACACCCTACTACAAATTCATGGTTCTTGCCAACTGCGGAGACCACTCGAGCGGCGTAGAATATATCTCATACAGACATGAGCAGCTCAATCCTAATTCGGAGAACGCTGCAATCCCGATGTGGGGCGTAAAAGAGGCGGATGTAAGTCCGTTGCTGAACAACAGCCGTCTTGATCTTGGAGAGATCTGGCTGCTTCGTGCCGCTGCGAAGATTGAAGTGAAGCTTTCGGATGTAATGAAGAAAAAAGGCACGACTTCCATCAATTCTGCAACCCTTAAGTACTATAACCAGACCGGATACGTACTGCCTTCTTATTGGTCACAGGTATCAGAAACAAAAAGTCTTGACCAGGAAAACTGCTTCAGGGGCTATCGGCATGCAGCCGTCAATCTGCCTTTCTACAAGGATGAAGAGACCGGAAACGTATACGTCTATGTGACCGAGTACAACAACATTGATTACGCAGGCGAACGCAACAAGATCAGCCTCGAGTTCACCATCAATGGCGTTGACAAGTATTTTGAGGATGCGATCTCGTTCTGCGATTATAAGGACGGAAAACTGGTGGAGGACTCCCATTACAACGTCGTCCGCAATCATATCTACGAGTTTGAAATCCTGAGCATCGCGGGAGACAACCTCGAGCTGCAGTACACCGTGGCCGACTGGGACGCTGAGGACTGGGGCGACGGTATGGACTACGAGGAACATGAACTTGCCTATCCCACCTATCACAACCCGGTTGTGCCAAGAGAGTACCTGACACTGCGGCCGGAACAGATTACGAATTATACGATCAATCGGCAGCCCCAGATGTATTATAATGCCAATAAGCTTGAAGAGGGCGCATTTGAGTGTTTCTTCCAGGTTGTGGCTCCGGCTGACGTGAAGTGGAAGCCGGGTATTACCGGAACGAAAGAGAATTATCAGATCCGAATCTATAAGAATATAACAAGCAGCAACTTGGCAGGTGAACTGGCATACGACTCAGGAGATAATACGAAGCAGAGTGATCTGGGGTGCTGCCAGCAGAACGAGTGGTTCCGCATCGTCGTCTTCCCGCTGAGCGGTGATGGAGCAGATAAAAATAACATTGACTTCACCATTTCATATTATCAGGTGTGGACAGACCAGTATATTCACCTTTATATCAACGGCGAATATGACCGAATCAGATGGCCCGGCAGCGGAACCAACCCGAAGATCATTACCATCGCTCATGTGGGGCAGCAGGTAACAAACGAAATTGACGAATCATGAAGAACCGGATACTATCGATATTATCATTACTCATGACGGCACTTTGGACGGTGTCATGTACTGACTTGTCCAAAGACTTGGGCATGACTGCGGATGACGGAGCTATCGTCCTGCATTTCCAGACCCCTGATGTTGCAGTCAAAGGCACAATCGAGGACAATGCGTGCGAGTCGTACATGAGTCATCTGGATGTGCTGGTATATGAGTGGGACGGGGAAAATCATTTACCGTTCCACTACGAGAGGATATCGGTGTCTGCCACTCCGCAGGGATCCGTTTCGTTGCATAAGACCAAGAATGACTTTACGGAGAACGCGCAATATAAGTTCTTTGTGATTGCGAACAGTACGCTCAACGAGTCGGCATATTATAGTGGAGAGAACCTCATATCATACAAGAGTTTCCTGGAACTCGATCAGACTGACAAGCTGATTCATCTTTCCGGAGTCGACCACAACATCATGAACCCGCACTATCCTCAGATGTTCCTGATGGATGGAGTCGCTTACATGGGTGAGTCGGAACCCGCTGCGCCGGGTCGTGTGGTGGTGAATGATCCGAACTCAACCGAGGATGTCGTGCTGAAAGTGACTCTCCGCCGTGCTGCAGCAAAGATTCTGATTACAATCATTCCAGGCGACAAAGTGACTTTTACTCCTGAACTGATGGCGCAGTCGGATGGTTACCTCATCCGTAACATGCCGAACCGGACTACCCTTGCTGCCGAGGGAGGTTATCCGTTGAATGAAAGTGGTGCAAGACCCTATTGGGAGTCGACAACGATCTCCCAGAGTCCGTATTTCAATATGGTGAAAGTGCAGGATGAGAATGGCGTGGAGCACAATGGTATGCAGCTTACGGCTTATTGTTATTCGCACGAATGGCTGAAAGATTATGTGTTTGAGCGGGGTACTTCTGTGGTGATGATGCTCCCGTTGAAATACAAGGAGTCTGATGAAGCGGAGGAGATAGAGTACGTCAACAACTACTATCAGTTCTCTGTGACCAAGAATCTGAAGATCAAACGCAACACCGTCTACGACCTCCGGATCAAGCTGAATGCTCCTGGTGCAGAGGACATCACCACACCGGAAGAGGTGAAAGAGATTCAGTATTTCACAGCCCCGTGGGAAGTAGTGAACCTGCCGGTTTCGGGAGAGAATACGATCAAGTACCTGAAAGTAAACAAGGAGAAAATCTATATGTATAACGTGGCTGACGACAATACCTCGCTTTATTTCTCCTCTTCTTCGCCGGTGACCGTTACCGTTGTTTCGGGTAGTGTACATTATTACGACAAGTACAATGTTAAGCAAACTTTAAGTTCCAATAGCAAAGAAGTCCGCAGTATAAAGGCATCCACCGCACCTGGCGCTGTATCCGGCAACATATCCGTTCATAGCGATACCCCAACCAACAACACGATCCGCTGCTTTCAGCTCAAGGTAACCAATGAGGAGGGATTGAGTGAGATTGTCAATGTGGAGCAGTATCCTTTGATCTTCATCACCAACGGACTTCCTTGGTATTCGTATCGGGATGACTATTATTACCGTGCAAATCAGGGACACAAATTCAGAGACAATGTCTCCTCCAGTACCGTTAATGGCGACAACCCGACAACGTATCAGAATACGGGTGACCGTATCGTCAGCATCTATACCATCGATAAAGTGGATACTGACAACAAGACGGCAACCTACACTTATTCAAGCGCAGCGCCCAGTTCAAATTATGGTTGGACATGTTCGAAGGTACGTGGAAATAAAGACCGCGATGGAAAACGTTATGTCATAAACTATTACTATTATGACCGGTACGGGTCACAAAAAACAAGTAGTTGTGAGACGCACAATGTCAGAAACTACCATGTCCGCATGATGGCTTCTTCTGGTAACTATACCGTTGGCCGTCCTGCCCTTGACGAGTATGGGTATACGGCTGGCGATGACGACAACGCAAAACTTATTTCACCTTCTTTTGTGATTGCTTCGCGTCTGGGTGCCGTGCTTTCTACGTATAGTAACCTGAGCAGATTGAACAGCAAAGAGAAACTTGTTGTATTTGCCGACCACTGCAAGAACTATGTAGAGGTGGAAGATGTGAATGATGACGGCAGGACAAAGGGTCAGGTGTATGATAACTGGCGCTTGCCTACTGAGGCCGAGCTAAAGATCATTATGGATATCCAGGGGGGTGATGGCGTTGATGCTCAGGCGATAGACTTTCTTCTTAACGGAGGTTACTACATGAGTGCAAGCGGACCGGTTTTCAACCCGAAGAATACAAGCAATGTAAGGGAGGCCAATGACAAATGGAGTGTGTCAGACGTCGCCATCCGCTGCGTTCGAGATGCTTTTTAAAGATAATTCAGATGAAGAGACTGTTCAACATATTTGCTTTCTTGATGACCTTTGCGGTAGTGTCGTGCGTGCAGGAGAATTTTCCGCAGCCCGATACAGAGGTCGTACCTGAGGGGTATATGAAGATTGAGTTTGCAGCGAACATCGCACACCCTACTTCGGTGACCACACGTGCCGTGGATCCGGATGGACTGGACGTAAACAACATGACGCTATTCTGCTTCAATGAGTTCGGACTTTTCATCAGTACAGAAACGGCCCACATCCAGCAACACTTGAGTACAGATGGCATTTCTGACAGCGGAATTTATACTGCTCAGATTCCGAGCCACACCCGCATCATCCACTTCCTCGGAAACCACAGCGAGGGCCTTTATGATGAGAGCAACTTCCCGGGCCAGACCGAGAGCATGGTGATTGCCAACATGGAAGGCGGCTCCGGAATGCTTGTGTACTGGTCTCGTTTCGAGATGGTGGACAATGACAAGAGCATGCATGATCAGTTGTCTGAACTGCAATACACAATTGCCGGTAAGACATACAAAGGGGTCAAACTGATACGTAATCAGGCAAAAATATCCATTGATGACTGGAAGACAAGCTACTTTACCGTGACGGGATTCCGTACGGTGAACATTCCGGCCTTTGGAACAGTCGCCCCGCACCACCCTCAGCACCATTTCCATATAGTGGACAATTGGGAGAGCACCGAAGACTTCATCACGTTGCCGAACAACCAGACTCTGATCTCTGACATCGTGGACATCAACACCAAGAATGAGGATTATATCTTCGAGTCAGAGAATTCTGGGGACAGACAGGTGAGCGTCATCATCAAGGGACGTAATGCCGGCGAGAATGTGGACAAGTATTACCGTATCGTCATGCAGCACGAGGATGGATCCAATTTCATGATCCGCAGAAACCACAATTACAACATCCAGATTACCGGCGAGCTTACCTATGGAAAAGACACCTTTGAGGAGGCCCTGGTCGCCCCTGCGACCAACAACGCCTGGATCTCCATCGACGAATGGGTAAATGAGCTGACGGACGGTGTCAGGACTTTGTGGGTGGAACAGACTTCGTACGTGCTTGCCAGCGACCAGTATGCCGGAACGGACTACGTGATCCCATACCGGTATACCGAATATAACAAGGGGGTATCGACCGCTCCTGAAATCACATGGATCGACAACAAGGTAGCCTACGACAACATTACCAATCACTATAACACAACTACCGGCGAAGGTACGCTTACGCTGCGACTCTATCCGATGTACGAGGGCAATGAGCAGCAGGTGGGCTCATTCCTGATCAAGCACGGCAAGCTTCAACGTAAGGTGACCGTCTATGTCATCCGGACCCAGCATTTTACTCCGTCCTGGATATCCACCCAGGTCTACGGTGTCTCGAAAGAGCACGTGACGCTGATGTTTACCATTCCCGAGACCTGTCCAGAGGCGCTTTTCCCGTTCACGGTGCTCGTGTCGGTCAACCACCTGGACGTGCGTTCCGAGTCCGGGCAGCAGCTCCCTGTTTATGTCAAAGGCGAGGAAGGATATTTCGGTCAGGACTGGGACGGAATCAATTATAAATACGCCCTCACAGTATCCGAGCCGGGAAAGCATCGTCTCTTTATGCACACGCTGCTGGAGCATGAAGATACGGATATCGAACCCGTGCACCTTGAGGCCGAGTTCTTTGAGACCATCACCAAGAATGTGCTGTTCAGTGACAAGGACAAGGATCACTACAGGGTTTTCGTCGATGACCTACACATTTATCCTGCCTCTTATGCTGCCGACGAGGAACTTTATTATCTTTTGGTCCCGCAGAAGAAGGCTTCACCGCTGCTGTTTACCTTGGACTTGCAGGAGAGACGAAAATCAGATGGAGTTTATCTTCCCTTCAATCATGCAGCAAATCCGGATACTAGCAAGTATGACGAATTCCTGATCTACTCCAAGACCTTGAGCTTCTACGAAGATTATTTCGGTCCTGATTCAGAGATATATAAGGAAATTTCGAGCCTTGCATGGGAAGGAGAAGTCGCGTTGATCCATCAGGACTCCTGGAGTACCAATGGACGAGTAATGGCCTTCAGGACATTGAACTCCAAAGAACCTACGGCTGATACGAAATACGGTCTTCAACCTGATGGTTCCTACAATCTGTATATGCTTACCAACAGCACAAAGAACAATGACGTCGTACGTGTGGCTTCGAACAATACACACAGTCCGTTTGTTTTTAAGACCGGTCCCGATGGCGAGGATTATGGAAGTACTCTTTATAAAGGGAATGAATACCGTTCGGTAATCTTTGACGTAGCGCATTACAGGCCTTTCCGTTTTGCAGCACAGGTGCAGGTGGCGGATGAGAATGGATACAATCCCAAAATTTCTCCAGAAGCCTCGGCTCTTCTGAGCAACGAAGTGCATGGCGATCAGGAAGAGAACGAAGACGAGGTTACGCTCAGTTACAAACCGGGCCAACGGGTAGATATTCTCTTGGACATCACCAGTTTCAAGGGATCAGACAACCGTTCGGTACATCCGTTCGGACAAATTTTCGGCGAGGAATTTGAGGTCTACATCGATGCTCCGATGCTCGAAATTGACCAGAACCGCGTACCAGAAAACTGGAAAGCGGCGAACAACAACACATTGACTGCAGATAAACTCCGGCCAGACCCTTCCGTACCCGGCCGATTCATTTACACCGTCAGCAAAAAGCGTGAGGATGAGAAGCTCTTCGGTTTTGCTCCTGCCCACCACAAGGACCTTGCTACATCGCGATATGATGATTTCGGAGGCGTCGTACCCAATGTGACTATAAATCAAGAGGGCGAGCGCAAGTTACTGCCTTTCAAAAAGACATCCATTACCTCAAAAGGCAACATCAACATTACATCCAACAAGGAGAAGGTCGTATTCTGGGACAAGACCTTCAAAGTCAACACAGAGCACATGAGGGGTGTCCTGATGTATAAAAAGGAAGGACAGGATCCTATCCCGGTTCCGGACGATGCCTTCATCGCCTTTGTCCGTCTGCGAACCAATGCCCGTATCGGTGTTGTGACACTGAACCCCAGCACTGGCGGCCCTGGATGGTTTGAACTTAACCTCCGAGACGAGTACCGTTTCGACTGGAATGACGACCCTATTGATTTATACTTTACAGATAAGACTGACAACAACAAGGTTTATAACTTCAACTACACGGAGAACGGTGTGGAAAAACCTGTCGATCTGAACCTCCTGTTCAACATCCTGACCAGCAACAATCCAGAGATCATCCTCACAGAACAACCGGAGGATCAGCCTGGAAACAATAATTAGTAATAGCATTCATAACAGCCGCTCCGAAGAGTGGCTGTTATACTTTGTGGTCCGAAACTGCCGAAACAAAACGGGCTGTCAGCGAAGCTGACTGGGGGAGATGGGCGGACTTTAGTTTATGGTTAATATGATATCGTGGGATATCTAAATTGTTGAGTAGTATCTTGCTGATTGGAAATATGCGGATTTGATTCCGCGATTTATTACATTGAGTAATTGTCCTCTCTCAGAGAACCCTGCCCCAAGTCGTAATGAACCGGTCACTCTGAATGGAAGGTTATGCGTCCATACATTGAGATCGGAGAAAAAGCCAAGGAGGATGCGACGTAAAAGATTGATGATGTTTGGGGAATATAAGAAAAGTTTAAATTTGCACTATAGTTACTGCACGAGCAGCTTAGATATAATACAAGGTATAGAAGACGGACATGAATACAACGGAAATCAACGAAAGCAACATCAATTCTCTCTTTGAGAAAATAGCTTCTGTAATTGAGGAGGCAAGAAGAAGAGCATCAACAGCAATCAATCTTTCCGAGGTTTACGCTAAGTTCAACATCGGCAGATACATTGTGGAAGATGAGCAGGGAGGAAACTACAAAGCGGGATATGGCAAACAAGTCTTGAAGCAACTCTCCGAGAAGTTAGGAGAATGTTTTGGCGAAGGATGGTCCGTTGACACTCTTGAAAGATGTCGTAAGTTCTACATGCTTTACTCTCCACTTGCAATTTCCGCATCACCGTTGCGGAAATTAGATTCTGTGTCAGATGTAGCAGAAATCCGCAACAGTGTTGCGGAAATTCAGACTGCATCAGCAGAACCACACAAATTCGTCCTCTCCTGGTCTCATTATCTAATCCTCATGCGCATCAAGGATGCCAATGCCCGTAGCTTTTATGAGATAGAATGTGCAAAACAGAACTGGAG
>JAZUBU010000022.1:0-85595 GCA_045638645.1 Bacteroidales bacterium
GTTAAAGATGGTATACAGTCCTCTTACATTTGAGCAGGCTATTCTTGACCGTAAAGCGTGGGGACATATCTTTGAATCGGGCATTGGAGCATACCTCGTCAGCCAGGCATTTATTCATCGCTTTGAAGTGTTCTATTGGCGAGAGCGTAACGACGAAGTAGATTTTATACTTCAGAAAAAGGGCTCTATTGTGGCTATTGAGGTAAAGAGCAATGCTGAGAAAAACACAAACGGCTTAGAGAAATTCAGACAGATGTTTAACCCTAAGGCCTCGTTTATCGTTGGTGATGGCGGTATAGGAGTGGAGGAATTTTTATCAATGGATATCAACAAGCTATTTTAGCGATAGATATTATGGCTAAATGACCTGCTGACTATGGCACTCTTATCCCTTTCCTGGAATCCTTCGCCTGCGCTGCCACCTAAATAAGGGGGTTCAAATGCGCTGATATCACGATGCTCTACGATAGCATCTACGGCCCGCACCGGATCATTTCTTTATCGAGGAAATTTACGCGCCTTGTTAAGGCAAGTACTACAGCTCAGTTCTGATGCGTACGAGTCGTATGCATACAAAAACAAAAGCGACCGGGGAGTCCCGGTCGCTGATTATCGAGAGGATTGAAAGGTACCTTAGCTTGCGCTCCTGGCCGCTTCCGCTTCCTGAATCATTCGTGTCAGGAATTCAATACGGGCTTCGTAGGCCGGAATCCGGTCGTTGTCTCCGTAGTATTCCACGGTGTCCATCAATTGGTAGTAATAGTCCAGGGCTTGTTGCAGATCCGGGAAGGACAGGAAGGCATCCCGTAGGGGTTTTGAGAAGAGCCGGATCGCAATAGCGGTTTCGTCAGCAAACTGGTCCGCAAGGGTGCGGGCCTTTTCTTTTTCGTCGCAGAGGTAGTACAAACTGATGGCCTTCAGAACGGCAAATTCGTTGTACGAAGGGAAGGCGCAGGTATTGAGCGGGTAGTAGTCGGTCCGCATAATCTCTTGCATGCGGTCCAGAATGGCTACACATTCGTCGGTTTTGCCTTCGTTGAACAAAGCATCTGCCACTTGGGTAAAGAGATTGCGGATCAGTCCATTGAATGTGGACAGGTTCTGATAGTCGATGTGAATGTCATCCGCACAGAGACTTTCCCAACGGTAGGTGTTCATCAAGCGGTTATACATCTTTTCCGTGTCCATGTAATCGGCTTCCATGTAGCTGGGTTTGCTCTTGATGGGAACGAATTTGTAGGCAAATCCGTCGTATTCCAGGTATTCCTTGATGCCGATCTCCAGCTCGCCACCCATGGACAGGAAGTAGATGGGACGGTCCCAGTCGTAGTGTGCCAGGACATCCAGCAGGATGTATTCGGGTTTGGTCAGCTCGTCCTTGTTGGCAGGAATTTGCAGTACGAGACTGTCCAGAATCTTATCCTGGTCTTTTTCGGGAACAATGCCGTATTTGAGCACGTTTTCCTTGTTTACCGGCAGTACCAGTTGGCGCGCCACAAAGTAAGGGGTTTCGCGTCCGTACTGGTTGATGCGCAGACGGGGATCTTTGTACAGTTCGATGAATTCCTTGAGGCCAATCGGGTGGTTGAAACGTTCGATGATCGGCGGGGATTCGTTCGTGCCGTAGAGGTACATGGTGCGGTCAATGGTGATCGGAAGGGGTTCTGAGTCATACATCTTGTATTTCATCTGTTCGATGTACCAGTCCGTGCCGAGCAGGGAGGTATTGACAACACGCAGGTCGGTCCGCTGTTCTTCCACTTCCTGCAGGTACCACAACGGGAACGTGTCGTTGTCTCCGTGGGTAACCAGAATGGCGTTCGGGTCGGTCGAAGCAAAGTAGTTGTAGGCCATATCCCGGGCGGTGTAACGTCCGCTACGGTCGTGGTCATCCCAGTTTTGGGCGGCCATTTGGACGGGAACCAGGACGGTCAGGGCGGTTACGGTCAGGGCTGCCGTGCTGCGTTGTTTTTCGTCTGCATTGAAGAACCGGAGGACCCATGCATAGCAGGCGGTGACGGCCAGACCGATCCAGATGGAGAAGGTGTAGAAGGATCCGGCGTATGCGTAGTCCCGTTCGCGTACCTGGTACGGCGGTTGGTTGAGGTAGACGACAATGGCCAGTCCGGTCAGCAGGAAGAGCAGGGTAGTTACCCAGGCATTCTGCTTGTCGCGTTTCCAGTGGAATACCAGACCGATGAGGCCCAGCAACAGGGGCAGCATGTAGTAGTGGTTTTTGGAAGCACTGTTGACAATGTAGTCCGGACCTTCGCTTTGGTCGCCGAGTCGGATTTCGTCAATGAAACCGATACCACTTTCCCAATTGCCGCGAATCGGGTCACCGGGGACTTGTCCGTGCAGGTCGTTCTGACGGCCTGCAAAGTTCCACATGAAGTAGCGGGTGTACATCCAGTTGACCTGGTAGTTCAGGAAATAGTGCAGGTTCTCTCCCATGGAGGGCATGCGTTCCTGACCACCGTAGGGAATCTTCCCTTTGCCGGTCATGTAGGATTTGTAGAACTTGACATGGTGGGGATCCCGGCTCCACATCCGCGGGAACAGCATCTTGGAGTCAGACGAGAAATGGTATTGGTAGCTTCCGGGTGTTTGGATGTATTTGTCTCCGACGGGGGTATAGTAGGGAGGTGTCTCAACATCATCCGGTACGGAAGCAAAGGTTTCTCCGTAGATGAGGGGGTTGCTGCCGTATTGTTCCCGGCTCAAGTAACGGACCAGGGTGAACGGATTGTCGGGTTGGTATTCGTTGGTCGGGGTGTTGGCCGAAGAACGGATCACGATGATGCAGAACGGTAGGTAGCCGATGAAGATCATCAAAAAGGCCAGCAAACCGGTGTTTGCCCATACCTTTTCCTTGCGTCGGGTGTAGAAGAGTCCGGCAACCGTCAGCAGCAGGATGAGGGCCAGAAATACGATGGCACCGGAGTTGAACCCCATGCCGAGGGTGTTCACAAAGAACAGGTCCACTTGTGCTGCCATTTTGGGCAGGTAAGGAATGATGCCGTAGAGAATGAGGGCCAGCAGGACAGCGGAACCTCCCAGGGCCAGCAGGGCATTCCGGGTATTTTGATTCTTCACTTTGCGGTAGTACCAAAGGAAGGTCAGGGCCGGGATGGTCAGCAAGTTGAGCAAATGGACGCCGATGGACAATCCCATCAGGAAGAAAATCAAGATAATCCACCGGTTTGCGTACGGTTCATCTGCTTCTTCTTCCCATTTCAGCATGGCCCAGAACACAACGGCAGTGAAGAGGGAGGACATCCCATACACCTCGCCTTCGACGGCAGAGAACCAGAAGGTGTCGGACCAGCAGTAGGCCAGTGCACCCACAATACCGGAACCGATGATGGCCCAGGCATGGCCTTGGCCGATTGCTCCGAGGGTGGAGGTGTTTTTCTCAAAGATGCGGCGTGCCAGGTGAACAATGGTCAGGTAGAGGAAAAGGATGGTGAAAGCAGAACACATCGCGCTCATCGTGTTGATGGCGACAGCCGCGTGTTCGGCATCGGTGAACATCGTGAAGAAACGTCCGAACAATTGGAAGACCGGGTTGCCCGGCGGGTGTCCGATCTCAAGTTTGTAGGACGAGGCGATGAATTCCCCACAGTCCCAAAAACTGGTGGTCGGTTCCAAGGTTGTCAGGTAAGTAACGGATGCCACCAACAGGACAAAAGTGGCCGCTATGCGGCTGATCAGATTGAATTTTCGAGTATCCATATAAGGAACAAAAGTAGTGAAAAACAAGTCAAGTGCAGACACAAACTTTCAAGATTAATGCCTATTTTTGCAAAAACATTCAAATATGGCAAAACAACAGGAGGATTGGAAAGACCGTTTGGGAGTCGTGTTCTCGACCAATCCGGATTTCCAATACGAACAACCGGAAGAAGAGGTGGTACAGACACTGCCTCCGTCCCAGCAAAAACTGGTGGTAGGCATTGATCGCCGCCATCGGGCTGGAAAGCAAGTCACCTTGGTCAAAGGCTTTGTCGGGACCGAGGAGGATCTGAATGCCTTGGGACGGGAGTTGAAGAACAAGTGTGGTGTGGGAGGAAGTAGCAAGGATGGTGAAATTCTGATCCAAGGAGATTTCCGGGAACGTTTGATGAATCTGCTGCGTGAAAAAGGATACCGTGTTGTACGAGGCAACTGAGCCGATCGGGGATTTGGCCGAAGCCTGGGGCGGCACTTTGTGTACTCCTGATCTTTCGGGTATCGTGCTGGGGTGGGATTATTCCATGCGGGAATTTGTGGGATTCAGTTTGTTGTTTCTCTTTTTTCTCCTGCTTGTTTTCCGGAAATCCTTGCCGGAGTTTTTTCGGGTCTTTTTTACCTCCATGCTGTACCGGGCCGATTTGCAGAAAGTGGAGCAAAGAGCCCTCTTTCGTGTCTTTCGCAGCATCGTTGTGGTTTTGCTTTCGATGCTGATGTTGGGCAGTTTGTTCAATCTGAGGGTGTTGCCCTATGATCCCGAGCAGGGTTCCTATTTGCGCCAGCTGGGGTTGGTGGTGATTTTTACCGTTACCTATCTGCTGTTTCGGCGTATCCTGCTTTGGGTGATCGGAAGGATGACCCATCAAGAACGCCTTCTGTCGGATGCTACGGCCTTGTTTTATCCTTATTTTTGCCTGTTGGTGGTCTGGTTGGTGATGGCAGCCTCGTGGGGAACGGTTTTGCCTTGGGTAGCCGGTGTGTCCCTTTTTATCTATCTGGTCTATCTCGGATCGTTGGGCAAAGCATTTATTTTAAGCAAAGTCTCTTTTTTCTTTACATTTTTGTATCTTTGCACCCTTGAAATTTTGGTACCGGTCTTGTGGATCGGAATATGTATAAAGTAAGTAAGAGTAAGATATGAGCATCAAAAATATCCTGATTTCGCAACCTAAACCTGCTAACGGATCGCCTTACAACGATATTATCGCCCGGCACGATGTCTCTGTAGATTTTGTACCCTTTTTCACCGTACAACAAATCACTGCGCGTGAATTCCGCGCACAGCGAATCGCAATTTTGGATTATACAGCGGTTGTCTTTACCGCAAAATCTGCCATAGATGCCTTCTTCAAGATTTGTGAAGAGACCCGCATCATGGTTCCGGAAACCATGAAATACTTTTGCTCCACCGAGGCCATCGCCCTCTACCTGCAAAAGCACATTGTTTACCGCAAGAGAAAGATCTTTTTCGGAAACGGAACCTTGGACTCCATCATCACCAGCATCGGAACCAAGCACAAGGCAGAGAACTTCCTGATTGCGACGACAGACAATGCCAAGCCCGATTTGTTCAAACTTTTCACCAAGGCCAAACTGAAATACCAGCAAGCTGTGTTTACCAAAACCGTGAGCAGTGACTTGTCGGAGTTGGATTTGAACAACTACCAGATGGTTGTTTTCTACAGTCCTTTGGATGTGAAGTCCTTGCAGGAGAATTTCCCGAATTTTGAGCAGGCGGATCTCAAGTTTGCAACCTTTGGTCCGACTACGGCCAAGGCTGTGACCGATGCCGGCCTCAAGATTGAAATTCTTGCTCCGACACCGGAATGTCCTTCCATTGCGGAAGCCTTGTCCCAATACCTGGAAAAGAACAAATAGATGATCCGATACAGACAACCGATCCGTTGGATGATGCCCCTCTTGGTGTTGGGCTTGTTTTCGGTTGTGTCTTGTCTCCAGGACGATCCTTCTTTCTTCCGTCGGAACATGCCGGGAACCTGGTGTTCGCCGGATGGGGTGTACTACACATTCCAAACGGGTAGCACGGCCTATGCGGAGGGTGTCGGTGCAGCAGACGATGGTGGACAGACCTGGTTGGAGGGCCGTCTGACCTATCAGGTCAACTGCTGTTCGATGCAGTACTCCGGTACTTGGTCCGGAATCGAGCCCTATCCTGCCGGAACCCATCTGTATCGGGAAGTTGAGCTCATCGAAATGAATGATTCCCTGTTGGTTTTCCGCAACCGTGTACTTCAGGCCAACGGCCAGCAGGTGAGCACCAGTGAACAGGAGACCTGGACCCGTTCTGTGGCAGATCTTCTGAAAGATTCCCTGACCGGCGTCTGGCAGTCCGTCTCCAAGGACGGTGTAACCAGCGACCGATACCGTTTTGAGTTTCTGAAGGGTTCGGAGTATCGCTACTATGAGTACGTGTCGGGAGCGGATACGACCGGATGGATCCTGATGGAAGACAATGCCGGTACATGGGTCAATTACGACCGGAATCTGATCCTGACGATGTTTGACAACGAGGCTTGGGGTACGCAGGCTTGTTCGTCCGTGTTGCGTGTTCAGGTTCCCGTAATCAGTCCGATTTCCGGACAGATGGAGTGGACCACCGACACGGGGAATTGGTTGTTCAAACGATTGACGGAGGAAGAATAATGGCAGCAGACTTTCCTAAAAGCCGGCGGGTTTGCTCCCCCTTGGAAGTGGGTCGTATCTTCAACCAGGGAAAATCAATCCAAGTGCCTTATTTGCGTGTAATTTATCTGGAAAAACCGGAGCAGGCCGAACACCGGGTGGTGGTTTCGGTTCCCAAACGTCTTTTCAAACGTGCGGTGAAACGCAATTTGCTCAAGCGCCGCATCCGCGAAGCCTTCCGTCTGCAGCAGCAACCTTTGAACGAAGGTGCTGTGGCCAAAGACATCCTGTGGGTGTATACCTCCAAAGAAATTGTCAGTTATGAATGCATCCGCCAATCCGTACAGGCAGCCCTGGAGCAGCTTTCGTAGGATCTTGCGCAAGATAGCTCTCTTTCCCTTGCTGGTGCTGGTACACTTCTACCGGTACTGCATTTCTCCCCTGAAACCGCCGACCTGTCGTTTTACTCCGACGTGTTCTACCTATGCTTTGCAGGCATTGCGCAAGCACGGACCGATCAAGGGGTTGTACCTGACGGTACGCAGAATACTACGCTGCCACCCATGGGGCGGCAGCGGTTATGATCCGGTTCCATAACCTCCTAGTCGTGGAAACCGAAACGGGCTAAGATTTGCGGACGGTCTTCGCGGTCTTTTGCCAGGTTCTCGATCTCTTCCCGAGGCGTATCCTTGAGATCCATCAGGATCAGACCATCCAAGCAGTAGTTGAAGTTTTTGTCCACGTTGAAGGCCAGGAAACGGCAGTTCAACTTGATGTATTTCTTCACCAGGGTAGGCAAGCGGTAGGTGTTGTTGCTCAACCGCAGCATGAAGCGGTCAAACTTCTCAACGGTATCGGATTTCTTGTCCAACAGGGCATCCAGTTCACAGCGGTAGCAGGTCGGTGTAAAAGGAGACGTCGGCTGAGCCAGTCCTTCCAATCCGATCGCAGGATGATTTTTCTCGATGTAATGGACCATCAGGCTTTTGTAGAAGTCCGGGTACCAGTTGCTGATGCTGACCGGTCCAATGAGGTAACGGCAGTTCGGGTAGCGGACAACGCTGAACATCAGACCCTTGATCAGCAACATGAGCGGCAGGGCTTCGCGTTGGTATTCGTTTGCAACAAACGAGCGGCCCAGTTCAATGGCATAGGGAAGGATGGTGGCCGCTTTTTGGTTGTCATAGTGGAACAACGTATTGGCGTAGAATCCTTTGACACCTTGTTTGGGATAAATTTCTTCTCCAATGCCCAGGCGGTAGGCACCGACCAATCTTTCTTTGTCTGCATCCCACAACAGCAGGTGTTGGTAGGTTTTGTCAAATTCGTCCAGGTCCAGGGGCGTGTTGGTTCCTTCGCCAGCACGGCGGAAGGCTTCTTCCCGCAAGCGGCCCAATTCGTGCATCAGGTTCGGGATCTGTTCGGCAGCGGCCAGGTAGCAACGGTAGTTGCCGGTGTTGAACAAGAAGCCGCTCTTTTCCAGCGCTTGGATTTCCGCTACCAGGCTCTCATGGGGTTTGGGTTCGGCTACGGGGGGGATGTTGTCGGGCAATACCTCGTGTTTCTCGATGGTTTTGGCGACATTGGCTTCCAGCGCGTAGACGCGGCTGCGCAAGTAGCGTTCCAGTTCCCGGTCCTTGGGGAATTCGGCGATTTCGTTTACAGCGATCGGTTTTCCAATCCGCATGGTGATGGTCTTGCCGGATTTGTTTACGAGTTCCATCGGCAGCCTTGCGGTTCTCAGCATGGGGTGAATCTTACCCAAGCGGTAAAAAGTTTTGGAGTTGTATCCGTCAAAATAAACCGGAATGACGGGAACTTCGCTGCTGCGGATCAGTTTGATCATGGAAGAGGACCAGACTTTGTCCTCAATCAGCGGACGTTTGTAATAAGTGGCCACTTCGCCTGCAGGGAACAATCCCAGACCACCGCCGTTGGCCAGCAGCTCTTTGGCGGCACGGATGCCCGGGAAACTTTTCTTTTTGGCTTTCATGTCCGAAAAGGGATTGACGGGCAAGAAGTGGTCTTTCAGATTCTCAATGTGAGAGAGCAGGAAGTTGGTCAAAATCTTGAAGTCGGGGCGAATGGAGGCAATCGTGCGGAAAAGCAGGATGCCGTCAATGGCTCCGAACGGGTGGTTGCAGACCAGGATAAACGGACCGGTTTTGGGGATGTTTTCCAGGTCTTGTTCCAGGATATCGTACCCGATATGCATGGCTTCCATCACCTTTTCGCAGAAGTCGCGACCCTCGTATTGATGGATACCGGCGTAGTACTCATTCAGTTTTTTGAAGCCCAATGCTCGGATGGCAACAGAACCGATGGCAGCTCCGATGGGACCGTGCATGCCGAGAGCTTGTTGGATATCCGCGATATTGACTAACTTTGTTCTCATTGTATGATGTTTAGGTTTAGCATATAGGGCGCGAAAATACAAAAAATTATGAATTTAGACGAGAAAATCAGACTGTTACCGGAAAGTCCAGGGGTATATCGCTTCTTGAACGAGGAAGGAACGGTGATCTATGTGGGTAAGGCAAAGAATCTTAAGCGTCGGGTATCCCAGTATTTTCAAGCTACACGCCAGCATTCCCGGAAAACTGCGGTGATGGTTTCGCATATTGTAGAAATTCAGCATACGGTCGTGGACAGCGAACAGGATGCTTTGTTGTTGGAAAATAACCTGATCAAACAGTTTCAGCCGAAATACAACATTTTGCTGAAAGATGGAAAGACCTATCCTTGGATTTGTATTCGCAACGAATTGTTCCCCCGCGTGTTCATGACCCGACGTTTTGTCCGGGACGGCTCGTTGTATTACGGACCCTATGGGTCAGTCCATCATGCCCGGCAACTGCTGGAACTCATTAATTCCTTGTACCAGCTCCGGTCCTGCAAACACAAATTTACGGAGGCGGCGATTGCGAAAGGGGCCTATCGTGTCTGCCTGGACTACCACATCCGCCGGTGCAAGGGCCCGTGTATTGGGGCTGTTTCTTCACAGGAATACATGGAGCAGCTGGAGGGGATCAAGGATTTGTTGCGGGGCAATACCGGCGCCCTGATCCGTCGTCTGGAACGCCGGATGAAAGCCGCTGCGGCCGAGCTGCGTTTTGAGGAGGCGCAGGCCTGCCTCGAGAAGAAAAATTTGCTGGAACAGCATTATAGCCGCTCCATTGTGGCCAATTCGCAGCGCATCGATGCCGATGTGTTCTCGTTGGTGTTTGAAGGTCACGAAGCCTTTGGAAATTTCATGCGTTTGCGGGATGGGGCCATTGTTCAGTCCTTGAATATGGAACTGCGTCTGCGTATTGAGGAGGAGCAGGAATGTGTGTTGGGAGTCTTCATGCAGGCCATTTATGACCAGCTCAGCGGTGTTGAGGGGGGGCGGGGACCGGAAGAAGTCATTGTCCCGTTTCTTCCGGATCGGGAGTTTGCAGGCCGTAAGTTGCACATCCCTCAACGGGGAGACAAGGCGGCCCTGCTGGAACTGAGTCGCAAGAATGCAGCCGCTTTGCGTCACGAACGGTTGCGGAAGGAGGAGTTTGCCAATCCCCAAGAGCATACGGACCGCATTCTTGACCGTGTCCGACAGGATTTAGGAATGGATGTCCGGCCGGAACACATCGAGTGTTTCGATAACTCCAACCTGCAGGGAACCAATCCGGTCTCGGCTTGTGTGGTCTTTCGGAATGGGTCACCTGCCCGTTCTGACTACCGGATTTTTCATGTAAAAACGGTCGTCGGGGCGAACGATTATGCCACGATGAAGGAGGTGGTCAACCGTCGTTACTCCCGGTTGGTTCGGGAAGGGCAATCCCTGCCCCAACTCGTCGTTATCGATGGGGGAAAAGGGCAGGTGGGTTCGGCCATCGAGGCCCTTTGTGAATTGGGATTGTATTCACAGATCAAGGTGGTGGGTCTGGCGGAACGTATGGAGGAGATCATCATTCCCGGTCAGTCGGAGTCCCTCTTGTTGGATAAAAACTCCACGACCCTGCGTTTGCTGATGCATTTGCGGGACGAGGCCCACCGTTTTGGCATCTCCCATCACCGGAACCGTCGCAGTGCCTCCCAGCTACATTCGGAACTGGATGAGATCCCGGGTATCGGACCCAAGCGGAAGGACCAGTTGCTGCAGGCCTTCAAGAGTGTCAAGCGTATGCGGGAAGCCACCTTTCCTGAATGGGAAGCGGTAATCGGTAAAAAAGGAGCCCAGGCATTGCAAGCCTACTACCAGGAGAAGTTGAACAAAAACTGAAAAGTATTCGGATTTTTGATGCTTCCTGCGTTGGTATGCAAGCGGGCATAACGGACCCCAGCGGAAAACGGCAGTGAGAACTCCAGCAAATGGAAGTCGATGAGTGCATCGGCGCCATAGGAAAGCAACCGGGTCCAGGAATTCTTGTTTTTTGTCCAGGCGGCATCGCAGAACGGAATGAGCTGGAGCCGTTTCAGGTAGAACAATGGCGTCACGTTGATATCTCCCAAATAAATCGGAAGGGCATAATCGGCCGTTGCCATGAGGTACGGGCCGGTGGGGATGTTGGAAAGTTTGAAGCCCCGGGGCAGACTGGCAAAGGATCCGAAGAGAAACCAGTTGTCGTCGCTAATCAGTTGTAACTGGGCACTGGCGGACAATTTCAAACCTTGGGTGGAGAGGATCCCCGGCAAGTAGGCATAGGCTTTCGCATATACGGTTTCTCCGAACAGCGGTTCTGCTCCGACGGTGTGGCCATAGGCAAAGTTGATGCCGAATCCCCAGCGGGGGTAGATGGCGGAGGTTGCCGGATACAGGTGCCGGTAATACGACAATCCGTACGAGAGTTGGTGCCGGTATTTTACCGGAAGGTCCAGGAACTGGAAGCGGTCGTTCGAGAAGTTGTAGGAAATCTGGGGAATGAGACCGCTGTACCAGCCGTTCCGGCTCAGGTTGATGGGCAGGTACATCCGGGCCTGCGTCTGCAGCAATGGCATCGGGGTGCTCTTACGGGTGGATACACGGCCTTGGATGGGGTTCTGCTGTATATCATACTCAACGCGGGAACGGTCGTTGAAGTCGGCAGAAATCTCCACAACCGGCCACCAGCCGCTGTAGGTGAAGTTTATGTGTCCGGCATGGAAGCCTTCGTGATAAGAATATCCCAGCATGGTTACGGCGGTTCCCAGGTTGTTTTGGGAGTAGGCGGTCAAGCCTAAGGCCGCCAGGTCGTACAGCTTTTCGTAACTCATGTTTTGGATCCGGTCGATGTTGTAGTAGACCGGGGCCCAGGAGTGAAAGCGGAAGAGGTGTCCCAGTTTGCTGTATTTTTCAGCGGGATATTGTGTCGCATCTGCAAAGCGGTTGCGGTTGTAGACGGGTTGGCCCATGGCGGATGCGTACTGTTCCGATAAGAAGTTAGCGAGGCTGTCGGTGTACGGTTGGTTCATTTCTTGGGGTTCTTGAACCCAATCCTTTTTGTCCAACCAGGCAGGGCGGTAGCCCTTGTGCGTGTAGTCTGCATACAGCAGACCTTCCGAGGTCGGTTGGGGATGTGCGGCGCCATAGCGGGCTTCTGTTTGTCGTAGCACGGTGCCAGTGGCCGGATCAAAGGTATAGAGGTTCAGGACCCCATTGATATCCGAGGTAAAGAACAACTGGCCATCGTGTCCGTTCAATTCCTGGAGGGTCTGCCCCTGCGGTTGGAGGTCACAGATCCAGGTCTGTCCGTTCCAGTGATACAGGCCGATTCCTTCGGTAACAATTACGGTGGCGTACACGGTTCCGTTGAGGCAGCATACTTCCCGGATTTGTCCTTTTTCAGGGGCTTCAATGCGGGATTGTACCGTGCCGGTAGAATCGATCCATACGGTGAACGAAGATCCGGAAACGGGGTATTCCACGGCCACAAGACCGTCCGGTGTCGGAGCCGGGTTGAAGTAGCGTTCCCGGCGGGTGAGGCGGGTTTTCTTGCCTGTTTCAAAATCATATCGGTAGAGGTCGGACCAATTGCGTTGTTCCCACCGCCAGTCCGGGATGATTTCACTCCAGTACAAAAGGGTGCTGTCTTGTGAAATTTTATCAGCATAGGGAGAAAAATGCATCAGGAGCCGTTCTTTTCCGTTGTGGTCAATGCGGATGAGGCGGGCACTGCGTTCCATCCCGGTTTTGACCGCATAGTATTGTACAGGTTCGTCCTCGTCAGCAGGAATGAGGCCCACGTTCTTATAATTTGTGTACAAGCGATTCTTCCGGTGAGGAAGGTGTGCCGGTTCGCTCAGGGGTCCCCGTTCTTCAAGGTCTTTTTGCCATTGCTCTGTCAGCCAGGTTTGATTGGCCGCCAGCAGGGCGCGGTTGTCCGGAAAGATGAGGTTGAACCGGTACCAGTTTTCCACCAGGTTGGTCAGGTAATTTCCCGGGTAGCTGATTTGTCGATCCAGCCAGGTCTGGAAAGCCGTCTGATAGTAACCGATGACATAGTGGTTGGGGGTGTAATGCCGGTAGGAGCCGTGGAGGTACCGGGACCAGTTCCGGTAATCACCATTGAGGTACGCCGTGCGCAAGTATTGGGAGAATTCCGCATGGCGTCCCCGTCCGGAGTGGCTCAGGGAGCGTGCTGTTTCGGCCACTACGGCATCGCCTTCCAGAAACCAT
The DNA here is from genome assembly GCA_045638645.1 of Bacteroidales bacterium. Taxonomy (GTDB): domain Bacteria; phylum Bacteroidota; class Bacteroidia; order Bacteroidales; family UBA932; genus JAGCJX01. The sequence continues at coordinate 13,010 of JAZUBU010000022.1, forward strand.
TTGGCAACATAGATGCCCAGTCCGACTCCCGTCGCTTGTTCTCCGATGCCATAACCTAGGTATTTCCAGATGCCTTGCTCCAGGTGAGAGACTTGTCCGACATGGCGGGATTCGTGGACAGCCAATTGGTGTTCCCAGTTCTCCGGATGGCCGGAGGTGGGAGGGGTTGAGTATAGTTCCATCCGTCTCGGTGCCCAGGTCACCATTCCGTTACTCATGCAATTGTAGGGATGCAGAATGACGGGAATTCGGCGGGGTTGGATGCGTAGCGGTTGCATGACATCGTTCCGACTTTCTTCCAGTAGGGAAAGATAAATTCGGGCCAGGGAGTCCACTTCCGATGGATAAATCAATGTATAGTGGTCTGATTTGAGTTGTAGCCAGTGTGTTCCTGCCGGGTCGGTGCCGTTCAGAACAAATTGGGCAAGGGTTGTTTTTACGCCAAAACCTAAAAATAAGAGCAGAAGAAAGAAGATTCGTTTCATGGTAATAAATCCTCGCAAAGATAGTGTTTTGTGAATGTATTTCGCTTCTTTGTGCTATCTTTGTCGCGCCAAAAATTATCAATATGAGTATAGTATTTCAGATTCTCACCTTGTTGGGTTCGCTGGGTATGTTCTTGTACGGAATGACGTTGATGAGCGAATCCCTGCAAAAGGTTGCGGGAGACAAGCTTCGCTCCATTCTGGCAGCGATGACCTCCAATTCTTTCAACCGGATTCTTACCGGATTGCTGGTGACCGCCATTATTCAGTCTTCCAGTGCGACCACGGTAATGGTGGTTAGTTTTGTGAATGCCGGCCTGCTTTCCTTGGCTCAGTCCGTGGGAGTCATTATGGGGGCCAACATCGGTACGACCATTACGGCTTGGATCATTTCTCTGTTGGGATTCAAAGCCGATATTTCTGTCCTGTCCATTCCGTTGATCGGATGCGGTTTTGTCTTCATGATGTCCAAGAAGATCCGCAACAAGAACATCGGCGAAATGATCATTGGTTTTGCCTTGTTGTTCCTGGGTCTTTCCTTCTTGAAAGATTCTGTTCCCGATTTGGGCCAACATCCGGAAGTCTTGGAATTCATCCAACGTTGGACCGGCTGGGGCTTTGGTTCTGTCCTGATCTTTGTGGGATTGGGTACCCTTTTGACCATTGTGTTGCAATCTTCCAGTGCAACCATGGCCCTTACCTTGGTGATGTGTAATTTCGGTTGGATTCCTTTTGAAATGGCGGCGGCCATGGTGTTGGGAGAGAATATTGGAACCACCATCACAGCCAACATTGCCGCTTCGGTAGCGAATGTTTCCGCCAAACGGGCAGCTCGTGCACACTCTGTATTCAACCTCTTTGGGGTTATTTGGGTCTTGTTGCTCTTCAAACCATTCCTCTTTGTGGTTTCCAAAATTGTGGTGGCCATTGGTGGGGCGAATCCGATGGAGTCAACCGAGTCCATCCTGTATGCTGTTTCTATAGTCCACACCCTGTTCAATGTCGTCAACACCCTTGTTCTGGTCTGGTTTACCCCTCAGATTGTGAAATTGGTGACCAAAATGGTGAAGAGTCCGAAGGAAGAAGAAGTGTTCCGTCTGCAGTACATTCAGGCAGGTCCGATGGCAACCGGCGAACTGTCCTTGGCTCAGGCGAAACAAGAGATTATCCATTTTGCCAGCATTGTTAAAAAGGAATACGGTTATGTCCGTCAAGCGCTGGATGAAGCGGACAATGCCAAAGCTTTTGAAGAATTGTACAAGAAACTGGAACACTACGAACAAGTGACGGACCGCATTGAGTTTGAGATTGCCAATTACCTGAATGAGGTGAAAAACAGTCAATTGGGAGCAGAGGGTGCCGGTCGTGTACAAGCCATGTATAAGGTAATCAGCGAATTGGAAAGCATGGGAGACTCCGGCTTCAACATTGCCCGAATTCTGCAGCGGAAAAATATCAACAACAAGAAGTTTGACGAGGCCTCGTTGAACAAACTCTTCCGCATGTGGGAATTGGTGGACCACTCGTTGGATGTGATGATCGAAAACATGCACATTGGCTATACCAAGTTGCGCGACTTGTCTGCGGCTGTGGATGCTGAGGTTGCCATCAACGAGTACCGTAATACCTTGAAAGAGGAGCACTTGTTGCACCTGGAAGGCCGGGATTATCTCACCGGTGTGTACTACATGGACCTGGTATCCGAGTTTGAACGGGTCGGTGACTTCGTGATCAACGTATCCGAAGCCATCGCGGAGATCAAGGTTTCGTAATCCCTCCTCGGTTTTATTGAAGTTTCGATTGCAACGCTCTGACGATTTGTTGGGGCGTTGCGTCTTTTAGAAGAACCCGTTTATCTTGGTCCAGCAGGTAGAGGGAGGGGATGGCCCGGATCGCATAGCGGTCATTTTCCCGCAGGCGGAAGTGCGGGTCAAATGCATTGATCCAGGTCGTGGGGAAGTGTTTCCGGTAAGCCATCCATCGGTCGATTTCCTGGTCGATGTACAGATTCAGGACAGCGAGCTGTTGGTGCTGAAGTGCTTGGTTGATCACGCCGTTTTGTTGGAACAAGGCAATGATTTCTTCGCACATCGGACACTCCGGATTGCTGAAGAACAGCAAGGTGTAGGGTGTCTTCAGTTCGTGCATCTGTTGTACCGGCTTGCCGGGCACTTGGTATTCAAAGTCTGCCGCCACTTCGCCCAGACGGTTCAATTGGCAGACACGATGCTGTTCCTGGTAACGGGTTGTGATCAGGGAGTCGTCTTTCTGTTGGAGTTTCCACGCCAAGGCGGGCAAATAGAATTCCTCGTTTCTCCAATCGGAAACGGGGTTGTAGAACAATATTTCTGCGGCAGCGAAGAGGTTTTGAGCGACCCGGGGATGGGCAAATTCAGGGTTGCTAAGTTTTGTCCAAAGGCGGTTTTGGGCAGCCATTGCCTTTTCTGCAGGCACGGCGCTCAGTAAAATGGCATATTGGTTCGCGGCGTGCTGAAAATCTTCAAACAGAATGCCTCCAACCAGGGTGGTATCTTTCGAAAAGCTGTCCAATGAATCCAACCAAGCATCCCAGTAGTGGCTGGCAATCCATTCCGCCATTTCTTCTGTTGATCGGAGCAACACAATCGGGGGTTCTACATTTGGAAAGGGTTGCGGCCCCCGTTCCTGGGTTTTGCAAGCAAAAAGTGCCGCTGTCAGCATCAGGGAGAGAAGAATTTTTTTCATCATGTTTATCATTTCAAAATAGGGGGATACAAAAAAAAGAGCAACTTCGGTATTGCTACGTGAGTTGCTCTCTTTTCAGTTGACCTACCAGGATTCGAACCTAGACAGACAGAACCAAAATCTGTAGTGCTACCGTTACACCATAGGTCAATCTTTGTTTGAGGTCGCAAAGGTAAGGTGAAAAAAATTAACTACCAAATAATTTTTTCACCAAATTGCAAAAAAAGTAAGGTCCACACCAAAAATCGCAGTCCTTTGCCGATCAACATGAAGAAAATGGACTTTTTGGGGTCCACCCGGTAAAAGCCCAAGCCAATGGCAAACAGATCGCCTACAAAGGGTAACCAGGAAAACAGAGCCAGCCAGGAGCCGTACCGGTCGATGCGGCTTTTCTGTTGTTCCAGTTTTTCCCGGGAGACCTTCAGGAAGCGTTCAATCCATTCCCACTTCCCCAACCACCCCAGGCCGAAGCTGGTAATGCCACCCAGCCAGTTGCCCAACGTGGCGACTGCCCAGGAGGCTCCCGGACTTCCTCCAGCCAGTAAAATGCCGATTATCAGAAAATCGGACGAAAAGGGAACAACGGTAGCCGCTAAAAATGTGCCGATGAAGAGGCCGAGATAGCCCCATTCCTGTAAAAATTCCATTACCTGATCTTTTTGAAGAAATCAGAAACCAAGCGACCGCATTCCTCTGCCAGGATGCCTTTGGTCACTTCGGTCCGCGGGTGCAGCAGGGGAGGTGTGAACAGCGAGTATCCGCGTTTCGGGTCGTCAGCGCCATAGACCACGCGACTGACCTGGGACCAGGCGAGGGCAGCGGCACACATGGGGCAGGGCTCGATGGTGACATATAGGGTGCAACCAGTCAAATATTTTCCTCCCAAGTGGTGCGTGGCCATTGTGATGGCCTGCATTTCGGCGTGAGCTGTCGGGTCGGACAAGGTTTCGTTCAGGTTGTGGGAGCGAGCAATGATTGTGCCGCGGCAGACCACCACGGCTCCGATGGGAATTTCTCCTTGTTCGCCGGCCCGCTGGGCCTCGCGCAAGGCTTCCCGCATGAATCGTTCGTCGGATTGGTTCAGCATGCTAGTTTCTTTCTTGACCTTGCGAAGGTAGTGACAAATTGGCAGATAAACAACGTGGCACTTATTTTGTTTTACCTTGGCTTGTCCTTTCGAAAATAAGAACAAATTAATATAGTTAGACTATGAACATTAAACCTTTAGCAGACAGAGTGCTGATCGAGCCGAAAGAAGCCGAAACCAAAACAGCAGCCGGATTGTACATCCCCGACACCGCAAAAGAAAAACCCCAACAAGGCGTAGTTGTAGCCGTAGGTAATGGCAAACAAGACGAACCGATGGAGTTGAAAGTCGGAGACAACGTACTCTATGGCAAATATGCCGGTACTGAAATTACCGTTGAAGGCGCTAAATATTTGATGATGCGTCAAAGTGATGTTTTGGCAGTCTTGCAATAATCTTTAATTGAGTAAAACCATGGCAAAAGAAATCAAATTCAATATGGATGCCCGCAACCTGATGAAAGAAGGTGCGGATGCATTGGCAAATGCAGTAAAAGTAACTTTGGGACCCAAAGGTCGTAACGTTGTGATTGACCGTAAATTTGGTGCTCCTCACGTGACCAAGGACGGGGTGACCGTTGCCAAAGAAATCGAATTGGAAGACCGCTTCCAAAACATGGGTGCACAAATGGTGAAAGAGGTAGCTTCCCGCACCAACGACTTGGCCGGTGATGGTACCACCACCGCAACCGTTTTGGCCCAAGAAATCATCAACGTAGGTTTGAAGAACGTAACCGCTGGCGCGAACCCGATGGACCTCAAACGCGGTATCGACAAAGCCGTTGCTGCTGTCATTGCCAACTTGAAAGAACAGTCTCAAACCGTTGGCGAAGACTATTCTAAGGTAGAACAAATCGCTACCACTTCTGCCAACAACGATGCATTCATCGGTAAGTTGATTGCAGAGGCAATGAGCAAAGTGAAAAAAGAAGGCGTAATCACCGTAGAAGAAGCCAAAGGTACCCAAACAGAAGTGAAAGTGGTAGAAGGTATGCAATTCGACCGTGGATACATTTCTCCTTACTTTATGACCAACGCAGACAAAATGGAAACTGTGTTGGATGCACCGAAGATCTTGGTGACCGACAAGAAGATCTCTGCTATGAAAGACCTGCTTCCGATTCTGGAACCGATCGCCCGCGAAGGAAAATCCTTGTTGATCATTGCAGAAGATGTGGAAGGCGAAGCCTTGACGACTTTGGTGGTAAACCGTTTGCGTGGTACGTTGAAGATTGCTGCCGTGAAAGCTCCCGGCTTCGGTGACCGCCGCAAAGAAATGTTGCAAGACATCGCAACCTTGACAGGTGCTGTTGTGATTTCTGAAGAACGTGGCTTCTCTTTGGACAGCGCAACCCCGGATATGTTGGGTAACGCAGAAAAAGTGACCGTGGACAAAGAAAACACAACCATCGTGAACGGTGCGGGTAACAAAGATGCCATCGCTGACAGAGTGGCACAAATTCGCAAACAAATTGAGACCACTACTTCTGACTACGACCGTGAAAAATTGCAAGAACGTTTGGCAAAATTGGCCGGTGGTGTGGCTGTGTTGTACGTCGGTGCTGCGTCTGAAGTGGAAATGAAAGAAAAGAAAGACCGCGTAGAAGATGCGTTGAACGCAACCCGTGCCGCAGTGGAAGAAGGTATCATCCCGGGTGGTGGTGTAGCATTCATCCGCGCAATTGATTGCTTGAAAGCAGTGAAAGCTGACAACGAAGACGAACAAACCGGTATCAACATCATTGCCAAAGCAATCGAAGCTCCGATGCGTATGATCGTTGCCAACGCTGGTGTGGAAGGCAGTGTAGTAGTACAAAAAGTACGCGAAGGCGAAGGTGATTTCGGTTACAACGCTCGCGCAGACCGTTACGAAAACTTGTTGGCTGCTGGTGTAATTGACCCGACCAAAGTAACTCGCGTAGCCTTGGAAAATGCGGCTTCTGTTGCCGGTATGTTCTTGACAACCGAATGCGTGTTGGCTGACAAGAAAGAAGAGACTCCTGCAATGCCCCCGATGGGCGGTGCCCCGGGCATGGGTATGATGTAGTCTGAAATTTTGAGTGAAAACAACAGAAGGGGATCGTTCTTGGACGGTCCCCTTCTCTATTTTTTGGAAGAACGAATCGGGCGACGGCTAGCCAACCAGCCAGACAAGGACATGGTCCTCAATCAGTTCGTATTCCAGCTCAAATTCTTCTTCTTCTCCGTCTTTGTGGATGAATACCGCTTCCAATTCGCCGGAACCCCGGGGTTTGAAGCGGTCCAGTTCAATTTGTTCGGCAAAATCAACGCCACTTTGGGCCATGCGCTTGTAGATGGCTTCTTTGGCGCACCAGTAAATGGCCAATTGGAAGTCGTGCTCCTTCTTGGAGTCAGACAAGTCGTCGATTTCGTCTTCGGATAAGGCCTTTTTTTCTACGACAGAAAAATCCCGGTGCAGGCATTCGATGTCGATACCCAAGTCCAGTTCCGGGTGGGTGATGATGGCCACGAAACGGTGGGTATGGGAGATGCTGATCTGAACGAGGTTGTTCGGAATGAAAGGTTGTCCGTTGTCGTGGTGACTCAAATAGACTTTTTCGGGGAAGATTTCATTCAGCAAAGCCCGGACAGCCAATTTTTCTTTGCGTCTGGCTTCGCTCTTGAGGAGCATCAGTTCTTCTTGTTCGTCATTGGGGATGGGATGACAAAGCTGTCGTAGCTCGTCTTCTGTTTCGGTAATTTCCCAAAGATAAATGCTGGCACCGCTATCGGTGTGTTTCGTGGTATATAGTCCCATACATCAGTTAAATCGGCTGCAAAGGTAGTGATAAATTTATTTTTTCCAAGCCGTATATTTTTCTTCCAGGAAAGCCGGATGATAGGAGAGTTTGGCCTTGCGCAGACCTTCGTCTCCTGCATCGTCTTCGCGGTTGATGTAGAGGAATCCTTCGGTTTCTGCTTCCACGAAGCTGCGGTTGATCATGGGGTAGGCCCCTTCGACCGTAGAGAAAGCTTTTTCGATGTGTACGATGAAGGTATCGGAGTTCAGTGGTTCTCCGATGGTGTAGGCGACCGGTTCTCCGTTCAGGCGGAGCAGTCCTCCTTTGAGTTGGAGGGGGGCGAAATTGGCCAAGGCTTTCCGGCCGGCGCAAATTTCACTCTGCAAGGAGTAGTTGTGACGGCAACCGTTTTCGAGGCACCATTTTCGGTTCAGGAGAATACATTCTTGGATCTGTTGTCGGCTGCGTTCTGGATCGCTGCTGTCAATGCGTTCGTAGGACCAGTGTTCGTTGCGCAAAAATCGGGAGATAAAGTTGCGTTTGGCCTGGTATTTCTTGCCTTTGAGCCCCAATAGGTCTTCCCGGTGGTAGAGGTAGTCAAAACTGTCCCGTACCGGTTCGGCTTCCCAGGTTTCGCCCGGAAAGCAGGCCTGTACTTGAGCGACCTCCTGTTCGCTCATGCCAAGCAGACGCCAAGGCAGTTGCAGGGTTTCCGCATCCGCACGGATCGCTTCCAAGGCCTCCTGCAGATTCCCTTGTCCGGCCGGAAAGAGGTAGTCCGCAGTCGGTTGGGAATGGTTGGGTGCAATGGAACGTACCAGTAGCCAGTCATGGTAACGGGCAATCCGGGTACCGTAACTTTCGGACCAGATGAAAAGGGTGGTAAAGCAATATTCGGTTTTGCGGGCATCGTGCAATCGCAACAGTTCATCCACCCAGACCTTGTCTTCCAGACGGATCTCGTGAAACTCGGGCATCAGTCGTTGATCCATTGTTGAATATAGGAAAGGATTTCGTTCTTCGTTTCTTCCGGGAAGGCGAGGATTTTGGCTCCGTGGGATGCGCCCGGCAAGTTGTAAATCCGGATGTTGTCCCGACCGAAGTCAGGCACACGCACGGCAGACCAGGGGTCATATCCTCCGTAGATGAAAATCATCTGAGCCTCTCCCTGTTGCAGGAAATCAACCAGTTGATGGTAGAGGGCGTCGTCAAAGTCGATGGAAAGTCCCTCCGGCAAGAAGATTTTTTCCAGATAGCCTTCGGTGGATTGGATGTCTGTGTAGGCACGGAACGGTTCCAAGTCGTAACCGTAGTAACCCAACTCTTTGGCGGCTTGGATGAAGAACGGCGTCGTATCACTTTCTTTTACAAAATAGCCCGGATCGGAGATGGCTACGAAGGCTTTGAAAAAGTCTGCATTGGAGGCGTCCATTGCCGGGAGGTGTTCTGCTTGGAAACCCACTTGCCAGTAGGCGAAAGGAAACTCTAGCACGGTGTAGTCGTAGATCTCACGCAACGGCAGGTTGAATTCGTAATGGTTTGCCTGACAGAGGGAATCCAGGGCGGGCAGCAGGGCTTCCTTGCGTTTGAGGAATTCAATTTGCAGGTCGTAGAGGTGTTTCCGTTCAGCAGCGGTTCCTACTGTGTCGGCCAGGAACGGTTCGTGGCGTCCGTCTTCCACGGAACGGCACAAGGGGCCCACATACGGAACGGCAAGGTCCATGTCTTTGGGATAGTGGGCAGTGTAAATCAGGGTATTGTGTCCGCCTTTGCTAGCTCCGGTAACGGCCCAGGGACCTTGGTAAAAGGCTTCAAAAGCGGTGTGGATACAGTGCAGGTCGTGGGCCTCGTTCCGGCCGTTGAAGTATTGCCAGTCGCAGGGCTCGGGAGTGGATTCCAGAAAGTAGCGGTGTTCCACAACGAGGATATTTGCGTCCAGAATCATGGCCAATTCGTTGTGGTAACGGGGGTTGAGGGCATAGTGGGCTCCATAGCCTTCGGCGACCATTACGGTCGGCCGGTCAGTGCCGCGGTGGTGTACAAAAACCCGTTGTTCGAACGTGCCGGTTTCCGGGTGTTCGGGGTCTATGGGTTGGGTGAAACGGACGAGGTATTTTTCCGGAAAGTGGGTGGATTCCAACGCTTCCACTGCTTGGATTCCCGGGTGGTTTTCCAAAAAATGCAGGAGGGATTGGGAGGGGAGGTTGCCGTAAAGGCAAAGGCCCAGAAGGACCAGAATCAGCCGTTGTTTTAAGTTCATATCCATCATTTCAATTAGACAAACAAAAGTAACAAAATTATGCCTATTTTTGTGCTTTGATCAAAGCAAGCAAAAGAAGATGAAAAATTTTGTAGAAGAATTGCGTTGGAGAGGCATGATCCACGACATCATGCCCGGCACCGAAGAACTGCTTAACAAAGAAATGGTCTCTGCTTATGTGGGTATCGACCCGACGGCAGATTCATTGCATATCGGCCACCTGGTCAGCATCATGATTTTGAAACATTTTCAACAATGCGGCCACAAACCTTATTCCCTGATTGGGGGAGCTACCGGCATGATCGGGGACCCGTCCATGAAATCAGCCGAACGCAACCTCTTGGATGAAGAGACCTTGCGTCACAACCAAGCTGCCATCAAAGCCCAGTTGTCCAAATTCTTGGATTTTGACAGCGATGCTCCGAATGCAGCGGTGTTGGTGAACAACTACGACTGGATGAAGGACTTTTCGTTCCTGGATTTTATCCGCGATATCGGCAAGCATATCACCGTAAACTACATGATGAGCAAGGATTCGGTGAAGAAACGTCTTTCCGGGGAAGCCCGCGAAGGGATGTCGTTCACAGAATTTACCTACCAATTGGTGCAAGGCTACGACTTCCATTACCTCTACGAACACTGTGGTTGTAAGTTGCAAATGGGCGGCAGTGACCAATGGGGCAACATCACTACGGGAACAGAGTTGATCCGCCGCAGATTGGGTGGGGAGGCTTTTGCCTTGACCTGTCCCTTGATTACCAAGGCAGACGGCGGTAAGTTCGGTAAGACCGAAAAAGGAAACATCTGGTTGGATCCCCGTTATACCTCGCCTTACACCTTCTATCAATTCTGGCTTAATGTCAGCGACCAGGATGCAGACCGTTACATCAAGATTTTCACGATGTTGACCCGTGAAGAAATTGAGGCGGCGATTGCCCAACACCAGGAAGCACCCCACTTGCGGAACCTCCAAAAACTTCTCGCCCGTGAAGTGACCATCATGGTACACGGCGAAGAAGAATATTTGAAGGCAGAAAGCGCTTCTCAAATCCTTTTTGGTGGCAAAGCAGATCCGGAAGCCCTGAAGGCATTGGATGAACAAACCTTCTTGTCGGTATTTGAAGGGGTTCCTCAATTCGAAATCGCCAAGGCACAATTGTCTGACAACATTCTGGATGTGTTGGCGGTACACAGTGCTGTCTTCCCCTCCAAAGGAGAGTGCCGTAAAATGATCCAAGCCGGTGGTTTGTCCATCAACAAAGAGAAATGCAATTCTTTGGACAAGACGTTGGCCGAAACAGACCTGGTTCACGACCAATATGTGTTGATCCAAAAGGGCAAAAAGAATTATTACCTGTTAAAATTTGTATAATGGAAGAACAACAAAGTACCCGACAACTCAAGGTTGCGCGTCAGTTGCAACGCGATCTGGCTGAAATCATCCGTTCCAAAGGAATGGCTGCATTCGGTGGAGCTTTGGTGACGGTGAGTGAAGTTCGGATCAGTCCGGATCCTGCTGTAGCCAAGGTGTTTGTCAGCATCTTCCCCTCAGCAAAAGGCCGTGAAGTCTTGCGGATGATCGAAGAACAATCCCGTTCCATCCGTGGCGAATTGGGCCGTTTGGTGGCCAAGCAACTGCGCATCGTCCCGGAACTTGTTTTCCTTTTGGACGAGTCCTTGGATTATGTAGAGCACATTGACGAATTGTTGAAGAAGTGAGGTTTCCGCTGTTCATAGCCTGGCGCTACTTGTTTGCGCGGAAATCACACCACGTCATCAACACCATCTCGATGATCAGTGCGATCGGTATCGCTGTCGGTACCGCAGCATTGGTCATCGTTTTGTCTGTATACAATGGTTTTGGGAATGTGGTGGAAAAGATGTACCGGCAGGTCGATGCCGATCTGCGTATTGAGTCGGTACATAGCAAGTCTTTCCAATATCAGCCCAATGAATCGGGTCCGTGGAGCCAGTTGGCGGTGGACGAACGTGTTGAGGCGGTTTGCTCGCTTTTGGACGAACATGTCTTTGTTGCCTACGATGGTCGGCAGACGGTCGCCGTTATCCGGGGGGTGGATGCGTCCTATGAGGAGCGGACCCCGTTGGTGGGAAAGTTGGTTGAGGGGGATTTTGCTTTGTGGCATGGAGAGATTCCTCAGGTGGTGGTGGGCCGAGGCATAGCCCGTGACTTGGGCATTATGGTGCGTTTTCTGGATCCGTTGGAGGTCTATTTCCCCGATCCGAACCGGTCCATATCGTTGATGAATCCGGCGTCATCGCTTCGCAAGGAAACATTCTTTGTTTCCGGGAAGGTTGCTTTGGAGCAACAGTTCGACGATACTTATATTTATGCACCCATCGAACGGGTCCGTAGCCTTGCTGCCAAGTCCCACCTGGCAGTTTCTGCCCTGGAGGTCCATCTTTGTCCGGGTGTGGATGTGTCGGCTTTCCAACGCGAGTACAAGGATTCGCTGGGTGATGATTTTAAGGTGTTGGACCGCTATCAACAAAACGAGACCGTTTACAAGATGATGACTTACGAGAAGGTGGCTATCTATCTGATCTTTCTTTTCATTATCCTGGTCGTTGCTTGCAACATTCTGGGTTCCTTGGTGATGCTCATCCTGGAGAAGAAAGATGATATTGCAACCTTCCGGGCATTGGGAACGCCCGAGAAAACGGTTCGACGCATCTTCTTGTTGGAGGGAGTGTTGATTACCGGAGCAGGAACCTGTGTGGGTTTGTGTATAGGATTGCTCCTCTGCTGGATCCAACAGACCTTTGGAGTCATCCAGATGCCGGGTAATTTCCTCGTGCAAGCCTATCCTGTCGAGGTTTATTTTGCCGATGTGTGTCTGGTAACCGTCGGTGTTTTTGTCATTTCCACCTTCCTGTCTGCCCTCCCGATCTATGGCCGACGGTTGGTGTTTTCGGGAAAATAAAATCAGGAGAAAGGTTTTTGCCTTTCTCCTGAATCTATTTAGGAAGAATCCCCTACGTGTTAGAAAGCATAGCCCACGTGGACACCGAATGTTCCAAAGCGGCTTTTGGTGACCGGGTTCTGCGTATGGGGATTGGATATTTAGAAAATCCAATTGATCAGAACAAATGACCAGTGTGCAACGATACCGGCAACCAATCCGCCGATGGTGTGTGCTACAATGGCGTTTGAGGTCAGTTTTCGGTATCCCAATGAGTCCAGCATGGCCGTATGGGTGCTCAGGTAACCACTCCAGCACATACCCATGGCAGTAAATACGGCAATGGCGTTGCCATCAATCAGGCCGGCTGTCTGGAATTTGGGAACCAGACCCAAGGCGGCTCCTACAGCACCCAGGGAGGTAATCGGGAACGCTACCAGTTCCGGGTTGGTGAAGCCGAAGAGCCATTCAAAAACGAAGTTGATTTTGGAGGCCAGGAGGGGCAAGAGACCTATACCTTGGTAGGCGCTACCATCGTAACCGTTTTCTCCGGCACCGAAGGTCAGCATCATGACCACGGATGAAATGATCAGAACGCCCGGAATGATGGCCAAGCCCAGTTCAACCCCAGTTTTACCACCGTCCAACAGGGAGTTTAGTACGCGGAGGAACGTGTTCCCTTCTGTTTTGAAGGAGATTTGTTGTTCGTCACCACCTTGGATTTCGTCGTCCAATTCAGGATATTTTTTGAGCAGGGAGCGTTGCATCAGGCGTGTTGAAACGATGCTGCCGGCAAAGGATCCGATCAGACCGATGAGTGCTGCAGAGGCGTATCCCCGGCCAGCCATGAATACCAGAACAACAAGACCCATACCGAAAGCAGTGCCAAAGTTGGTCAAGGAGATCAGTTGGTATTTTTTGAAATAGTGGCTGAAGTTGGAATCTTTAGAGAGGCTGATGATGGCCGGGTTGTCCGAAAGGAAGGTCATCACGCCGCCCAGGGCCGCTACGCCGGGCAGGTTGTACAGGGGTTTCATCAACGGACGCAACAGGACTTCCAGTAGACGCACGACACCAAATTCAACAAATAATTTGGACAGCGCTCCGGTGAGGACCGTGATACCCATCAAGTAGAATACGGTGTTCAGCAAGAGGTCGTGCGATGTGTTCATCAAGGTGTTCATCATGTTGGGAACTCCCATGACATGTCCCATACCTCCGAAGAAGGCAAAAAAGACCAAAAGGAAGATGCCTGCTTCCAGACGACGCTTGGTCAGAAATTTCATTTTTTTCATAAGTTATCGATGAGTTGGTTATTTCTTGAGGACGTTCATTTGCCAGCGGATCCCTACGTTGAGTGAAACCGGTTGCGGATCATTGTTGTTGGTGTATACGTAGGCGTGTACGCGCAAGGTCTTTTTCATCGCTTTGATGGGGAAGAGTTCGATACCCCCACCGAAGTATGCATATTCAACTCCCGGAACGACGTAACGGTCGAAGACCAGTGTCGGGGGCGTGTTCGGGTTTTGAACGTTGTTCTGGTCGTATCCACCTTTGATGAAGACGCGGGCCTGTTCGGTAATGTCGTACGTCATGCGGCTGATGATCGAGTAGTCTCCAAAGAGGTTGTCTTGTTGCGCGGAGGCGCGGAGCATATAGTCCAGTTCCCAGCAGAAGTTGCCACTTTGGAATTGGTTACCCAAGGCCAGGTAGTGGATAAAATCAGAATCCTGGTACTCAATGGCGTTGTAGGAGTAAATAGTCTTGAACTTTCCGAAGTTTCCGTACCAGATCAGGTTGTACGCAAAACAGTTGTTCAGTGCAGTCGTGGCGAACGGGGAGTTGGTAACTTGCCCGATCAGGGTGTGGCGGCCGTTGGGGGAGGTATAGCCCAGGGAGACTCCCAATTGGAAGGGGTTGACGTTGTTCCAGAAGTCAGACCAGAAGTATACATCAATGGGGGCCTGGTCGTACTCGTAGCCTCCGATGAGTACAACTTGCTTACCTGCAGAAATGTTCCAGTTGTTGTTGATGCGATAGGTCAGGTAAGCCCAGTCGGTTGCTCCAAAAAACGAGGTAGGGGTGCCGTTGTCCTTGTACAACCGTTGACAGAGACTGTAGGAGAACCGGTCATCAATCTTGCCGTCGATCAGAAGTTCGAAATATTTGCCGGTAAATCCGGTTTCTACGTTTTCAAAATCGTAGGTGTTGAACACCCCGTCCGCTCGCAGGTCGAAGCGGATGGCGAGGGTGGAATCGCTGTCCTGGCTGGCGGCAAAGGCCGAGGCCGTCAGGCACATGAAAATCCAAAGAAGAAGATGCTTTTTCATATAAAAAACAAAGGTAAAAAAAAGTTTGGGTATGTGGCGCAGTACGGCCTATTTCCTGAAGATTCCGAACATCGTCGATCCGCTGCCACTCATGGCCGCGTAGACAGCCCCCTGTTCGTATAGCTCTTGTTTGATTCGGGCCAATTCGGGGAAGTTGGCAAATACGGTCTTCTCAAAATCGTTTTTCAACAAGTCTTTCCATTGCTCAATGGGTAGGCGCAGGATGTCTCGCAAGTCCATTTCTCCCTCGGGCTTGGGGGTGCCGAAAGCCCGGCGGGGTGTAATGCCACGGTAGGCAACCGGGGTGGAAACGTGGATGCCCGGGGTAACCAGTCGGATTTCGTATGCATCTGCGTTGAGTACCTGGGTGAGTACATCGGAGCAGAAGGGTTGGAGTTCGTCTCCCTTGCCTTCTCCGTACATCGGTTGGTTGAGGACAAAGAACGGACAGTCGCTGCCCAGTTGGCCCGCATAGGCCATCAGTTGTTCCTCGGAGAGGTTGAGTTGGAAGAGTCGGTTGAGTCCCATCAGGGTGAAAGCACCATCTGCAGAGCCGCCACCCATCCCAGCACCGATGGGGATGTTCTTGTACAGGTGGATGTCCACCGGGGGAAGTTTGTAGTCGGACTCCAGGAGTCGGAAAGCACGCACGCAGATTTCATTTTCCTGGTTGTTGTCGGGCAGTTCGTAGGGAAGTCCGTAGGACTGGAAAGAGAAGTGGTCGCTTTCCGTGATTTCCAGGATGTCTTGCAGTCCCATAAAAGGAACAAAGACGGTTTCCAAATTATGGAAGCCGTCTGGTCTCTTTTCGGTAACCCGCAGACCAAGGTTGAGTTTGGCGTTAGGGTATAGAATGATGTTCATGAGTTCTTGTGTTGGGGGTGCATCAACCGCATTTTCCGTGGCCGCAGTCTTGGCAAATCAAGCAACCCTCTTGGTAGATGAGGTTGGATGAGTCACATTTGACGCATTTTTGGCCGGATTCATCGCGGGTTCCGTTGGGGATGTATTGTTTCAAGGCGCGTTCTACCCCGTTTTTCCAAGAGTTGATGCTGGCGTTGTCCAGATCCAATCCTTTGATGATGTTGAGGATGTCGATGATCGGAACGTTGTGGCGCATGACGCCGGAAATGAATTTTGCGTAGTTCCAGAACTCTTTATCAAACATGTGGGAGATACCACCGGACACACCCGGATAACCGTAGCAGTCTTTGTAGTGGAAGTCGTAACGGGTTACTCCTTTTTCATCTTTTTCTTTTACAATCCAACCTTTGACGATGGATTTGGGGATGGAACGGGTATCTTCGTCCAACAGACCGGTGAAGATCTCGTAGGGTTTGCCGTTGAGTTTTCCCACCAGGGCGATCCATTGTTGGGAACCGTTCTTGAAGCGGATCACGTCAGCTTCCAATGATTTCGGACGTTTTTTGGGTTTGATGATGTTTTCACCACCTTCTTTGGAGGATACCAGCACACCGGTGCGGGATCCATCACGGTAAACGGTGATCCCTTTGCAGCCACATTCCCAAGCGGTGCGATACACCTCTGCGACCATGTCTTCGCTGATGTCGCGCGGCAGGTTGACGGTTACGCTGATGGAGTGGTCCACCCATTTTTGCATTTGACCTTGCATCTTTACTTTGGCAACCCAGTCGATGTCGTTGGAGGTTGCTTTGTGGTAGGGGGATTTGGCTACCAAGGCTTGGATTTGTTCTTCGTTCCAGGTCTTGACTTCTTCCGGGTTGTAACCGGCAACCTTGCACCAGGTCAAGAAGTGGTGGTGGAATACAAAATATTCTTCGAAGCAGTCGCCGTTTTCGTCTTTGAATGCGATGACTGCATTGCGGTCGTTGGGGTTGACTTTTCTTCTGCGTTTGTAGAACGGCAAGAAGACCGGTTCGATACCGGAGGTGGTTTGGGTCATCAAGCTGGTGGTTCCGGTCGGAGCGATGGTCAGCATGGAGATGTTACGACGTCCTTTTTCTACCATTTCTGCATACAACGCCGGGTCACATTCGCGAATGCGGCTGATCATCGGGTTGTTTTCTTCGCGTTTGCTGTCGTAGATCGGGAATGCTCCACGCTCACCTGCCATGATGACAGAAGAACGGTAAGCTGCTACAGCCAATGTTTGTTGCACTTCCACAGCGATGGCAATGGCCTCATCGGAGCCATAGGTGTAGCCCAATGCGGCCAGCATGTCTCCCTCACCGGTAATGCCCAAACCGGTACGGCGTCCACCCAAGGATTTTTTCTTGATCTTTTCCCACAATTCCACTTCGGTGCGTTTTACGTCTTCGCTTTCCGGGTCGGATTGTACTTTGTTCAAGATGGCCTCGATTTTTTCCATTTCAAGGTCAATCAAGTCGTCCATCAGGCGCATGGCTTTGATGACGTGTTGCTTGAACAATTCGTAGTTGAATTTGGCTTCCGGAGTGAACGGATTTTCAACGTACGAATAGAGGTTCATTGCAATCAGACGGCAAGAGTCGTACGGACACAAAGGAATTTCTCCGCACGGGTTGGTGCTGACGGTCCGGTAGCCCAGGTCTGCGTAGCAATCCGGAACGGATTCGCGCAGGATGGTGTCCCAGAACAACACACCCGGTTCGGCCGACTTCCAGGCATTGTGGATGATCTTTTTCCACAAGGCGGTTGCGTTGATTTCTTTGGTGTATTTCGGTTCGTTCGAATACACCGGGTATTGTTGGATATACGGTTCGCCGTTCAAGGCACAGCGCATGAAGTCGTCATCCACTTTGACAGAAACATTGGCACCAGTGACCTTTCCTTTTTCCATCTTGGCATCAATGAAGGCCTCGGAATCGGGGTGTTTGATGGATACAGACAACATCAAGGCACCACGACGGCCGTCTTGAGCCACCTCGCGGGTTGAGTTGGAGTAACGTTCCATAAAGGGCACGATCCCGGTTGACGTCAAGGCACTGTTGAGCACCGGACTGCCGGTCGGACGGATGTGGGATAAGTCGTGACCTACCCCTCCGCGGCGTTTCATCAACTGTACTTGTTCTTCGTCGATCTTCAGGATACCTCCGTAAGAATCTGCAGGCTTGTCGTGGCCGATGACAAAACAGTTCGACAACGATGCCACTTGGTTTTCGTTGCCAATACCGCACATCGGACCGCCTTGCGGAATGACGTACTTGAAGTCTTTGAGCAAATTGTAGATTTCGTCTGCACTCATGGGATTCGGGTAGTTGGCCTCGATCCGAGCAAATTCATCTGCGAGTCGGTGGTGCATGTCTTCCGGAGATGCCTCGTAAAGGTTCCCGAAAGAGTCTTTCATAGCATACTTGTTGATCCAGACAGAGGCGGCCAATTCGTCTCCGCGGAAATACTTCCGGCTGGCATCAAGGGCTTCTTCAAAGGAATAGGTTTTCTTCATGATCTTTTTTGTGGAAATGGATTGCAAGGTAAGACAAAATCCATATCCAAAAAAATAAAATCAGAAGAAGTTATCAACATCAAAAAGAAGGGTTTGTCAGCAACCGCCACGGAGACGCTTCTCGACCATTTCCATCATGCGTTCCCGTAAAATTTCGTTCGGGATTTTCTCAAGAACGGCGTAGGCAAAGGCCAGTTGTTGGAGCAACTCGGCTTCTTTTTTCGGGATACCCCGCGAACGCAAGTAGAACAGTTCCTCCGGTTGGAGACGACCGATAGTGGCTCCGTGTGAGCACTTTACATCATCCGCATAGATCTCCAGTTGGGGATCGGTGTGGATGCGGGCTTGTTGGGAGAGCAGCAGGTTGTGGTTGGCCTGGAAGGCGTCGGTGCGTTGTGCATCCGGTACCACCGTAATCTTCCCTGAGAAGTGTCCAACGGCCTCGTCGTCCAAAATTCCTTTGAAAAGTTGGCTGCTTTGGCAGTCCGGGACGTGGTGGAAGAGACGCAGGTGGTTGGCGATCCGTTGTTGGCCATCAGCCAGGTAGAGGCCGCTCAAGTCGCAGTTGGCGTGTTCCCCTTGAAGGTTGACTTCGATGTTGTTCTCAATGGAGGCTCCGTGCAAGGAGAGGAAGACCATTTTGAGCTGGCTGCCGGCTGCCTGGTTCACCACAAAACGGGTCTTGTGGGTGGCTTCGTTGTGCTCGTGTTGCATCACGATGATTTCCGCCTGGGCGTTGGCTTCCAATTGGATCGAAACGGTTTCCTGCGTTGAGACCGGACCTTGGGTAAAGGCGTGAGCACAGCAAAGCAGGCGGCCGAATGTGTTTTCTCCGAAGAACAACTCGTTGGTATAGGTGAGTTCGTTCGGTCCTTTATCGCTGCGGACAGCAATGACTTGCAGCAATTCTTCCATCACCTGGCCTTTTTGCAGGCGGAAGGAGAAGGACTTGCCGGTTTCTTGGACCAAACCGTCCACCAAAAACAGCTGGCGGCTGTTTTCCAGCGGGACCCGGCAGTTGAACCGGGGGCGGTTCGGGGTGCCGGAGGCTAAGGTGTAGAGGTCGTTCATCATAGTTCTTTGATCAGCCAGTCGTATCCACGTTGTTCAACTTCCAATGCCAATTCTTTGCCGGCGGTCTTGATGATGCGGCCTTTGTACAGGATGTGTACCACGTCCGGGACAATGTAGTCCAGCAGACGCTGGTAGTGGGTGATGACCAAGGTGGCATTGTCGGGTCGTTTGAGCCGGTTCACACCGGTTGCTACGATGCGCAGGGCGTCCACGTCCAGACCACTGTCCGTTTCGTCCAGGATGGCCAGCTTGGGCTCCAACATGGCCATTTGGAAGATTTCGTTGCGTTTCTTTTCTCCACCGGAGAAGCCGACGTTCACCCCACGGGAGGAGAAAGCCGGGTCCATTTCCACGATTTCCATCTTCTGGCGCATCAGTTTCAGAAACTCAGCGGCTGTGATGGGAGGGAGTCCCTGGTATTTCCGGTGTTCGTTCAACGCGGTTTTCATGAAGTTGACGTTGGTGACACCCGGGATTTCTGTCGGGTATTGGAAGCCCAGGAAGATGCCTCGCCAGGATCTTTCTTCGGGAGAGAGGGCCAGGAGGTCTTCGTCCTGGAAGCGTACTTCGCCGGAGGTAACCGTGAAGGTGTCCTTGCCTGCGAGGACTGCGGACAAAGTGCTTTTGCCCGATCCGTTCGGGCCCATGATGGCGTGAACTTCACCGGGGCGTACGGTCAAGTTGATTCCTTTCAGGATTTCCTTATCGCCTATTGATGCATGCAGGTCGTTGATTCGTAACATAATGTATGGTCTATCCTACACTTCCTTCGAGGGAAACTTGCAGGAGCTTTTGTGCTTCGACGGCAAATTCCATCGGAAGCTGGTTGATGACTTCTTTTGCGTAGCCGTTGACAATGAGTCCGACGGCATTTTCTTCGGAGATGCCCCGTTGCCGGCAATAGAACAGTTGTTCGTCACTGATTTTGGAGGTGGTTGCCTCGTGTTCAATGATGGCAGAGGGATTGTCGCTCTGGATGAACGGGAAGGTGTGTGCTCCGCAGCGGTCGCCCAACAGCAGGGAGTCGCATTGGGAATAGTTGCGGGCATTTTCTGCGTTCTTGGAAACACGGACCAGGCCGCGGTAGCTGTTTTCGCTGCGTCCGGCAGAGATTCCTTTGCTGATGATGCGGCTCCTGGTGTTCTTGCCCAAGTGGATCATCTTGGTTCCGGTATCGGCCTGTTGGTGGTGGTTGGTCACGGCGACCGAGTAGAATTCGGAAACGGAGTTGTCCCCACGCAGGATGGTGCTCGGGTATTTCCAGGTAATTGCCGATCCGGTTTCTACTTGTGTCCAGAACAGGCGGCTGTTGTTGCCTTTGCAGATACCGCGTTTGGTGACAAAATTGAAAATACCGCCCCGGCCTTCGCTATCACCCGGGTACCAGTTCTGAACGGTGGAATATTTTACTTCGGCATCGGCCAGGACCACAATCTCGACCACGGCTGCGTGCAATTGGTTTTCGTCGCGTTGGGGAGCGGTACAGCCTTCCAGGTAGCTGACGTAAGAACCTTCGTCGGCTACGATCAGGGTCCGTTCAAATTGGCCGGTGCCCTTGGCGTTGATGCGGAAGTAGCTGGATAGCTCCATCGGACAGCGTACTCCTTTCGGGATGTAGCAGAAAGATCCGTCGCTGAAAACTGCGGAGTTCAAAGCAGAAAAGAAATTGTCTCCGACCGGAACGACCGAAGCCAAATATTTGCGGACCAGTTCCGGATAATCGCGGACCGCTTCGGAGAAAGAACAAAAAATGATGCCTTTCTCGGCCAGGGATTCCCGGAAGGTAGTTTTTACAGAAACAGAGTCGAATACCGCGTCAACGGCCATGCCGGAAAGGGCTTTGCGTTCGTCCAGGGGGATGCCCAGTTTGTCGAACGTTTTCATCAGTTCTGGATCGATTTCGCCTTCGGTCTTCGGTTGTTTGGGGGCAGCGAAGTAGATGATGTCCTGGTAGTCGATTTCGGGAATGCGCAAATGGGCCCAATTGGGCATTTTCATTTTCTGCCATTTGCGGAAGGCTTCCAGACGAAACTCGAGCAACCAGGCCGGCTCTTGCTTACGTTCGGAGATCATCCGCACAATCTCCTCGTTCAATCCTTTGGGGAAGAACTCTTGGGAGACTTGTGTTTCAAAGCCGTGCCGGTATTCGCTGTTGGTAATATCGTGTAGTAATTCGTTTGCAGGGTTCATAATTCAAATATAAACGCACAAATTTACATTAAATTTACTAATTTTGTAAAAAATATGATAATGAGTACACAAATTTCTGAGATCGGACGCTCTGCAACCCTGGAGCGACTTTTTGTAACCACTGCCTATAAAAACGAAACCAGTTGGATCCAGCCGGCCCGTGGCGTTTCTTCGCAGGCGCACCGTTTCTACATGGAGGGTGTGGATTTTGACTTGACTTACACACCGTTGCGCCACTTGGGCTACAAGCTGGTATTGGGCGTATTGGGCGAGTTGTATGCGAAATCGTTGCAGCCCGAACGGGTTTCGGTCCTGTTGGCTCTGTCCAACCGCTTTGCCTACGAGCACGTGGAAACCTTGTGGCAGGGTATGGTGGCAGCCATGACGGAGCATAAAATCGCTTCCGTAGGGTTGGAACTGTTGCCGTCGGTCAACGGTCTTTGTGTCAGTATGACGGCTACGGGTGTGCAGAAACGCATTGTTCTGGAGCGCCGCATGCCCATGCAGTCCAAGGATTTGGTGGTGTTGTCGGGCCACCTGGGTTCGGCTTATATGGGGTTGCATGTTCTGGAACGTGAGAAGGTTGCCTTCGAAGCGGCCGGTGCCCAGAAGCAGCCCGATCTGACCGCCTACAAGGGAGTGTTGGCAGACTACCTCAGTCCCGAAATCAAGGTGGATTTGTTGTCCCGTCTGATCAAACAGGGGATCGTGCCATCTGCGGGGGAATTCATTACCCGCGGGCTGGCTTATTCTGCCCTGGAATTACAAAAAAAATCAGGCTTGGGTGTAAAAATTTACATCAATCGGATACCGATCTCTGCCCAGACGTTCCAGGTGTGTGAGGAATTGGATATCGATGCGGTAACGGCAGCCATGAACGGGGGCGATGACTACAAGTTCCTGTTTGTGATTCCGAACGGCCAATACGACATCTTGCACAAGGAGTTCCCGGATTTGGAAGTGGTGGGACACATGGCCCAACCCGAAGTCGGGGCCGTGCTGGTCACCCCCGAAAGTGTGGAGATTCCCATCCAGGCCCCGAACTATTAGGCGGCATCGGTCAGTCGTCTATTGGAAGCTGACCTTGTGACGTATTCTATAGGGCAGGTTCTCTGCTTCCAGGAAGTCCAGCAGTTCCACGGTGGGTGTGATGCGGAATTTCCGGGAAACAAATTCAACCGCCAGATCGTTTTGCCGGTCCGTGACGTACAACGTCAAGGCTGATTTTCCTTTGCTCTTGCGCAGCATTTTGGTCAACCGTTTCCGGAAATCCGGGTTGATGTGTTCCACCGGCAGTTTGATCAGGACTTCTTTGATGAATGCTTCTTTGGTGTTGTTCAACAAGCACATGGCATCGATTTGCATCCGGCATCCGGAGGCATCTTCGTCCTTGTTCTGCAGGAAGACGGCTTTGATCAGCAGCATCGTGCCCTCTTGCAGGAAGGGCAGGAACCGTTCGTATGTTTTTCCGAAGAATCCCATTTCCATACTACCGGAAAAATCTTCCAGCGTGATGGATCCGAACGGCCGGTTGGTCTTGGTCAGCCCTTGGCGGTACGCACTGACCATCCCTCCGAAAACATATTCTTTTTTATGGAAATTGCTGTCGCCTTCGGCTTCTTTGCGGACATCGGCCATTTCGGCCACCGTGATGGACGTGAAATGCTCCAGTTCGAAGCGGAGTTCATCCAGCGGGTGGGCGGACAGGTACATGCCGACGAGTTCTTTTTCCCGGCGCAGACTTTCCATGCGGTCGATCTGGGGCAGGGAGGGCAGCGGCGGTTGGGCGATTTCAATCGAATCCACTCCCCCGAAGAGGGAGTTTGCCATTGAGTCAATGTTCCGTTGGTAGGAGGCAGCGTAGCGGGACAATACCTCGGCGAAGACTTCGTTGCCGCAAGGGGCAAACAACGTTCCCCGGTTGACACCTTCAAAGGAATCAAATGCTCCTGCGGCCGCCAGGTTTTCCCACATTTTCCGACCCAGGATGGAAGAGGGAACACGTTCGGCCAGGTCGTAGAGGCTACGGAAGGGCCCGTTGGTTTCCCGTTCCTGAATGATGGACTGGATGATGGCGGCTCCCACCCCTTTGATGCCTCCCAGTCCGAAGCGGATCTTGCCGTCCTTGTTCACGGTAAAGTTGGTGAAACTTTCGTTGATGTCCGGTCCCAGTACGTCCAGGTGTTGGCGGCGGCAATCGGACATGAACTTCGTGAGTTCCTCCATGTTGTTGAGGTTCTTGCTCAAGGTGGCAGCCATGAATTCAGCCGGGTAGTGGGCTTTCAGGTAGCCGGTCTGGTAGCCGACCCAGGCGTAGCAGGTCGCATGGGACTTGTTGAAGGCGTATTGGGCAAAGGCTTTCCAGTCGTTCCAGATCTTGTCCAGAATGGGTTCGGGGTGGCCATTCTGAATACCTCCTTCGAAAAATTTCTCGCGCAACTCTGCCATTACGGAGAGCTGTTTCTTACCCATGGCCTTCCGCAGTTTGTCTGCCTGTCCTTTGGTGAAGCCTGCCAATTTTTGGGACAGCAACATCACTTGCTCTTGGTAAACAGTGACCCCGTAGGTGTCGTGGAGGTATTCCTCCATGTCGGGCAAGTCGTATTCAATGGCTTTTGTCCCGTGTTTCCGGGCGACAAAGTCGGGGATGTAGTCCATCGGGCCCGGCCGGTAGAGGGCATTCATGGCAATCAGGTCCTCAAAACGGGAGGGCTGTAATTCGCGCAGCCATTTTTGCATGCCGTCCGATTCGAACTGGAAGATGGCAACGGTATCGCCACGTCCAAAGAGTTCGTAGGTCTTGGCGTCGTCCAGGGGAATGTGGTCAATGTCCACCTGGATTCCGCGCGATTGTCGGATGTTGGCCAGAGCCTCTTTGATGATGGAGAGGGTACGGAGCCCGAGGAAGTCCATCTTCAGCAGACCGACGGATTCAATCAGGCTACCTTCGTATTGGGAGACCAGGATATCGGCACCGGAGTCCTTGTCCTTGGCCGTACTGATGGGAATGTAGTTGGTCAAGTCTTCGCGACCGATGATCAAGGCACAGGCGTGAACCCCTGTGTTACGGACATTGCCTTCCAGCTTTTCTGCGTAGATGAGGGTGTCCCGGGCATTGGCATCCTCGGAGTTCATGGCGTCGATGAATTCCGGCACGTGTTTGACACAGAGGCCAATGGTCGGGTTGACATCTTTTTTCTCTTTCTTCTTGATCTTTTTGGTCGGGTCGTTCGGGTCTTCGACTTCTACCTCTTTTTCGATGGTGATGGCTTTGGGAACCGCTTTGGCCAGTTTGTCTGCGGTCTGCAAGGGGAGGTTCTGGATGCGGGCCACATCGCGGATCACACTCTTGGTTCCCATCGTGCCGAAGGTGACTACGTGGGAAATGTGGTCTTTTCCGTATTTGTCTTCTACGTATTTGAAGACCTTGTACCGGCCGTCGTCGTCAAAGTCCACGTCAATATCGGGCATGGAAATCCGGTCAGGATTCAGAAAGCGCTCGAACAGCAGGTCGTATTTGATGGGGTCAATATCGGTGATGGTCAGGCAGTAGGCTACGGCCGATCCTGCCGCAGAACCCCGTCCGGGACCCACCGAAACGCCCATCTTGCGGGCGGCAATGATGAAGTCCTGAACGATGAGAAAGTAATCCGGGAAGCCCATCCGTTTGATGGTGGCCAGCTCGAAGTCCAGGCGTTCGGTGTGGACTTCTGTCAGTTCGCCGTACCGTTTCTTGGCTCCTTCGTAGGTCAAGTAGCGCAGGTAGTCATCGGAATCGGCAAATTCTTCCGGAATCTCAAAGTGGGGCATGATGGGCTTGGAGTCCAGGCTGTACACCTCAACTTTGTCGGCAATCTCCAGGGTATTGGTCAAGGTCTCCGGGTGGTCGGCAAAGAGCTCTGCCATCTCCTCGGGGCTCTTCAGGTATTCTTCCTGGGTGTACCGCAGCCGGTCCGGACTGTCGAACGGCTTGTTGGTAATCAGGCAGATAAGGCGGTCGTGTGCGGGACCGTCCGACTGTTGTACAAAGTGTACGTCGTTGGTGGCGATGACTTTGATGCCGTATTTCTCGCCCAAGCGGAAAATGCCTTCGTTGACTTTCTCCTGTTTTTCAAAGGTGGAGGTGCCCACTTCCGGCAATTTGGACTTGTGGCGCATGACTTCCAGGTAGAAGTCATCTCCGAACAGGTTGTGGTACCATTCGGTCAGGCGGCAGGCTTCCTCCCAATTGTCGTTCATCAAGGCTTGAGGAATCTCTCCCCCCAGGCAGGCGCACGAGCAAATGAGGTCTTCGTGGTATTGTTCCAGCAATTCGTGGTCAATCCGCGGGTAATAATAGAAGCCTTCGATGTATCCTTTGGAAACCAGCTTGATCAGGTTGTGGTAGCCGTTGAGGTTTTTGGCCAGCAGGATCAAGTGGAAGGAACTGCGTTCTTCCCGGCCTTTGCGTTCGGTCCGGCTGCCGTTGGCGACATAGACTTCACAGCCGACGATCGGCTTGATGTCGGGAAATTTTCCCGCGGCAGTATTCAGAAACTCCTTGACGCCGAACATGTTGCCGTGGTCCGTGATGGCCAGGGCGGGCATGTTCAGGCGTTGGGCTTCTGCGAAAAGTTTCGGTATGGCGGAGGCTCCGTCAAGAACCGAGTATTGGGTATGGACGTGGAGATGGACGAAGGACATAGGCTTACACTAACGGTTCTCCGGTCATTTCGGCCGGTTGGGCGATGCCCATCAGTTTGAGAATCGTCGGTGCGATGTCCGCCAATTTGCCATCTTTTACTTCTTTGATTTCATCGTCCACCACGATGAACGGTACGGGGTTCAAGGAGTGGGCTGTGTTTGGAGTGCCATCGGGGTTGACAGCATAGTCAGCATTGCCATGGTCTGCTGTGATGAGGACGGTGTAGCCGTTGCGGCGGGCAGCGGTCACCACTTCATCCACGCAGTTGTCCACCGTGGTGACTGCGGTGCGGATGGCTTCGTAAACGCCGGTGTGGCCGACCATGTCTCCGTTGGCAAAGTTGAGGATGACCAGATCCTGTTCCTGTTTGTCGAGTTCCTGGATGAGGGCTTGGGCCACTTCCGGTGCGGACATTTCCGGTTGCAAGTCGTAGGTGGCCACTTTCGGGGAGTTGATGAGGATGCGTGACTCGCCCGGGAAGGTTGCTTCGCGACCACCGGAGAAGAAGAAGGTTACGTGGGCATACTTTTCGGTTTCGGCAATGCGCAATTGCTTCTTGCCGGCTTCCGATACGGCTTCTCCCAGGGTTTTTTGAACGTTTTCCTTGTCGAAGAGGATGTGCAATCCGGTGAATTTGTCATCGTAGGGAGTCAGGCAGCAGTAGTAAAGCGGCAAGGTGTGCATACCGGCTTCCGGCATGTCGGCTTGGGTGAGTACGTGGGTGAGTTCGCGGGCACGGTCGTTGCGGAAATTGTAGAAGATGATGGCATCGTCCGCTTGGATGGTGGCAATGGGTTGGCCATCAGCGGTGCGGGCACTCATCGGTTTGATGAATTCGTCGGTGATGCCTTCATCGTATGATTTTTGAACAGCAGCTACCGGGTCGGTGAAGGGTTCGCCTTCGGCTTGGGTCAGCAGGTCGTATGCCAATTTGACGCGGTCCCAACGTTTGTCGCGGTCCATGGCATAGTAGCGGCCGACAATGGAAGCGATCTTACCGGTGGTGGCAGCGCATTTCTCCTGGAGTTCGGCGATGAATCCTTTTCCACTCTTCGGGTCGCAGTCACGACCGTCCATGAAGCAGTGTACGTACACTTTTTCCAGACCTTGTTGGGCGGCGACTGCGAGGAATTCGTACAGGTGTTCCAAGGAACTGTGTACACCCCCGTGCGAGGTCAAGCCCATCAGGTGCAGTGCTTTGCCGGAAGTCTTCACGTAGTCATAAACGGCTTTGATTTCCGGATTTTCCAGGAGACGGTGTTCGCGGCAGGCACGGTTTACCTTTACCAGGTCTTGGTAAACAACCCGGCCGGCACCGAGGTTGAGGTGACCGACTTCGGAGTTCCCCATTTGTCCGTCGGGCAAACCGACGTCTTCTCCGCAGGCCATCAGTTGGGAAACAGGGTATTGGGCACGCAATGCGTCGATGTGCGGAGCCCCTTGTGTGAATATTACGTTGGATTGGTCGTGGTTGCCTTCGCCCCATCCGTCCAAAATCATCAATAGTACCTTTTTGTTCATTTTTATTGGAATTTTAATATTGTATTCGATTTTCTGGTGTTACCTTTGTCGGAGTTCAACAAAGAACGTGCAAAATTACATAAAAAATATGAGCCGTAAATCAAACCACAAAAGACTTTCCAAAAAAGACAAAAAATCAGGGAAGAAGGATAAGCAAGAGAAGAAACCTTTTGTCCGTGAGGAGTTTGAGGGGATTGTTCGGATGACCCGTGAGGGTTTTGCATTCATTGAAACCCCAGATTCTGAGGTAGATATTTTTGTTCCGGCCGTTCGTTTGCGCGGAGCCTTGAACAACGATCGGGTCCGCATTGTGACCACCGCAGCCCGCCAGCGTCCGATGCCGGGCAGCCGTCAGCGAGTGTTGCGCAAGGAGGGTCGTGTGGTGGAAGTGCTGGAACGTTCCAAACGGCCGCACATTGCTTTGTTGCAGGTGACCAAACGGGAAGTCTGGGCCATTGTGGAAAGCCGTTCCATGCCCTACGACATCCGCATCAACATGACGCCGGCCGAAGCCCGTCCCTTGCAGGGGATGAAGGTGGCGGTTCTGGTGGAAAGCTGGCCCTACGGGGTACCGGCACCTTTGGGAAAAATCGTGGATGTGCTGGGTATGCCCGGGTCCAATGATACCGAAATGCACGCCATTCTGGCAGAATATTCGTTGCCCTACCGCTTCGAACCCGAGATCGAGGCTTTGGTGGAGGCGATTCCATCCGACATACCCGCAGAAGAAATTGCCCGCCGACGGGATTTTCGTGCGGTGCCGACCTTGACCATTGACCCGACCGATGCCAAGGACTTTGACGATGCGCTTTCGGTGCGTCGTCTGGACAATGGCCATTGGGAAATAGGTGTCCACATTGCAGATGTGACGCATTACGTTACACCGGGTTCTGAATTGGACCAGGTAGCGTATGAACGGGCAACTTCCGTTTACTTGGTGGACCGGACCGTTCCGATGTTGCCGGAGAAACTCTCAAACAACCTGTGTTCCTTGCGTCCCAACGAGGACAAACTTTGTTTCTCGGTGGTTTTTGAGATGACCGATCGTGGGCGTTTGGTGGACAAATGGGTAGGCCGGACGGTCATTTGTTCGGATCACCGGTTCGACTACGATGCGGCACAGGCCCTCATCGAGGGAGGCGAGGGACCGATGCGAGAGGAAGTCTTGCTCTTGCACCGGATTGCCAGCATTTTGCGGAAGAAGCGTTTTGAAGCCGGGGCCATTGCGTTTGAACGTCCGGAGATGAAGGTGCAGGTGGATGAAACGGGCAAACCGGTGGCCGTGTACCAAAAGATCAGCAAGGAAGCCAATTGGCTCATCGAAGAATACATGCTGTTGGCCAACCGTTGTGTGGCCGAACAGATCGGCAAGGCCCGCAAGAAACGGACCTTTGTGTACCGGATTCACGAGAATCCCAATCCCGAAAAAGTGGATGCCTTGCGCCGTTTTGCCAAACTTTTCGGACACAACCTCAAAGAGGCAACCGGCAAGGGTATTTCTACGGCCATCAACGGCCTTCTGGCCGATGTGAAAGGCTGTCCTGAACGGGGTGCAATAGAGATTCTGGCACTGCGTTCCATGGCCCGGGCGAAGTATTCGACCGAAAACGTGGGTCACTATGGTTTGGCCTTTGATTATTACACACACTTTACCTCTCCCATCCGCCGCTATCCGGATATGATGGTGCACCGTCTTTTGGCGTTGTACCTGGACGGAGCCTCCTCGCAGGATCAGGCAACGTACGAGGCTGCTTGTGTGCATGCTTCGCAACGGGAGCAGATCGCCATGGATGCCGAGCGTGCCAGCATCAAATACAAATTGGTGGAATTCATGCAGGACAAGGTGGGTCAGGTGTACGAAGGAAACATTTCCGGTTTGACAGATTGGGGGATGTATGTTGAAATCGATCCGACCAAGGTGGAAGGTATGGTGCCGCTGCGTGAAATCCGTGGAGACTTTTACGAGTTTGACGAAGAAACTTACAGCCTGGTGGGCAAGGGCACCGGTCGCCGTTACCTGTTGGGGGATCGGGTAAAAATCAGGGTAGTACGGGCTTCCATGGAGCAGAAGCTCATTGATTACGAACTGTTGGATGAGGTTATGACTGATTAGTCATCTCTTTCAGCGAGTCAATAAATTTTCGTTCGGGATACAGGCGGGGCACCTTGTGCTGTCCGCCTGTTTTTCCACGGTTTTCCATCCATCGGTAGAAGGTACCTTTTGGAACGCAGGTCAGTTTCAAGGCATTCATTGTGCCTTTGCGTTTGGCCTCATAATCTGAGTTTTGTTCACAAAGAGCCTGGTCCAGTTGGCCGGCAAAGGCCTCCAGGTCTTCATCTTCCGGCAATTGTTCGAATTCCACGACCCATTCGTGTCCTCCTTTCCCTTGTTTGTCCAAAGGCATCGGTGCTACCGAATATTCTGCCACGACGGCTCCTGTGGTCTGGCAGGTCCGGCTGAGGGCCTTTTCTGTATTTCCGATCATCAGTTCTTCTCCAAACGTGTTGATGAACAGCTTGGTACGTCCGGTGATGATCAACTTGTGGGGTCGGGTATTGACAAAACAAACACAGTCTCCGATGAGGTAACGCCACAAGCCACTGTCGGTGGAGATGACCAGGGCGTACGATTGGCCGGTGACGACAGCTTCCAGTGGAAGGACATGGCTCAAATCTCCCTGCAGGACGGCTTCGACCTTGTCTTGCGGGATGAATTCGTAGAAGACGCCGTTATCCAAAGCCAGACGCATGCCGGGATCCTTGAAATCATCCTGAAAAGCGAAATAACCTTCGGATGCATTGTAGTTTTCAACGTAATGCATCCGGTCGCTCGGAATCAGACGGCGGAATTGCTCTTTGTAGGGTTCAAAGTGAGTTCCTCCGTGCATGAACAGTTCCATGTTGGGCCATACGTCGAGGAGATTTTGTGCTTGATTGTATTCGATCACTTTGTTCAGCAGCAACAGGTTCCAGGAGGGGACACCGGCAATGTTGGTGACATTGGCCTTGGAGCATTCCTGACAGATCCGCTCTACCTTCGTTTCAAAATCAGCCACCAGGGCTGTTTCTCGTCGTGGGGTTCGAATGATCTCAACCAAGGACGGGGAGTTTTTCAGCAGGATGGCGGACAGGTCTCCGCTGAAACTATGGAGGTCACCGGAGGATAGGGGGTTGGGTACGACGCTGCCCCCCAGGGTCAGGGCTTTGCCCAGCATCATCCTGCTGTCCGGGTTGTTGCGCAAGTACGTGGCCACCATGGCCTGAAAGCCCCGGTAATGGCAGTGCCGGAGGTTGTGGGGGGTGATGGGAATGTGTTTGCTTTTTTCGGAACTGGTTCCACTGGATTTCGCAAACCAACGCACCCGCTCGTCCCAAAGCAGGAAATCTTCTCCTTGGAGGAGGCGGTGGATGTAAGGTTGGAAATCATCGTATTCACGGACCGGTACACAGGAGCGGAAGGCTTCGTAGGCCATATCTTTTGTCAGCTGGTGGTCTTTGCCGAATTGTGTGTCAGCCACGTGGTTCATGAGCATCCGGAAGGTCCTTTGTTGCGAAGCTTCAAAATCCTTTCCGCTCGCTTCGATTTGTCGGAGCAAGGGACGGAAGTAGGAGGTGAGGATGCGATGAATGGCATTCATGGGTGTAAAACTTGGTATAAAACGTCCAGCGATTTTACTTCAAAATCCAGATCGAAGTGGTATCGGAGGTAGCGCAGCATGGCACGGCAAAAATCATTCCGTTTTTCACTGGTCAGCGGGTGTGTCAGTACGTCTCCAATTTCTTTGCGCATCAATTCGGACAAGAGTTCGGAACTGAAGGGAGAGAACCAGGCTTCGTCGGTAAAGGCTGGCGTTCTTTCAAAACGGGCGCTGGGAATGTGGAACGAACCTTTTTCCGGGGAGTAGTCGTTGTGGGGGAGAAAACCCAGTTGCGATGCGTAACCGACCAGGAACCACAGGTGGAAATTTGCGCAGTAGGTGTCTTCCAGGGATTCCAGCAATCGGATGGCATACACCAAAAACCGGTACAGTTCTGGATCGGGGGAGGATTCTCGTAAGGTTCTGTACAGCAGTTCTCCAATAAAGAGACAAAGGGTGCTTTTGGTAAAATTTGCACGCAGCGAGGGCAAGGGGCAAGCCTGTCCGAATTCCTGTACGGGAATCAGGTTGGACTTGTTCGGTCGGGGGGAGGTGGTCACGTCCAGGATACTCAACGGATGGATGAGGCGCAGGTCGCTGCGTGTGCTGCGGGAGCGGCCAGCACCCCGGAGCAACAGGCCCGTACGTCCGTGTACTTCGCTGTACACGTGGAGAATCAGGCTGTTGTCTCCATATTTTGTTGAGTGTAAGACGATCATGAAGAGCCTATCGGGTGTTTTTTTGGAGCCAGTCGGTCATCTTGCGCATGGCCAGACCCCGGTGCGAGATGCGGTTCTTTTCTTCGGCTGTCAGTTCTGAAAAGTTGCGGGTATATCCTTGCGGTCGGAAGATAGGGTCGTAGCCGAAACCACCGTCCCCGCTTGCCGATAAGGTGATTTCGCCTTCACAGGCTCCCTGGAACAGGTGGCAATCGCCATCCAGAATCAAGGCAATGGCACAACGGAATCGTGCGGTGCGCAGCAGACGGTTTTCTGAGTCTGTGGCGGGGATATCCCGCAGGTCGTCCAGCAGTTTGTTCAGGTTGTCGGCATCGTTCTTCTGAGGCCCTGCGTAGCGGGCGGAGAAGACTCCGGGGGCCCCATGAAGGGCATCCACTTCCAATCCGGAATCGTCCGCAAAGCAGGGAAGGCCAAAACGATTCCATAGGTAACGGGCCTTTTCTTCGGCGTTGCTTTCAAAGGTGTTTCCATTTTCAGGAATGTCTTCGGTGCATCCAAGGTCACGCGGGCAGACCAATTCAAAGTCGGGTCCGAGGATTTCCTGTGCCTCTCTGAGTTTGTGGCGGTTTCCGGTAGCAAAAATGATTTTCATGCGTGGTCTGATTGTTGCAGCAAAGTTATGAAAAGATTAAATTTGCAAGCAAAAAGATTACAAGAGAATCGGATGAAGAAAAGAATTTTTGGCTGGACCTTGGGTTGGGTCCTGGCTTTGGGTGGCGCCGTTTCCCTGTGGGGACAGTCTTCTGCCTTCAAGACGGGCAAGTCGCTGGACCTGCAGGTTGCCATTTTGCGTGCGTTGCAGCAGGAATATGTGGAAGAACTGCCCATGGATTCCCTGGTCATGAAAGGTGTGAACGCCATGTTGGCCAGTCTGGATCCTTATACCATCTTTCTGCCGGAAGAAGAGGAAGAGAATATTGAAAAAATGACCACCGGTAATTACGGGGGTGTGGGTGCCATCATCCGGAAAGTGCCGGAGGGAGGCGTGATGATTGTGGAACCGTATGCAGGATCTCCAGCAATACAGGTCGGGTTGGAGCCCGGTGATATCCTGTTGGAGCTGGATGGCGTCTCCACGTTGGACCTGTCGGTGAGTGATTGCAGTTCCCGCATGCGTGGGCAGCCGGGTACATCCCTGGAAATGTTGGTCAAGAAAACACGCACCGGAGATACCGTGAAGGTCAAGCTGGTTCGTGAAATAGTGCACATCTCCGGTTTGGTCTATGCGGGTATCCTCCGTGACAGCATCGCCTACATCCAGCTCTCGGAATTTACCCGAGGAGGTGCCCAGGAGGTTCGTGCCGCGTTGGAAACGATGCAGGCCAGTCACGATCTGAAGCGGGTTGTGCTGGATTTGCGGGGCAACGGTGGGGGGCTGCTGGTGGAAGCCGTGGATTTGGTTTCCCTGTTTGTGCCTCAGGGTACCCACGTGTTGTATACACAAGGCCGGACCCCGGAATCCCGTCGGGACTCGTATACGGAGATGGAACCCTGGAACACGGAAATCCCGCTCATGGTGCTGATCAATTCTTCGTCAGCCTCATCTTCCGAAATTGTGGCCGGAGCCTTGCAGGATCTGGATCGCGCGGTGATTGCCGGAAACCGTTCGTACGGCAAGGGATTGGTCCAATCCATCCGGGGCGTGGGATACGATGCCTCCTTGAAACTGACGGTGGGCAAATATTATACGCCCAGTGGACGTTGTGTCCAAGCCATTGATTATAGTGCGCGTGGCAAAGATGGTTCCTTGCAGAAGACACCGGATTCCCTGCGTCAGTCCTTCAAGACCCGTGCGGGACGGTTGGTGTATGATGGGGGAGGGATTACTCCGGACCTGGAGGTGAAGCCGGAATATTATACCCGTCCGTTGCTGGCTTTGGTGTACAGTGGTATTCTTGAAGATTACGCCATTCGTTACTACCGTGAACACCCGAGCGTACCGTCTCCTGCTGATTTGTACCTGAGCGATGAGGCATACGAAGATTTTGTGCAATATGCCTCGGAACAGACCTTTGACCATCGGACGGAAGCGGCCGTGGAAATGGATCGTCTGATCGAGGTGGCCAAGGAAGAGGGTACCTACGAAGCTCATGCGGCATCCTTCAAAGCCTTGAAACAGGTATTGGACCAGGATAAGAGGACCTACCTGATGGAAAATAAAGCCATCATCAAATCCCTGTTGGAAAGGGAAGTGGCTGTGGGATACTACTTCCAGGCAGGAGGCGCAGAACGAGGCATCGCCGATGACCGTCAGTTGTTTGAGGCCATCGACCGTTGGGGTGAAGTTTGCTTGATGCCAGCTGTTACGCTTCCGTAATCAGGAAGACTTTGTCGGAACGACGCAGTTTGCGTGGAAAGGGGATGGAGCAAACCGTTCCCTTTTCTGCTTTTTCAACCGGTTCCAGAGCAACACGGATTTCGGGAACCGTGAGTTCTTCCACACCGGTGGTCGGGCCGATGATCAGAATCTGGTCGCCCACGGAGATGCAGCCGGTTTCCATCGTTACTTCGGCAACACCCAGGTTGGAGAAGTAGTTGGTGATGCGGCCGACGTAGGTCTTCTTTTGGGTCGCTTTGTTGCCATAGACTTCGGACCATTGTCCCAGGCGGGCCCCCTGGTAGTATCCGTCCCAGAAACCCCGGTTGAACACTTTGGACAGTTCTGTCTTGAGGGATTGGGCCAATTCCGGAGTAAAGGTGCCGTCCACGGCAGCTTGTGCTCCCCGCTTGTAGGCAGCGACAACGGTTTTGACGTATTCTGCAGAACGGGCACGGCCTTCAATTTTGAACACCGAAACCCCGGCGTCGAGGATCTTGTCGATGAACTCGATGGTGCAGAGGTCCTTGGGAGACATGATGTATTTGTTGTCCACCTCCAGTTTCATGCCGGTTTCCAGGTCGGTGACCTCGTAGCCACGGCGGCAGAGCTGGAAGCAGGAACCCCGGTTGGCCGAGGCGTTGTATTCGTGCAGACTCAGGTAGCATTTGCCGGAAATGGCCATGCAGAGTGCTCCGTGACAGAACATCTCAATTTCCACGGGTCGGCCAGACGGACCGGTGATGCCATCGCGGTCGATGGTGTCTTTGATGGCCCGGACTTGTTCCAGGTTGAGTTCTCTGGCCAGGACAATGACATCGGCCCATTGGGCATAGAACCGCAAGCTTTCTGCATTGGAAATGGAAAGTTGGGTGGAAATGTGGACTTCCAAGCCGATCTTTCGTGCATAGACGATAACGGCCGTGTCCGAGGCAATGACGGCTGATACGCCTGCCTTTGCTGCGATGTCCAGGGTTTCGTAGGCTTGTTGCAGGTCTGCGTCGTAGAGCGTGATGTTGAGGGTCAGATAGGTCTTGACACCGTGTTCCCGGCAAAGGGCTACAATCTTCGGCAAGTCTTCCCGGGTAAAGTTGTTGGCAGAATGGGAACGCATGTTGAGGTTCTCAATGCCAAAATATACGGAGTCTGCTCCTCCTTGGATGGCCGCCATCAGGCATTCAAAGTTGCCGGCCGGCGCCATGATTTCAAACGTACGTTTCATCGTCTATTTTTCTCTTTTGATGAGGTTTTGGGCAAATTGGTCCAACAGACGGATCTGTTCGGTCGTCAGTCGGGCTTCCTTCAGGGCGTCCATCGCCGAGTTGTAGTAGCGGGTGATGGCTTCGCGGGAATGTGTGTGGATGTTCAGCTTGCGGTACATGGCCAGCATCCGTTCGATCTTTTCGGTAGCGGAGTCGGTTCCCAATGCCATGATGTGTTCGATTTCTGCACGGTCATCCGGTTCTGCGATCCGCAGGGACTCGATCAGCAGCCAGCTTTTTTTGTTGTTGGTGATGTCGCCACCGATGTTTTTTCCGAAGGTGTCCGGGTCCGCAAAGCTGTCCAGGTAGTCGTCTGTGATCTGGAATGCCAGCCCCAGGTCGTAACCCCAGCGGTAGAGGGCGTCTGCCACTTGGGGATCCGCACCGGCCAGCAAGGCACCCATTTTGGCGGAGCAAGCCAGGAGGACGGCCGTTTTCAGGGCAATCATCTGGGTGTATTCGTCTATGCTGATGATGGGCAGGCTTTCGAAGTTCATGTCGTACTGTTGGCCCTCGCAGACCTGTGCCGCGGTGCGGTTAAACAAGGCCAGTACCTCCGGCAAATGTTCCTTGGGTGCCGATGCCAGGTATTCGTAGGCTTTGATGGACATCACGTCTCCCGACAGGATGGCGATGTTGTCACACCATTTCTTGTGCACAGTCAGGTGTCCGCGCCGACGGTCTGCCTTGTCCATGATATCATCGTGAATCAGAGTGAAGGCATGAAAAATCTCCAGGGCAATCGCGGGTCGCAGGATTTGCTCGTCAAAACGGTCTGCAAACAGATTGTAGCAGGTCAGGCACAATTTGGGCCGAATCCGTTTTCCTCCAATCGAAAAGATGTAGTGGATGGGATCATACAGTTCTTTCGGTTCGCTCCGCAAGTCCACCGCTTGGATGGTCTTTTCGGTCAGGGCGGAGATTTCTGCAAATGTCAACATGGTTTTCCTGTGGGTTAGGCGTAAAACATCCGCAAAGTTAGCATAAATTCCGTACTTTTGCGTTCGTGGAAAATGCAAAACAAAGGACGGCCGTAGTCGTCAAACATACGGGTAGTCACTACCTGCTTTCAGAATTGCCGCAGTGGGAACCGTTCACCGCTGTGGTTCGTGGAAAATTGCGTATGCAGGACAGCCGGTCCACCAATCCGGTGGCCGTAGGGGACCGTGTAGTGGTCGAAGGGGAGGTCATTCGGGAAGTGTTGCCGAGGACCAATTGCGTGGTGCGCAAGTCCACCAACCTGTCGCGCCAGAGCCACATCATTGCGGCCAACGTAGACCTGGCGGTGCTGGTCGTCACCCTGGCTTTCCCGGAAACCAAATGGCCGTTTATTGACCGGTTTCTGGTGACGTGTGAGGCATACAAGGTGCCGGTTTGCATAGTCCTCAACAAAATTGACTTGTATGGACAAACGCACCGTCCCTTGGTGGATTACTTTCGGGAGGTGTACGAAGGAGCCGGTTACCAAGTTCTGGAGACTTCGGCAGAGACCGAAGAAGGAGTGCCGGCGTTGCGCGATCTGTGCAAAGACCGTGTTGTGCTCTTCTCCGGCGTTTCCGGTGTGGGCAAGTCCTCTTTGATCCGGTCCATGGATCCGAATCTGGACTTGCGGGTGGGAGAAATTTCTTCGGCGCACCTGCAGGGAAAACACACCACCACCTTTTATGAAATGCACCCCATTGCCAGCGGAGGCTTCTTGATTGACACCCCCGGTATCCGGGGTTTCGGACTGGTGGATGTGGACAAGGAAGAGATTTCCACTTATTTTCCGGAAATGTTGCGGGTGATGGACGATTGCCGCTTCAAACCTTGTACCCATACGCATGAGCCGGGTTGTGCCGTCAAGCAGGCGGTCGAAGACGGGATCATTGCTGGAGAACGTTACGATGCCTACCTGGGCATGTTGGAAGAGGAAGAGAAATACCGTTAAAGGGGGGGAAGGAATGAACCGTCGGATTTTGAAACTGGCTGTGCCGAGCATTTTGGCCAACATCACCGTTCCTTTGGTGGGGATGGTGGATTTGGCTGTTGCCGGCCGTTTGGGTAGTGTGGCTGCCATCGGTGCGATTGCCATAGGTTCAATGCTGTTTGATCTGTTGTACTGGAACATGGGCTTTTTGCGGATCGGCACGGGAGGAATTACAGCCCAGGCCTATGGCAGACGGGATTTTCAAGGGACGGTAACGGCCTTTACGCAGGGCATTGCAACGGCTTTGGGAGTGGCCCTGTTCATTTGGCTCATCCAGTATTTCTTTGTGGAAGTGGCTTTCTCTCTGCTGGATACTTCTTCGGAAGTGGCTCAGTTGGCCCGGAGGTATTTCTATGTGCGGATTTGGGCTGCTCCGGCGACCTTGTGCCTGTACGTGTTCAAAGGCTGGTTTATTGGAATGCAGAATACAGTCAGCCCGATGGCGGTGGATATCACCGTCAATGTGGTGAACCTGTTGGCCAGTTGGGTGCTGGCTTTGTATACGCCCCTGGGACTGATGGGTGTCGCTTTGGGAACGGTGTTGGCCCAATATACGGGTCTGGTGCTGGCTTCGGGTCTTTTCCTCCGGTATTATAGGAAACTGCTCCGCTACTTTTCCTGGCGGCGGGATGTCCGTTTGCGGGACATGCGGCGTTATTTTGTGCTGAATGGGAATCTCTTCTTGCGTTCGATCTGCATGCTGGCTGTTTATACAGGCTTCACAGCCCTGTCTTCCCGGTTTGGGGATACCTTGTTGGCCGTGGGTTCCATTGTGATGAAACTGTTGATGTTCTACTCCTATTTTCTGGATGGCTTCGCTTATGCCGGAGAAGCGCTGACCGGCAAGTACATCGGTGCCCAAGACAAGGCTTCGCTGGGGAAGGCGGTGCGCCTGCTGTTTGCCTGGAGTCTGTTCATTGGGATCTTTTCAACCGTGGTGTACGGCTGGGGTGGCAAGGCTATGTTGGGCTGGGTTGCAGACAACGAGACGGTCATTCAGGCGGCAGAACCTTTTTTCATCTGGTTGTTGTTGATGCCTTTGTTGAGTTCTGCAGCCTTTATGTGGGATGGGATCTTCATCGGCGCAACGGCCGCGACGGCCATCCGCAACAGCATGGTCTGGTCGGTGATCGCTTTTTTTGGGGTTTTCTTTCTGACGGAGGGTATGGCCGGAGCCCAGGCTTTGTTCCTGGCTTATGCGGCGCACTTGCTGGCGCGGGCTATTTACCTGACAGCGATGGCCCGACGAGAAATTTTTATTAGGCCTTTTGCGTAAAATTTTGTAAGTTTGTCTGTCAACTTTCAAAAGTAAAAGCAGATGAACAAAGACCTCAGATACTTGCAATTGTTGGCCAAGAAGTTTCCTTCGATACAGGCCGCCAGCACGGAAATCATCAATTTGGAAGCCATCATGAACCTTCCCAAGGGTACGGAGCACTTTGTGACAGATATTCATGGGGAGTACGAAGCGTTTCAACACGTCCTTAGAAATGCGTCGGGGGTGATCCGACGGAAGGTGGATGAAATCTTCGGACACAATTTGCGGGAGGCGGAGAAGCGTGATTTCTGTACCTTGATTTACTACCCGGCTGAAAAACTGAAACGCGTGAAGCAGCAGGAGAGCGACCTGGAGGGTTGGTACAAAATGACACTCTTGCGTCTGGTGGAGGTTTGTTCGTACTGTTCATCCAAATACACCCGTTCCAAGGTTCAGAAAGCTTTGCCTGAGACCTACTCCTACATCATCCAGGAGTTGATGTACGAAATTCACGGCGACCGGAACAAGCAGGAGTATACCGATGCGATCATCAACTCCATTGTGCAGACCGGACGGGCCGACAACTTCATCATTGCCATTTCCAACCTGATCCAGCGGCTGACCATTGATTCCCTTCATATCATCGGTGACATCTATGACCGGGGACCGGGGGCACACAACATCATGGACACCCTCTGCAATTACCACAATGTGGATATCCAATGGGGCAACCACGACCTGGTGTGGATGGGAGCGGCTTCCGGCAGTGCTGCCTGTATGGCCAATGTGTTACGCATGAGTTTGCGCTATGCCAACCTGGAGACGTTGGAGGATGGCTACGGCATCAACCTGTTGCCGTTGGCAACGTTTGCTATGGAAGTCTATGAGCACGACCCTTGCACTATTTTTATGCCCAAATCGGTGGAAGATCCGACCATTACTCCCAATCAGATCCGTCTGATTGCCCAGATGCACAAGGCCATTTCCATCATCCAGTTCAAGCTGGAGGGGGAAATCATCCGTCGTCGCCCGGACTTTGAAATGGATGACCGGCTGTTGTTGAACAAGATAGACTACGAAAAGGGAACAGTTTGCATCGGTGGTGTGGACTATCCGTTGAAGGACCGCAGTTTCCCGACCATCGACCCGGCCGACCCCTATCGCCTGACACCGGCAGAGGCACTGGTGGTAGACAAGCTCATGCACAGTTTTGAGTTGAGTACCAAGATGGAAAAGCACATGCGCTGCCTGTATTCGAAGGGAGCCCTGTACCTGGTTCGGAACGGCAACCTCCTGTACCACGGTTCGGTACCGTTGAACGAAGATGGTACCCTGGCACAAGTGACTGTCAACGGACAAAAATATGCCGGAAAAGCCTTGTTTGACCAAGTGGATCAGCTAGTACGGATTGCC
This sequence comes from Bacteroidales bacterium, assembly GCA_045638645.1. GTDB lineage: Bacteria > Bacteroidota > Bacteroidia > Bacteroidales > UBA932 > JAGCJX01. Next base: position 53,050 of record JAZUBU010000022.1, read on the forward strand.
TATTTTGAAAACAAGGACATGGACTTGAAGCAGTATGCACAGGACTTTGTCTGGTACCTGTGGTGCGGTCCTTATTCTCCTCCGTTTGACAAGCGCAAAATGGCTACCTTTGAACGTTATTACCTGGAGGCTCCCGAACCGAAAAAAGAGGAAAAAGGTTACTATTATAAATTGAAAGGCAAACGGGAGATTTGTGAGATGATTCTCCATGAGTTCGGAATCGATGCCGAATATGGACACATCATCAACGGTCATATTCCGGTGAAGACGATCAAGGGAGAGAGTCCGATCAAGGCCGACGGCAAGTTGATGGTCATCGACGGAGGTTTCTCAAAGGCCTACCAGTCGGAGACGGGTATTGCAGGCTATACCTTGATTTTCAATTCATACGGTATGCACTTGGTGCAACACCAACCGTTTATCTCTCGCCAGAAGGCCATTGAGGATGGCTTGGACATTATCTCGTCCAACCACGTCGTGGACCTGGCCAGCAAACGGATGTACGTTCGGGATACCGATACCGGACGTGATCTGGCAGCTCAGATCACGGATCTGAAGGAATTGCTGAAAGCCTATCGCGGAGGTTTGATCCGCGAAGAAGCTTAGAAGATTTCGGCGATCATACAGCGAACGGAACCGCCTCCATTTTTCTCGATGTGATCAATTCGGGGAACAATGAGGCGGTGTTCTTTTTGCAACATGGCCAATTGTTCCGGGCGAAGGCTTTGGTGGGCCGTGGCAGACAGCACCCAGCAACGTTCTCCCCGGTCGTTGGTCAGTTCCATCATGTTGCCGGCGTAGCAGCGCATCTGCTCCAGCGAGATGTCAAGAACAGTTCTTCCGGTACGTTCCAAGGAATCACACAGTTGTTGGCGTTCTTCCGGATTGCGGATGGCATCCAGACAGACAATGGCCAGATCGGTGCCGACCGACATCATGACATTGGTGTGGTAAATTTGGGTTCCGTTCTCATCCACGGCAGAGAACAAGTGGTAGGTGTATCCCAGACGTTCGGCAAAGTCTTTCAGCAGGGTTTCGTGGGTGCGCGGGGAGCGGCAGGCATACGCGATGCGGTGGATGCGATCCAGCACCATGCTTCCGGTTCCTTCCAGGAAGAGATCCTGCTCCTCGCCGTAGGTCAGGTCGATGGTTTGTTTGTAGTTGGCGAAGCCTTCCTGGATGGCCTGGATAAAGTGGGCCTTGCGTTCCTGGCGACGGTTCGGGGCAAACAACGGGAAGATGACAAAGTTGCCGTCTGCGTGGGTGGTGAACCAGTTGTTCGGAAAGATGGAGTCAGGTGTGTGCGGATCGGGTGTGTCCTGTGCTACGAGGACACGGATGCCGTTTTCCCGGAGCAAGTCAACATAGGCGTTGAATTCTTGCAGGGCATTGTCTTGTGCTATCTGGTTGTCTTCTTGAGTCTGGAAGGCATTGTTGCCGGCCGTTTGCGGGTTGTAGCCGAAGCGGACGGGTTGTATCATGAAAACGGTCGAGGTGGTTTGTTGGCTTTTCATGGACGTTGTTTTTACAATTCTTCAAACGTTTCAACAATGATGCGGATGGCGGTTCTCAGTTCCTCTTCGTTGATGACGAGCGGGGGAGCAAAGCGGATGATGTGCCGGTGGGTGGGTTTGGCCAAGAGCCCTTTCTCTGCCATTTTCAAGCAGATGTCCCAGGCCTCTTTTCCGTTGTGGGGTTCGGTCACAATGGCATTGAGCAAGCCTTTTCCGCGTACCGATTTGAAGAAAGGTGATTTGATTTTGGCTATTTCTTCCCGGAAGATTTTTCCGAGGCGTTCTGCATTTTCGGTCAGTTTTTCGTCGCGTACGACTTCAAGGGCGGCTACCGCTACGCGGGCTGCCAGCGGGAATCCGCCAAAGGTGGATCCGTGCTCACCCGGTCGGATGGTCAGCATGATGTCGTCGTCCGCCAGGACGGCAGAGACGGGGAGGGTACCTCCGGACAAGGCTTTGCCCAAGATTACAATGTCCGGACGAACGCCTTCGTGGTCGCAGCAGAGCATACGGCCGGTACGGGCGATGCCCGTTTGTACTTCGTCCGCCACGAACAGGACGTTGTGTTGTTTGCATAAGTCGTAGCAGGCTTTCAGGTAACCGTCGTCCGGAACGAATACGCCCGCTTCCCCTTGGATGGGTTCTGCCAGGAAGGCAGCAACACGGTCTCCGTGGCGTTCAAGTACCTCTTGCAAGGCAGCCGGGTCGTTGTAAGGAATGACCTCGAAGCCCGGCGTGAAGGGTCCGTAGTTGGAGTAGCTGTCAGGATCGGTAGAAATTGAAACGATGGAAATGGTCCGGCCGTGGAAGTTGCCACGGCAAGCCACGATGATGGCTTGGTTTTCCGGAATGCCTTTGCGCACATAACCCCAGCGGCGGGCCAATTTCAGCGCGGTCTCAACGGCTTCGGCACCGGAATTCATCGGAAGCAATTTGTCGTAACCGAAGAAACGGGTGGCAAATTCTTCGTAGGGACCAAGACAGTCGTTGTGGAAAGCGCGCGAGGTCAGGCAGAGGTTTTGCGCTTGGTCGCACAAGGCTTTTACGATTTTGGGGTGGCAGTGACCTTGGTTGACCGCAGAGTAAGCGGACAGAAAGTCGAAGTAACGTTTGCCATCCACATCCCACACATAAATGCCTTGTCCTCTGGATAAGACGACGGGCATCGGGTGGTAGTTGTGCGCTCCATATTGCTCCTCTTGGGCGATGTAGCGTTGTGCATTGGGCGTGATTTCCATAAGCGATTTCTTTTATGACTAGCAAATATAAATAATCTTATGGAATTTGGTTACTTTTGCCCTCGTGAAAGCAAAAAAGAAATTCGAATTCCCGAATACATACGTCATTGTATTCTTCCTGATCGTCTTGGCCGCTGTGGCGACCTGGTTTGTTCCCGGTGGTGAATTTTATAAAACCGAGGAGGGGCTTACGGCCTTTCGTTCAGTCCCTAGCGAGCCACAAACCTGGCAGGTCTTTACGACCTTGTTCGAAGGATTTACCAGCCAGGCTGGGATCATTGTCTTTATCCTGGTCATTGGGGGCGCCTTTTGGATTGTCAACGGTTGCAAGGCGGTTGATGTGGGCATCTTTGCCTTCCTAAATGCATCCAAACGGCTGGAGGCCTATCCGCTGCTTCGGAAGGTCGGTGTCCACAACCTGATTCTGATCTTGATCATGATCTTGTTCAGCCTCTTTGGGGCGGTCTTTGGTATGAGTGAGGAGACCATTGCCTTTGTCGTGGTCCTTGTGCCGTTGGCCATTTCAATGGGGTATGATTCCATCGTAGGGGTTTGTCTGGTCTATGTGGCAGCCCACGTGGGTTTTGCGGGAGCCTTTTTGAATCCTTTTACCATCGGCATTGCGCAAGGCATGGCCGATCTGCCTTTGTTCTCGGGAATGGGCTACCGCCTGGTTTGTTGGGCGGTACTGACGGCCCTGACCATTGCGGTGGTGCTGGTGTATGCGACCCGCATCAAGCGTCGCCCCGAGTTGTCGCCGATGTATGAGCTGGATGCTTCCTGGCGGAAAGAGCACGGGGATGCCCAAGAAAAGATCCCTTATTTTACCAACCGTTCGGCCTGGGTGTCGTTTGCCTTGGTGTGGGTGGCTTCCTTGGTATTTGCGTTTGCTTATGGTTCGGGATGCGAATTGACCTTTGGTAACAATCCGATTCCGGCCCCCTACCTTTTGTGGGTTCTCTCCGGGCTTTTTGCCTTGGTTTCTGTGGTGGCCCTACGCAAATCGGTCCATTTCTATATTCTGGGCTTGCTCGGCTTTACCATCGTGTACCTGGTGGTCGGTGTTTCGGCCTATGGCTGGTATATCGGAGAGATCTCGGCCCTCTTCTTGGGCTTGGCCTTGGCTGCTGGCGTGGCGGCGGGCTATTCGGCCAACAAAATTGTCCAGGAGTTTCTGGCGGGGGCCAAGGACATCCTTTCGGCGGCTATCATCGTGGGTTTGGCTGCTGGTATTGTCGGTATCCTGAAACAAGGGATGGTCATTGATACGATGCTGTATGCATTGGCTTCCAGTCTGGGAGAGGCCGGCAAGGTGGCTTCCTTGTCAATGATGTACGGCATACAGACCCTCATCAACCTCTTCATTACTTCGGCTTCGGCCAAGGCGGCCATCACGATGCCCATCATGGCACCGTTTGCCGATATGATTGACCTGTCCCGTCAGGCGACGGTGTTGGCCTTCCAGTTTGGCGATGGGTTTACCAACATGATTACACCGACTTCCGGTGTGCTGATCGCCGTCCTCGGTCTGGCCCGGATTCCTTATGCGAAATGGGTGAAGTGGGTGTGGAAGTTCATCCTCTTCCTGATTCTGGTTGGTTTTCTGCTCTTGTTGCCGACGATCTTTTTCTCGCTCGAAGGTTTTTAGATTTTTATCATTTTGGGGTCCTTTCGGGACCCTTTTTGTTGGCCGTTCGAACCGCGTACATTCCTGAAATTGATGAAATTCTGAAGGAAATGTTGAAAGTTTGGGAAAAATATGTATCTTTGCAGCCCGTTAATTTTGACGGGGTAGTATAAAGTTAAGAATAACAACTATTTATGCCTACAATTCAACAATTAGTTCGCAAAGGACGCGAGGTGATCGTAGAGAAAAGTAAATCTCGCGCGTTGGATGCTTGTCCTCAAAGACGTGGTGTTTGTGTACGTGTTTACACAACCACTCCGAAGAAACCTAACTCAGCTATGCGTAAAGTAGCTCGTGTTCGGTTAACCAACCAAAAAGAGGTCAACGCATACATCCCCGGCGAAGGACACAACTTGCAAGAACACAGCATCGTATTGGTGCGTGGTGGTCGTGTAAAAGACCTTCCCGGTGTACGTTACCACATCCTTAGAGGCGCATTGGACACCGCAGGCGTAGAAGGACGTACTCAAAGCCGTTCTCTCTATGGTGCGAAGAGACCCAAAAAAACCGCCGCTAAGAAGTAATCAATTCATTATTTAATTATTTAAGTAAGTTTTTACAGAAATGAGAAAATCGAAGCCTAAAAAGAGGATTCTACTTCCTGATCCCAAATTTCACGAAGTGGCTGTGACTCAATTCGTGAACAATCTGATGTTGCAGGGGAAGAAGAGTATCGCGTATGCTATTTTTTACGATGCCATTGACATGGTAGGCGAGAAGATGAAAGATTCTGACAAGGCTCCTCTCGACATTTGGAAGAAAGCACTTGAAAACGTAACCCCCCAAGTTGAGGTGAAAAGCCGTCGCGTGGGTGGTGCAAACTTCCAAGTTCCTACCGAGGTGCGTCCTGAAAGAAAAGTTTCATTGGCAATGAAAAACATGATACTTTTTGCTCGCAAACGTTCTGGCCACTCTATGGCCGAAAAACTCTCGGCGGAAATCATTGCTGCCTACAACAACGAAGGTGCTGCATTCAAGAGAAAAGAAGACATGCACCGTATGGCTGAAGCTAACAAAGCATTTGCACATTTTCGTTTTTAATTAGACAATAAGCAATGGCGAGAGATTTAAAATATACTAGAAATATCGGTATCATGGCGCACATTGATGCCGGTAAGACCACTACCTCTGAACGTATTCTGTTCTACACCGGTAAAACTCACAAACTCGGTGAAGTACACGAAGGTGCTGCTACCATGGACTGGATGGTTCAAGAGCAAGAACGTGGTATTACCATCACATCTGCTGCCACTACCGCTTTCTGGAAATACAACGGCAAAGATTACCAAATCAACTTGATCGACACTCCAGGCCACGTTGACTTTACCGTAGAGGTAGAGCGTTCTTTGCGTGTATTGGATGGTACTGTCGCAACTTTCTGTGCAGTAGGTCGCGTGCAACCCCAATCAGAAACCGTATGGCGTCAAGCTGACAAATACGGTGTTCCGAAAATCGCTTACGTTAACAAAATGGACCGCGTGGGTGCGGACTTTTTGGCTGTAATCGATGAAATGCGCGAAAAACTCGGTGCAAACGCAGTTCCGCTTTGCTTGCCGATCGGTGCAGAAGACAAGTTCGCTGGTATCGTTGACTTGATTTCCAACCGCGCTATTATCTACAACCAAGACAGCAAAGAGTTGGTAAACTACACTTATGCTGAGGTTCCTGCTGAAATGCAAGCGGATGTAGAAGAATGGAGAGGTAAGTTGGTTGAAGCTGCGGCTGAATACAACGACGAACTTCTCGAAAAATTCTTTGAAGATCCCGATTCAATTACCGAAGAAGAATTGATCGACGCTTTGCGTAAAGCAACCATTGATATGGCGATCGTTCCCGTATGTTGTGGTTCTTCCTTCAAGAACAAAGGTGTCCAATTCTTGTTGGATGCAGTGATGCGTTTCTTGCCTTCACCCCTCGATAAAGGTGAAATCAAAGGTACCAACCCGACTACCAACAACGAAGAAATTCGTAAGTTTGATTCTAAAGAGCCGTTCTGTGCATTGGTGTTCAAGATTGCGACAGACCCCTTCGTAGGTCGTTTGGCTTTCTTGCGTGCTTATTCTGGACGTTTGGATGCAGGTTCTTACATCCTCAACACCCGTTCCGGTAAGAAAGAACGTGTAGCTCGTTTGTATCAAATGCACTCCAATAAACAAAACCCGATTGAATTTGTTGAAGCTGGTGACATCTGCGCTGCAGTAGGTTTCAAAGAACTCCGCACCGGTGATACCATCTGCGTTGAAACAAATCCGATCGTGCTTGAATCCATGACTTTCCCGGATCCGGTGATCGGTTTGGCCGTAGAACCGAAGACCCAAAAAGACTTGGATAAATTGGGTATTGCGTTGGGCAAATTGGCCGAAGAAGACCCCACCTTCACCGTACGTTCTGACCACGAAACCGGTCAAACCGTTATCAGCGGTATGGGTGAACTTCACTTGGATATCATCGTAGACCGTCTCCGTCGTGAGTTCGGTGTTGAAATCAACCAAGGTGCTCCGCAAGTTAACTACAAGGAAGCTATCACTTCTACAGTTCAACACCGTGAAGTCTTCAAGAAACAATCCGGTGGTCGCGGTAAATTCGCGGACATCATTGTGGAAATCGGCCCGGCTGATGAAGGCGTTGTTGGTTTGCAATTTGTGGACGAAGTGAAAGGTGGTAACATTCCTCGTGAATACATCCCTTCTGTAGAAAAAGGTTTCAAATCTGCTATGGCCAATGGTGTTCTCGCAGGTTACGAAGTTACCTCTATGAAGGTGGTTCTCAAGGACGGTTCATTCCACCCGGTCGATTCAGACTCCTTGTCTTTCGAAATTTGTGCTCGTCAAGCTTTCCGTCACGCACTGCCCAAAGCAGTTCCTGTTTTGATGGAGCCTATCATGTCTCTCGAAGTGGTTACTCCGGAAGACTACATGGGTGATGTGATCGGTGACTTGAACAAACGCCGTGGTCAAATTACCAACATGGACTCCAAAGGCAACGCACGTATTGTGAAAGCAAAAGTTCCGCTTGCAGAACAATTCGGTTATGTAACCATCCTCCGTACCATTACCTCCGGCCGTGCTACCAGCACCATGGAATTCTCTCACTACGCAGAACTCCCGTCAAACTTGGCGAAAGAAGTGATCGAGAAATCTGGCAACCGGAAGTTGGATGATATGGATGAATAATTGATTAGTAAAAATTGATAATATGAGCCAAAAAATTAGAATTAAACTGAAATCATACGATCACGCTTTGGTAGACAAGTCTGCTGAAAAGATCGTGAAGACAGTAGAGGCTTCAGGTGCAGTTGTAAAAGGTCCCATTCCGCTTCCGACTGACAAGAAGATCTTTACCGTTAACCGCTCAACTTTCGTTAACAAGAAATCTCGTGAGCAATTCGAACTGAACTCATACCGTCGTTTGCTGGACATCTACAGCTCTACTCCTAACACCGTAGATGCTTTGATGAAACTGGAACTCCCCAGCGGTGTTGACGTGTTGATCAAAGTTTGTTAAGTGTTCTAACATAACATCCTATCTTTGAGGGTCTCCTCATAGATAGTGATTCGGGCCCATAGCTCAGTTGGTTAGTAGCACCTGACTCATAATCAGGGGGTCACTGGTTCAAGCCCAGTTGGGCCCACCCACAAGCGTGAGAGTGAAAACTTTCACGCTTTTTTTTATGGGACTTTCCGAGGAAAGTTTGAAACAAATATTTAACTTTGCTCGTTCCGAAAGAGAGATTTTCTTAAAGATACATAAGAACCTATAAATAAAACAATTATGAACCTTAGAAAAAGATTGCTTTCTGCATTGTTCGGCTTGGCAGCCGTGCTTTGCGCATTTTCTGCTTGTCAGAAAAGTGAGGATCCGATTTCTGTCATCAACATTTCTACCGATGTGACAGAGACCCAACTTCCCCTGGAAGGTGGTGAGGTGGTTGTCAATGTTACCTCCAACGTGGATTGGATTGTTGAGATGTATGTCAACAACGCCAACGAAGGTGAAGATGAAGCTTGGATCCGTGAACGTGTGACTGTTTCTCCGGAAGCAGGTACCGCTAACAGTTTGAATCCGGTCCGCATTACAGTCGTACCGAACGAAGACGGTTATGAACGTGAATTTGTGGTGAAATTCCGTCCGGTGCATGCTGATACTCCTTATGCTCCCGTGAAAATTTTCCAAGCCGGTAGCATTAGCCGTACCACCCGTATTTCCATCGCAGAAGCGCGTCAAATGTACCAAGACAGCGGTGAAGACAAATTGACCGTTAGCGAAGCTGTGAAAATCGGCGGTATCGTTGTTTCTTCCCGCGATCCTCAGACGGTCAGCGAAGGCAACCTGATGATCCAAGACGGTACAGGCAAACACAGCGGTATCATCATTTACTCAAAATCCATCTGGGGTATGTGCAACTTCGGTGACTCTGTCGAAGTTGAGTTGAAAGGTGGTGTGTTGGAAACCTACTATGGCCTGACCCAATACAAACCGACCGGTGACGCCCAATTCAAAGTCTTGAAGGAAAATGCCGCTCCGAGTCCGGAATATGCAGAAGTTACCGGTGCAGAATTTATGTCCGGTGATTATGAATCACAATATGTGAAGATTGTGGCTGCGCAAGTCATCGATGCTGACTTGGGCAAGAAAATGGGTGAAAGTCCGAAGGTGGAAACCGAAGACAAGAACGTGTTCCTGATGTATTCACGCAGCAATGCTCCGTGGGCAGAAGATGCTGTTCCGCAAGGTGCGGGTCCCCTGATCGGTCTTTGCAGCAGCTACAGCGCTGTATGGCAATTGGTGCCCTCTGTTGCTTCTGGTTTTGCAGAAATGACCGGAGAACGTTTCTCTGGCGCACCTGTGGTGAAGACCGGTGATGCGACGGAAGTGACCGGCAGCTCCGCAGTTCTGTCTGGTAATTACACTTATGCAGGTGAAGAAACCATCGCAGCCGTGGGTATTGCATACAAAGCACAAGGTGCTGAATCGTTTGAATTCGTGGATGCCGCAGAAGTGGCTAATGAATTCTCTGTCACTGTGGACGGTCTTGAAAACGGAACAACCTATGTTTATTATGCTTATGCCAAGATCGGTGAAGAAGTTTTCACGGGTTCAGAAAAGAGCTTCCTGGCTTCTGACGAAGTAGTGATCGCTACCGTAGCAGACGTGGTGGCTGCCCTCCGTGAAGGTATGGAAAGTGGTGCATCGTTGGCATCGTTCGGTAACTTGGAAGGTATTGTTGCGGCTGTGAATGGTGAAGGTGGCAACTACAACAACAAGGCCAGCCTGGTGGACGGTAATGGTGAAGCCTATACCGGTATCATTCTGTACGATCCTGCTGCCAATGAAATGCAGGTAGGTGACAAGATCCGTATCAACTTGAGCAATGCCATTTACGAAAACTACAACAGTTTGCGTGAAATCAAGTTCAACGAAGGTGTGAACTACGAAGTGATCAGCTCAGACAACGAGATTGTAACCCCTGAAGTGACCATCGCAGAAGCCTTGACGGACCAATATCAGGCGATGCGCATTACCTTGAAGGATGTGTACAGTGCGGATGCCGAAGGTACTACCTGGTATTCCGGTACTTCCAGTGCTGCCAACGTGAACTTTACCGACGGTGAAAGCAGCATTCAAGTGAGAACATCCAAATATGCTTCCTGGAAAGATGCCGTGATTGCAACGGGTGTAACGGCCAACCTGACCGGTGTGGCTGAGATCTACAAGGAAGCGGTTCAAATCTATCCGATTGAAGTGGCAGACATCGCTGCCTTCATGTTTGATGGTCCGATGCCTCCCGTGGTGACGACTTTGCCGGCGGAAGAAGTGACTCACAATGCCGCTTTGTTGAAAGGTACTGTTGCTTACGAAGTGATGGAAGACATCACTGCAGTTGGTTTTGAATACAAGGTGAACGGTGCCGAAACCTACGAAGTCCAAACCGTAGAACCGGTTGCGGAAGCATTCTCTTTGGCTTTGACCGATTTGCAAGAAGCACAAACCTATGCGTTCCGTGCTTTTGCAACCCTCGCTGAAGAAAAAATCTATGGCGAAGAAAAATTCTTCACCTTGGAAGGTGCTCCGGAAGTGACCTTGACGGCTGCTGAATTGAACGCTATGTTGAAGACCCTGGAAAACGGTGCTTCCCTGGCGGCTTGTGGTACCTACGTGGAAGGTATTGTCGTGGCTAACAACGACGAAGAAAACCTGAACAAAGGTTTGAGCGTGACCGATGGTACCGGTGAACCGAACAGTGGTGTGTACTTCTACGATGCGGCTATGAACAACGGTTTTGCAATTGGAGACCGTGTGAAAGTAACCTTGGCCAATGCAAAACTGACCATTTACAACGGCTTGCGTGAAATTACCTGGGCTGCTTACGACAATGAAATCGAAGTGTTGAGCAGCGGTAATGACTTTGTTACCCCTGTGATTTCAGCGGCTGAATTGAACAGCGATGCATACCAAGGTATGTTGGTAACCGTGGCTGGTTTGAGCAGCGATGATCCCGAAGGCACTACTTGGGTACGTGACAACAAGACCAGCAACACCAACTTCGTGGACCAAAACGGAGATCCCGTGGTGGTTCGTACCAGCAGTTATGTGGCCTGGGCAAACGACGTGGTTGCAACCGATGTGGAAGGTAGCATCACAGGTGTGGCTCAAGTGTACAACACTACCGTACAATTGTTCCCGAACAAGGCTGCACACGTGGCAGACTTCAAGAAAGTGCTCGCTTTGAGCTTGAGCAACTTCAGCGATTTGACAGCAGAAAGTGTGGTGATCAACGGTGCCTATGAATACACCGGAGACGCTACCGTTTCCGAAGTGGGTGTGGCTTACCGCATCACCGGTTCTTCTGAGGAGTATGTGAAAGTGGCTGCCGCTGATTTGGCCAATGCCTTCGCCGTAGAAGTAACCGGTTTGACCGCTGAAACTTCCTATGATTTCGTTCCATACATCGTCCTGGACGGTGAAACCCAATATGGCAAGGTGATGGTCGTTGTGACTCCGCAAGCGGAAGAAATCACTTTGACCGTAAGTGAATTGGTAGCCATTCTGAAAGACATGGAAAGCGGTGCTGCTTTGGCTACTGTCGGTTCTTATGTAGAAGGTATCGTTGTCGGTACCAATGCAGACGAAAACTTGTACAAAGGTATTGCCATTGCTGACGGTACTGGCGAAGCCAACTCCGGTATTTTTGTGTACAACTCTACCGAATTCCACAAATTCCAAGTGGGTGACAAGGTGCGTGTCAGCTTGATGACCCCGACCTACGATGTGTACAAAGGCATGCGTCAAATCAAATTCGCATCTTACAACGGTGAGGTGGAATTGTTGAGCAGCGGCAATGAAACCGTTACGCCTGAAATTTCGGCAGAAGAATTGTTGTCGGATGCTTACCAATCCATGTATGTGAAGGTGAACAATGTGAAGGCAGCTACTTCCGCAGTTGGAACCACTTGGTCCGGAGACAAGAAGTTTACCGATGCCAACGGAGCCAACGAATTTACGGTGACTACCTACAGCAAATGTTCTTGGGCAGAAGAATACGTTTCTGATGCAACCGGATACCTCTACGGTGTGGTTTATGGTCCGACTACCCTGAAGCCGCAAGTAACAGCCGACATCGATGAAGCGTTGTTTGGCGAGGCTCCGGTCGTGGATGAAGATTCTGTATATGCAAGTAACCTGACACTTCCGACAGCAGATAACTCGACTAACTGCTATTATAAGGCTGAGGTGATCATTGACGGAGTATCTTACCCGGGATTGAAATTGGGCAAATCAGAAAAAGGGGGTACTTACACGTTCTCTTCTTTGCCGGCAACGGGAGATGTGACCTTGTCATTCTACGGCGTGGCTTGGAAAGGAAAATCATGTGATGTGACCATTACCATTGCCGGTGGTGGAGAAATTGAGGGTGCTACTTCAAAAACCATTTCATTGGCAGCCAATACGGGTGCGACAGGAAACCCGCCCTTTACCATCAGCTTTGCGGACTCCGATTTTTATACCATCAGTCTGACTGGAGTAACTGAATCAACGACTTTGACGTTCTCAACCCCGAACTCCAAACCCCGCTCCGTCTTTACCGGTATGAATGTCAAATAAGCCTACGCGTCGTGCGTTAGCGTTACCTACACGAGTTCCTCGTTTGAGGCATATAAAGGCAGTTCCTTTGTGGAGCTGCCTTTTTTAATTAAGATTCTTTCATCCTTCCTTTGCATTTCTCGTTTTCTGATAAGGTTCCACTGAATTTCCCAGAACATTTTATTGGCACATGTGCTTGTCAAGGAGAAGGAGTTGCCCATTATATTGTCACAAAAATTGGAGGATAGGCTTCTCTATTGATGTTTTCTCTTGTTTTTTTGCTCGTTGTTGTTCGTGTGCCTATCTTTGCCGGTTGCAGGCTTGACTCCTGTGTGAATGAATAAGGAAATTAAACAAGAGCAATATGAGAAGATGTAAATTGTTGGCTGTGACGATGATGGTCTTGACCCTGTTCGGAGCAGCTAGTTGTATTACCGATCCGGAATTCAAACCGGCAGACATTACAGTCAGTGCAACCACCCTGGAATTTTCAGCAGAAGGTGGATCGGCGACGCTGGAGTTGTTGTCCAACCGCGACTGGACCTTGGAAGTGGTTGGGGAAGAAGTGACCTGGTTGGCTGTGAGTATGATTTCTGCTGAAGCTTCGGAGACCTCCCGGGAGATCAGGATCAGTACCTTGCCTTTGGACGGTGTGACCCGTCAGGCCATTCTGAAGTTCAAGACAGAGACGGTGTATGCTTCGGTCCGTGTGACCCAAAAGGGAAATGTTTCTTCAGCAGTGACTTCGTTCTCTGATGATTTCAGTTCGATTGAGGAGGCCAATGTAGCCTATGCCGGCGAAGGTTGGAATTTCTATTCTTCTGATCCGAGCGATGTTTATTACGGATGGAGAACCGGTGTGTACAACAGCGACAAATACATCCAGATTGCTCCCTACAGTTCGGCACAAAGCGAAGTCGAGGCTTATGCGACGATGCCTTTGTTGAATGTGCGGGATGCAGCTCAAAAGACCCTTTCGTTCCAATTGGCCTTGTACTATAAGGAAGAAGATGCTTCCAAATTGGAAGTGGTCGCTTCTACGGACTTTGCGGGTGATTATGCGGCGGCAACATGGACCGTGGTTTACGATGCCACCTTCCCGGCAGGATCGTCTATGAATACTTGGAAAACCCATACCGTGAATCTGGAGGAAGCCTTCGGGGATGTTGCAGAGGTTCACTTTGCGTTCCGTTATACCGGAAAATCGAATACCTACCGTTTGGACAACGTCATCTTCGGTACCCCTGAGCACATGAATGGCGGAAATGAAGGCAATGGAGATGATCCGGGCAATACCAATCCCGGAGGGGGCGAAGGCGATGGTATTTATACGAGCAACCTGGCTTTGCCCACCGGTGATAGCAGTGCAGATGCACACTATCTCGTAAAAGTGATTGTGGATGGTGCAGAATATCCGGCATTGAAACTGGGAAAATCGGAAGCAGGGGGAACCTATACCGTGGGCAACTTGCCGGCAACCGGTGATGTGACCTTGACGTTCTATGGGGTGGCCTGGAAGGGAAAATCCTGTGATTTGACCATTGCGGTCAACAACGGTGGACAAATTGACGGAGCCTCTTCCAAAACCCTTTCTTTGGTTCCGAACCAAGGGGCTACCCAAAATACTCCGTTCACGATTACTTTTGGTGACAAGGATTTCTATACGTTGAGCCTGACCGGTGTAACCGAGAGCACGACCTTGACGTTCTCCACTCCCGATGCGAAACCCCGTTGTATTTTGACTGGCTTGAACATAAAGTAGTTTATGAAAGCGAGGAAATTCTGTTTGTTTGCAGTCCTGGTTGTTTGTTGTGGACTGCTGTTTCCGATGCTGAATTCCTGCTCGCCAGAAGGTATGCCCAACCGGATTCTTCTGCAGCAGGATACCGTCAGTGCATCCAATTCCGGACAGTTCTTTGCCATTGAATCTTCGGAAAGTTGGGAGATTCAGATGGATTATCCCTATGGGGTAGAGCCTTGGTGTACCATCCGACCCTTGGAGGGTGAGGGTACCCAACGCGACCTGCAGTTGTACCATAGCAAGAATACGTCCGATCAGCCGAGGAAGGTTTTGATTCGTGTTGTGTTTGAGACAGAGGTCCTTTCTGTGATTTTTGTTCAGGAGGCTGCGGAAGGAGTGCCTCCGGGTACGGACGATCCGAACGACGATCCGAACGACGATCCGAACGATGATCCGAATGATGACCCGAACAACGACGGCTTGGTGTCCGATCCGGTACAGGCTTGGATGGAATTGCCGCAGGTGGAGGTTGGGGCCATGCAGGCTTTCGTAGCCCACCGGTTCGAGTCGCAGCAATTTTCAGCTCGGAATTACTCCATGCTGTACGATGCGACCAACCGCATCGCTTTGTGGGTGGCTTATCCGTTGTGCTCGGACTACATGGGAAGTTCCGGCCGGAGTGATGACTGGGGCTTTGACCCGAAAGTGCCGAAAGAATACCAGCCCAATTTGAAGCGGGGCTTCTCCGGCGGATTCGACCGGGGACACCAACTTCCCTCTGCGGACCGCACCCAAAGCCGTTCGTTGAACCGGACGACCTTCTATTATACCAACATGACTCCCCAGCGAGGCGAATTGAACCAACGGGCTTGGGCGGATCTGGAAGGTCGGGTACGGGGTTATACGTCTTCCTGTGATACGTTGTACGTAGTGACCGGTGCGGTATTGGCCGCCGAGGGTGATGCCACGCAGGAGTACGCAAAGGACAACGATGGAAACGATGTGGCGGTTCCCAAGGCCTATTACAAGGTCCTGTTGAAATACAATGTTGCATCCAACCATTATTTGTCGATTGGCTTCTGGTTTGAACACCGGGAATATGGCAATACGGTCACCATTTCCGAGACCCAGACTGTCCGTGAGATCGAAGAACGTACAGGATTTAACTTTTTTGCCAACTTGCCGGCTTCAGTTGCCGAGGAAGTGGAAACGGAATACAACCCCGGAGCTTGGGGATTTTAAGGAAAGAAGAAGATGAAAATCAATAACAACTTGTTACTGGGCCTGATCTGCTTCTTTGCGGCAGTTTCCTTGTCGGCGCAGGACCGGACCTATACGGTGATGTTCTACAACGTCGAAAACCTCTTCGACGTGTACAACGATCCCAACGTCCGGGATGATGAATTTACGCCCGAAGGCCCGAAGGAGTGGACCGAAACCAAGTATTGGAAGAAAATTGCAAACACCGCGGAGGTGTTGCATGCCATCGCGCAAGCCAACCGTCAGTTTCCGGCCATCATTGGTTTGAGTGAAATTGAAAACCGTTTGGTCTTGGATGATTTGGTTTCCGACGAACGCCTGGCTTCGGCCAACTATCAGATTGTCCACTACGACTCTCCGGAGGCCCGTGGGGTGGATGTGGCGTTGTTGTACCGTCCGGATCTGTTTGAGTACGAATGGAGTGATCCCATCCGAACCCGCATCCCCAGCCGTCCGGATTTCAAGACCCGCGACATTCTAGCCGTTTGTGGTCGTATTGAGGGAGAATTGTTTTGTTTCTTTGTGAACCACTGGTCGTCTCGCCGTGGTGGAGCCCAGTCGTCCGAGTACCTGCGTTGTGGTGGGGCTCAAACTGTGCGGGACTATGCAGACTCTTTGCGCCAGGTCCACCCGGAAATCAAGTTGGTGGTGATGGGCGATATGAACGATGATCCGGTGGACAAGAGTATTCTGGAGGTTCTGGGTGGAGCCGGTGATCCGGAAAACATCCCCGAAGGTGGTATGTTCAACCCGTTCTATGCGTTGTTCCAGGACGGCTATGGCACCTTGGCCTACCAGGATGCCTGGAGTTTGTACGACAACATCGTGGTCAGCGATAACCTGATGAACTTGGATCAGGAAGGAAGTCTGCGCCTGATGCCCGTGAAGTTGCGCCGTCAGACCTACTACGCTTCCATTTTCAAACGTTCGTTCCTGATACAACAAAAAGGGCAGTACAAGAACTATCCTTGGCGGACGTACAGCGGGAATGCTTTTTTAGGCGGGTACAGTGACCACTTGCCTGTTTTCATTACGATTGGAAAAGAAAAATAGTGCCTATGAAACGTATATTTTCGATAAAACTGATTCTGTTGTTGACTTTGTTGGTGCCGACGGCTGTGTGGGCCCAAGAAGGGGGAATCCGCGGTATTGTGATCAACCGCGTCACCAAACAACCCATCGCGGATGCGAAGGTATCGGTGGTGACAACGGCGGGGGAATTCTTCCGTTATACCGATGCGAACGGTGCATTTGAGTTGGTAGGTATTCCTGACGGCATGCAACACGTGCGCGTGGAAGCTGCCTACTTTCAGGATACCGACTTGAACGTCAAGGTAGAAGGTTATGTAAAAGACTTGCATCGTATATCCATGGCACCCGACTTGGGGTCCGTGGGTGTGGACGATGCCTTTGTTGAGTTGGACAGTGAGAACGAAGCCGGCTACGAAGATGTTCCCTCTGTTCTTGCTTCCAGCAAAGATGTCTATGAAAACATCGCCGGCTACAAGTTCAGCGCAGCCCGTTTCTTGAGCCGCGGTTACGAAAGTGGTACCTCGGATGTGTATTTGAACGGCATCCGTTTGAACGATGCGTTGACAGGCTATACCCCGCACTCGTTGTGGAGTGGTCTGAACGAGGCAACTCGTGAAAAAGAAGTGGTGACCGGTATGAGTGCGACCGAATATGGAGTCGGTGGGATCAACGGTGTGACCAACATCAATGCCTACGCATCTTCGGTGAAGAAAGGTTACCGTTTCAGTTTGTTGACCTCCAGTGGCCAATACCGTTTCCGGGCCATGGCTACCTATGCCTCCGGAATGATGGACAACGGTTGGGCCTATGCATTCTCGGTTTCAACCCGTTTGGGGGGTAACGATTACGTCGAAGGCATCTTTTACAATGCCCTGGCATACTATGCTGGGGTTGAGAAGAAATTTGACGATGCACACAAGCTTTCGTTGACCTTGCTGGGTTCTCCGAGTCAGCGTGGTGCACAAACGGCAGCGACCCAAGAGGTCTATGATTTGTTGGGCAACAACTACTACAACCCGAACTGGGGTTATCAAAATGGCAAAGTACGCAACTCCCGGGTGCGTGATTCGCACGAGCCGTTGTTTGTGTTGAACTACGAATATACGCCGAATCACGATACCAAGTGGGTGCTTGCCCTTTCGTACCGCATGGGTCGCAACGGATACTCCCGTTTGGACTGGTACGATGCAGCCGATCCTCGCCCGGATTACTACCGCAACCTGCCGAGCTACTACGATGAAAACCCGACTTTGGCGGCGTGGGTGAAAGACGGTTGGTTAAGCGATGACAACATCCGCCACATCAATTGGGACCGTTTGTATCAAGTAAACCGCAACAGCGGAGCCCGCTCGAAATACGTTGTGGAAGAATCCCACACCGACCAGGATGACTTCAACTTCAACCTCCAGTACAGCCACCGTTTTGCTGCCTGGTTGAAACTCAATGCTGGTTACAATTACCGTTGGAACCGTACCGAATACTACAAGATCATCAAGGACTTGTTGGGGGGAGAATACTGGATTGACGTGGACCAGTTTGCAGAACGTGATTACGGTTCCGGTGATCAGATCCAAAATGACTTGAACAACCCCGACCGCAAGGTGAAGGTGGGCGACAAATATGGCTATGACTACTATGCCAATGTACGCAACCACCGGGCATGGGTTGTGGCTCAGACCAACGTGGGTGCCTTGGAAGCTACCCTGGCAGGGGAAGCCGGTTACCAGACTTTCTGGCGTGACGGTTTGTACCGCAAGGGCCTTTTCCCGGACAACTCTTATGGTGAGTCAGAAAAATCCAATTTCTTTACCTACACCGCGAAATTGGGATTGAACTACAAGTTTGAAGGCAGCAACCGTCTGTATGCGAACATCGGTTATGTCCAATCGGCCCCTTATTTCCAGGAATCGTTCCTCTCACCCAGAACCCGTAACAGCCTGGTGCCGAACCTGACGACCGAGAAGACCTTCAGCACCGACCTGAACTATGCATTGAAGGTGGGTGATTTGGCACTGCGGGCGTCCGTGTTCTATACTACGATTCAAGACCAGACCGATCTGATCAGTTTTTACGATGATATCCAACGGGCCTACACCAATTTTGCGATGAGTGGCATTGACCAACGCAACGTGGGTATGGAGTTGGGTGTGAAGTTGCCCCTGGCCTATGGCCTTTCTTTGCAGGGAGCCCTGTCCTACGGCAATTATGTTTACACCTCAACCCCCTATGTTACCCAGACCATCGACAACAGTGAAGCGGTGGTTTTGGAAAATGCGAAGGTGTATTGGGAAGGTTACAAGGTGCCGAGTACGCCGCAGCTGGCCGCCAACATCGGCCTGAACTACCGTTCGGAAGACTATCTGTTCGCCGGTATTGATGTGAGTTATTTTGATGGCATGTATTTGTCCATGAACCCGCTCCGTCGTACGGATTATGCCAACATCGGTTATGATCTTTCCACACCGGAAGGCTACGCACAAATGCGGAAGATGACAGACCAGGAGCGTCTGACGCCGGGTTTTGTGGTAAATGCCAACATCGGAAAATCCTGGTACATCCAGCGCAAGTATAATTTGGGTGTCAGTGTGGACATCAAGAACATTTTGAACAACACGAACTTCCGTACCGGCGGTTTTGAACAGATGCGTCTGACTGCCAACAAGGATGCTTCGGGCAACGTGATGAATTACACGGCCTTTGATTCCAAATACTTTTATATGTTCGGAACGACCTACATGGTCAATGTTTATTTCAGATTCTAAAGGAGGAGGATGAGTATGAAAAAATCTATATTGATGGCGAGTATCGCTGTGGTGACGCTCTTCACCGCTTGTCAGCAATGGGAGACCCCGGAACCGGATGCTCCCGTGGCGATGGAAGCTACCATGACCATTCAGGAGTTCAAGCGTCTGTACTCAGGCACCCCACTGGAAATAACCGATGAGAGCATCGTGATTGCCGGTGTGGTCAACAGCAGCGATGCGGCGGGAAACTTCTACCGCTCCTTCTACATCCAGGATGAGACCGGCGGCATTGAACTGAAGATAGGAAAGACTGGCCTGTACAACGATTACCCGGAAGGCATGCGCATTTATGTGAAACCCAAATACCTTTGTTTGGGGGCTTACGGCGGAATGGTCCAGTTGGGCGGTATCTCGACCGAGGAACGCTATGAAACCTCCTATATTGACGCACAGGCCCTCATCAACCGGACTATCTTCAAGGGAGAAGTGGGGGAACCGGTCCAACCGGAAGAATTGACCACGGCGGCCCAAGTCAGTGATGCGATCCTGGGCAAATTGGTCACCTTGAAAGGTGCCAAATACACCGGTGGAGACAATGGTTTGAAGACCTGGGCTGTGGCTGAAGATGCAGAGCAGGGAATTGAGGCGGCTTCCGGCAACCAGAACTTTGATTTCAACGGTAAAAAAATCGTTGTCCGTAGCAGCGGATATGCTAACTTTGCCACACAACCGGTTCCTGAAACCGGTGCGGTTTGTGACTTGACCGGTGTGATGACCAAGTACAATTCGACTTACCAACTGGTCCTGATCGACCTTAGCGGAGTAACAATTTTATAAACAATACAGAGATATGAAGTTTTTTATTGACACAGCGAACCTCGACCAAATTCGCGAGGCGTATGAAATGGGTGTTTTGGATGGCGTAACCACCAATCCTTCCCTGATGGCAAAAGAAGGCATCAAGGGTACAGAAAACCAACACAAACACTACGTGGATATCTGCAACATTGTCAACAGTGATGTGAGTGCGGAAGTGATTGCTACTGATTTTGAAGGCATGGTCCGCGAAGGGGAAGAATTGGCCGCTTTGAATGAACACATTGTGGTAAAATTGCCTTGTACGGCAGACGGTATCAAAGCCGTGAAGTACTTTGCCGGCAAGGGCATTCGTACCAACTGTACGCTGGTATTCTCTGTTGGTCAAGCATTGTTGGCTGCCAAAGCAGGGGCTACCTACGTATCTCCGTTTGTGGGTCGTTTGGACGATGTATGCCACGATGGTGTGGAATTGATCCGCAAGATTGTTGCCATGTACAATTACTATGGCTATACCACCGAAGTTTTGGCGGCTTCCATCCGTCACACCATGCACATCATTGATTGTGTGGAAGCTGGTGCCGATGTGGCTACTTGTCCGCTTTCAGCGATCAAAGGTTTGCTCAACCACCCGCTTACGGATGTTGGATTGAAGAAATTCCTGGAAGATTACAAGAAAGTAAACGGATAATCCTCTTCGGGAATCGGTCCCTTGCAGGCCTAAAAATAGTGGCCAAGGCTGAAGTAAAGATTCGGCCTGCGGGAGATGTTGGAGGTACTGATGTCAAAACTGAGGGCTCCAATCTTGGTGTCAATGGAGTACCGGAGACCTGCACCCCACCAGTTGGAGGCGTTGTATTGGTAGAAGTCCGGCCACCTCAAATCGCTCGTTTCCTGGAAGAAGTTTTCCAGCTGGAAGGTGGCATCAAGCTCTTGAAGATGAATTTGTTCAATGCCATAGGGCAGGGGTATTCGTTCCTTCCGGAAATGGCGGATTCCAAGAATCCGTACTTGGATCAGATTGTCCTGTCGGATCGGCTTTCCGCTCTTCTTCCCCCGTCCCATTATTATCTTCCGGAGGAAGAGTTTGCAGCAGGAGTGACCGAGACGGAGTTGCTGGATGTCATGGTGGAAGCCAAAAAATTGGAGAAGAAACTTGCATTGGGAGAATATCTGCCTGCCGTCGGAGTCAGCTACGGTTATTCCAGCTTCATGAACGACAACTTCAATGCCTTTGGTGTGGCGACGGTCAGCATTCCCATTTCCAATTGGGGAAAAGGTTCGCAACGGTTGAAGAGATTGGATTACCAGATTCAAAAGGCAGCCAATGAAAAAGAACACTTGACTTCCCAACTCGTCTTGCAGGCGCGTCAGCTTTGGTTGAACCTCAATGTTGCCTGGGAACAGATAAAGGTTGCCGAGGAGAATGTTGCTCTTGCGCAAAAGACGGTTTACAACCAACTGTCCCAATTCAATGCGGGTCTGGTTCCGTTATCGGACCTGTTGATGAACCAGACCAGTTTGTTTGAAGCAACAGAGAATCTTATCAGCAAGCAGATTGCGTACAGCAATGCCTTGACTGCATACAACGGAAGGAAGGCGGAATAATAGGGAGATTTGCAGCGAATCAGGGTGTTTTTGCATCTATTGTTTATTATTGATTCTGCTTAATTGATCTTCCATATGAAAAGATTATTTCTTCTCCTGCTGGTGGTTGGATCCATTGTATTGGTACCACCGGTACATGCCCAACAGGCAGTCATGACAGACTACGATCAGGACACCATTACGTATGTCAACAATTCTATGCTGAATGTGCGCAAAAGCCTGCTGTATGCTGGGGGAGGAATCATGGTATCTGGGCTTGCTTCCACGGCATTCAATGGGATTGCCTTGTCACCCTTTGTTGCGGACATAGATGGTGATGGTCTGGGATCCCTGCCAGGCCTTTTTTCTCTGCCATTGGTTGTGGCTCCGGCAGCCTATGCGCTTCTCTTGGGTGGGTGTGCCGCTTTGATCGGTTCTTTGTTTCCGTCCGACAATCCTCGGTACAATGGTAGCAACTATTACTTGGGGGATCGGAGTGGTTTTACGGTCATGGTGGATGCGATTCTATCTGCGATGACATCGATCAATGTGACTGCCGGTTATCATTTTAATGAGCACTTCTATTTGGGAGGTGGTATCGGAACTTATGCTCCATTGTTGGCTATGGAGCGCTTTCATCTTACGCCGCTCGTGGATTTCCGTTATTCCTTTACCGATGAGCGGGTCACTCCTTACGTAGGTTTGAATGCGGGAGCCTTGGTAGTCACCGAGACCCAGGAATTGCCTACGGAAACTTATCCGATGGCGGCTTTGTTATTGGGTGCCCGTATTCGCAGCAACAATCCCAAAGGCGGTGACTGGTGGGTTGGCGGATCGGCGGATTTCCTGATGTTTCCCGGTCGGATATTCGGCATTAGCTGGTTGGGCATTCGCGCAGCTTATTCGTTTTAGACTCCTGGCAGCAATTGCTTTAGCTCATCCAGATAAACTGTTGTTATATCCATACAAATACGAAAGAAGGCGACTGATTGAGTCGCCTTCTTCGTATGGAATAAGTCCGTCGGATTAGTATTTGATATCCGGAACTTTCAGGGTTTTCGCTGCATCTTTAGCTACGGCTTCTTTCCATTTTTCGCTGTATCCGGGTTGGTCCGGGGAAGCAGGGATGCGGTGGGTGTGACCATTGCCCAAGAAAGCACCGTCTTCGCCTTGTTTCTTCACGTTGCCGTCGATGTATTTCACGAGGAGGAAACGGTCCAGTTCTCTCCAGGTGTTCATCATATCGTTGGCACGGTTGGTCGAGTATTCGGTCAGGAACGCGCGGACGTCGCCACCGTGTTGTTGGATGTACAGGGCTTGTTCGTCAATCTTCGGAAGTTCAGCTTCGCAACCCAATTCGTGGGCGGTCGCAGCAGCTTGTACCACGGGAGCTACGCGGTCGTACATCAGGTATGCAAAATGGGTGACGCGGTTGAAGAGCCAGAAGGCCGCAGTTTCGGAGTATTCGAGCATGTTGCCGTTGCCTACGCGTACGCATTCGGGAACTTCGGTGATGGAGGTGTAGATCGGAGTCAGGCAGGAAGTGGCTGCATCATCCACTCCGAACCAAAGGACGCCACCGATTTCATCCGGCAACCAAGGGCGGGCTTGGCAGAGAATCCAGAATCCGGTTTGTTGGGTAGCAATGGCACGTTCGTTTACATAGGTTTCACCTTCGTAGGTAAAGTTCATCGGTCTCCAGCGGTAGGGGTTTTTATGTCCACCGGCTCCGATGTCTTGGGTCATGTCCATCGGGGTGTTTTCGTAGTGGTCGCGCATCACGTCCGCCACTTCTTTCATCGATACCTTTTCAGCCGGTTTGATGTACAAGGGCATTTTGTTTTTAACGTTGTAACCCATGGCATAGTCCAGGTATTCTTCTGCTTTTTTGTCGCCGATCATTCCTTTGCCCAAGATGTTGAAGGCGGACCATACGCGGGCCTCACAGCCACGCAAAGCACTGAAGTCTGCCGGTGCATAGGCTTCGGTAAAGCTGAAATCTTCGTCTTTGCCGTCAAAGTAACCCATTTCACGGGCAAAGGAGATCACGTCTTTTGAGTACAACCAGTTTTCCTTGTCTTTCAGCGGGAATTTGTGGATGCGGGCGTGGTTGGCGTGAGCGGAGATGTATCCGTCCGGAATACGGGCAGCAACCCATACCGCACCTTTATTTACGTTTTTGCCCTTGACGATTTTGGAGCCTTTACCGATCATCTCGAGGATCCAAACTTCGTCTTTGTCTGCAATGGAGAAGCTTTCTCCAGAAGAAGCATAACCGTATTCGGTAACCAGTTCGGTCATGACTTGGATGGCCTCACGAGCGGTCTTGGCACGTTGCAAGGTGATGTAGATGAGGGAACCGTAATCAACGATACCGTTCGGGTCCACCAATTCTTCACGACCGCCCCAGGTGGTTTCAGTGATCATCAATTGGTGTTCGTTCATGTTTCCGACGGTTTGGTAGGTACGTTCCACTTGCGGGATTTGACCGAGGTAACGGCCTGAGTCCCATTCGTAGATGTCCAGCATGGTGCCGCGGGCAAAAACCATGGCCGGTTTGTAATACAATTCTCCGTAGAGCTGGTGAGAGTCAGCAGAGTAGGTGACCATCACGGAGCCGTCTTTGGAAGCTCCTTTGGTAACCAGCACGTTGCTGCATGCGTCGAGGGGCTGTGCTCCGAAGAGGGCCGCTACGAGGCAAAATGCGGAAAAAATAAATTTTCTCATAAATACGATTGATTATTTGTAATTTTGTCAATAAAATTATCGCTATATCTACACAAAGATAGCAACTATTTTTCAACAACCTAATGAATAAAGGAGAACCGATGAAAGCCCGTATTTTGTATTTGCTCTGTCTGGTAGCCGCTTTTGCGCTGAAAGCTGCCCCCTTGTGTGCCCAACAGCAACAACCCAAAGCCCCGCCCAGTCCGGCAGAGTTCGCGGAACAGGAAGTTTCTCGTTTGGAGAAATTGCTGAAGTTGGATGAATACCAGGCCTTCTATGTGGATTCCATCCTCCAGCACGATATGCAGGGGATGATGGATGAAATTCAGGAAATGCAGCGCGCCGGCATGCAGGAGATGAGCAGTTTCCGCATTGTTCAGGACCGTTGGCGCAAGCAAATTGAAGCAGCCTATCAAAAAATCTTCACGCCCGAACAATGGGAGAAGTACCTGATTGATTCGGGACAGAAGAAATCCCGCGAGGAACGGCGTCGCAAACGCGAAGAAGAGCGGATGCGCAAGAATCGCGAGAAAGAAATGGAAGAATAGCGTTCCTTACAATGGAAGGAAGATCGGTTTCCGGTTTTGGTAGTACACTGAATACCGGAAACCGAATTCTTTTGCCAGGGCGGCATAGTCGGGGAATCGGATGCCGATGTGTTCCAGTTTGTGTGCGTCGGAGCCGAAACTCAGGGCTTCTCCTCCCAGCTCACGGAAACGGCAGAAGATGTTCGGGTCCGGGATGGGACTGCCATCCGGTTTGATGTAGTAGGTCTTTGTGTTCAATTCCAAGGCCTGCCCGTGTTGGACGAGGTGGCGGAAGATGGCATCAAACAGATCCGGGAAATCGGCATAGCGGACAGAGTCCGGGTAGGGAGCGTACCGTGCGATGTAATCGAAGTGGCCGAGGATATCGAAACTTTTCATCTGTTGGATGCAGGTATAAATGGTCTCCAAATACCGTCCATAGGCCTGTCGGGCTTCTTTGCCGACGTAGTAGCCTCCGTGGTAGGGATCTTCTTGGTCAACAAAGTGGATGGAGGCAATGATCTGGTCGAAATCATGTTGGTCCAGCAAACCGTGGATCTTGTCAAAGGATTCCGGTTGCATTCCAACTTCGATCCCGGTCAGTACGGTCAGGCCGTTGGCATGACGATCGGCAAGTTCCCGGATGGTCTTTTGTTGCTCCTGGGGGTCAAATTCAAAGGCAGGCAGACCTTCGGGCACATCGAAGTCATAGTGTTCCGTGAAGACAATGCCTTGCAGGCCATTTCTTCGGGTTTGTTCCAAGGCTGCAACAACGTCCATCTTGCTGTCAGCGGAAAAATAGGAATGGGTGTGGGTATCAACAAGTTTCATGGTCGGTTGGCTTGATGGGTTGAATTACCATCCCAGGATGCGCCATTCTTTGGCTTCGTTGCGGGTCAGGATCATCTGTCCGTCTGCATGATGCAGGGAGTCAATCCGGAGGCAGAAGTCAATCAGGACGCTGTCCCGGCCGTGTTCTTTTACGTTCAGAAGCGTGGGTTGGATTGCGGTTGCCTGGCGGAGCATTTCGGCTTGGATTTCTTCCGAGAGGACTTCCCATTCTTTCTGGCAGTCGCTTAGGAAGTCAGCGGTCTGTTCGTGGCAGTATTGGGCGGCTCCGGTAAAGTCGGAATTCAAATAGGCTTTGAGGAAATTCTCAGCAACGGTTTCCGGTGTTTGGCGGGAACTGTTGCAGGCAGTCAGGCCGCTGGCCAGCAGCAGGAGTGCAAGGAGAATGTTGCGGATTTTCATGATGGTAAAGGGTTTAGTCCAGTCGGACGACCGTGATGCCGGATCCACCGTGTTCGATGTGTTCATCGGCAAAGGAGCGTACGCCTGGCGTTATTTTCAAGTATTTTCTAATTTCTTCTTTGAGGATACCGTTGCCTTTTCCATGCAGGATGCGGACTTCGTTGACACCTACCATGATGGCGTCGTCAATGAAGCGGGTAACGGTCGGAATGGCTTCATCCAGGCGTTGTCCCCGGATGTCAATGTTTGGCGTGAAGTTCAACCGGCGTTCGGACATGGCAGAGGTGTTGTACGTACTTTTGGGAGGTGTCACGGTACGGACGGTCTGGCGGTATTCGTTGGCCGATATCAATTCCACTTTGTTGATTTGGGTTCGGGTGGTCAGTTGGCCGATGTTGATGGAGAGGTTCTTGCCGGAAATCTGCACCACTTCGCCGACCATGTTGGTGCCGGTGATGCGAACCTTGCTTCCAATGCCGAGTGTGCGGCTTTCGCTGGCCGGTGCCGGTTGGCTGGTTTCTTCCTGCCGTTCTTGTTCCCGTTGAGCCTTTCGCTGGGCTTTCCGTTCCTTTTGCACCAGAATTTTTTCAATCTTCCGTTGGATGAGTTGTTCCGCTTCGGAGGAATCGGGCTGGGTCAGGGTCTCGCTGAATTCGTTCAGGTTCTTGCGGGCCAGGCGGGTCTGTTCCTTCTCGGCCTGGGCTTCTTTGATTTCCCGGATGGTGCCTTCGATTTTTTTATTGGCATCGTCCAGCAACTGTTTGGCTTCGGTGCGGGCTTGTTCCAGGATGTCTTTTCGCAGGCGCTGGATGTCATCCAACTCTTTCTGGTATTTGTCTGTGATGGATTCCAGGGTCTTGTCGGTGTGGCGGATGCGTACCAGTTTTTCTTCCAGTTGCCGTTTGCTGCGGGCGATGCGGCGCAGGTTGCGCTCGATGTTTACAAATTCATTGCCAGCCCGTTCTTCGGCTCCGTGGACAATGACTTCAGGCAGACCGATCTTTCGGGCCAGTTCAAAGGCGAAGGAGTTGCCCGGCAGACCGATTTCCAGTCGGAACAAAGGCTCAATCTTCTGGGTATCGAACTGCATCGCTCCGTTGAGGACCCCGTTGCTGTTGCCGGCATAGAGTTTCAGGTTGGTGTAGTGCGTCGTGATCACACCGTATGTGCCGCGGGATTCCAGGGTATGCAGGATTTCTTCGGCGATGGCTCCTCCGGCAGCCGGTTCCGTGCCCGAGCCAAACTCATCGATGAGGACCAGACTTTGGTTGCCGGCCTGCTCCAGGATGTCCTTCATGTTCGTCAGGTGGGAACTGTAGGTACTCAAGTCGTTTTCAATGGACTGGTTGTCCCCGATGTCCACAAAGATCTTGTCAAAGATGGGGAACTCCGAGGTTTCCGAGGCGGTGACCGCAAACCCCCATTGCAACATGTATTGCAACAGACCGACGGTTTTCAGGCAAACGGATTTTCCGCCGGCATTCGGTCCGGAAATCAGCAGGATGTGCTTTTGGCTATCCAGGTGCAGGTCCAAGGGAACGACTTCTTTGCCTTCTTTTTTCAAGGTCTGCTCCAGGATGGGGTGGCGTGCCCGTTGGAGCTTGAGTTCTCCTGTGACGGACAGGATGGGTTTGCCGGCCTGCAGAAAGCAGGCAACATTGCCTTTGGCCCGGATGAAATCCATTTCTCCGAGGTATTCTGCCGAAGCAATCAAGGTCTCCAGTTCGGGTCGGATCCGGTCGGTAAAGGCCAGCAGGATGCGCTGTATTTCGCGTTGTTCGGCAAAATGCAATTCTTTGACCTGGTTGTTCAGTTCCACAATTTCCATGGGTTCGATGAATGCCGTTTTGCCCGTGGCAGACTCGTCAAACACATAACCCGGAATCTTTTTCTTGTTTCCTGCGGGAACCGGGATCAGTACGCGGCCTTCCCGAACGGAAATCGACACGTCGCTGTCGACCAGCCCGGCTTCCTGGGCATTGCGGAGGATGTTCTGAATGCGACGGGAAATTGTGCCCTCCTTTTCCCGGAGGGACCTGCGTATTTGCAGCAACTCCGGGGAGGCATTGTCCCGTACCTCACCGAACCGGTCCACGATGCGTTCAATCTCCATGTGGATTTCCGGAAAGGCATCCACTCCGTGGGAGAAAGCCTTCAAACGGGGATATTGGACCTCGCTGCACCGTTCAAAGAAGGAAGTCAGGCGTCGCAAGGTGTTGAGGACTTCCTTGAGTCGGTTGAGGGACTCCAGATCAATGCTGGTTGCCGGGGTCCGCAAGGGAACCAGGAAGTCCAGACAGTCCAGGTAACCGGAGTCCGGGAATGAACTTTCAAACATCAGGATGACCCGCATCTCATCGGTCAGGTCCAAACGCTCCTGGATGATGGAAGGGTCGGTACTGACTTCTTCGTTGGCGACACGGTCTGCTGCGTAACGGGTTTGGCAACGGTTGGTGATCCAATTCCGGATTTTGTCAAATCCAATCTTTTGTTCGCGTTGTCTGAAAGAGTAGGTCATAAATTGATGATGTGTTCTGAACCCGCAAAGATAGCGAATTGTCCGGATTCTTTATTTTTTTGCTACCTTCGCACGCAGTTTGGCAGAAGAAATGATGATTTATCCGCTGTTGTTGTTGGTAGCCTATCTGATTGGCTCCTTTTGTAATGCCGTGATACTCTCCCGTGTTTTCTATGGCATTGATATCCGGGATTATGGTAGCCGTAATCCGGGAGCCAACAACGTGCAACGGGTGCTGGGTTGGAAGATGGGTGTAACGGTCTTTTTATTGGATGCCCTCAAAGGGATTGTGGCTGTCAATCTGGTTCATTTTACGACCATTCCGGCTGGGACCGAATGGTACGAAGGATTCAGCATCCTGTTGGGACTGACTGCTGTTCTCGGTCACATCTTCCCGGTTTTCTTTGGCTTCAAAGGAGGGAAGGGGGTTGCAACCATCGTAGGTATCCTGACCATGTTACATCCGCTTACTGCCGTCATGTGTTTTGTTGTTTTTGGCCTTTTTGCACTCTTTACCCGTTATATTTCGTTGAGTGTGCTGCTGGCTGTGACCTTTTATCCAATCCTCATCAATGTGTTGTTTGAGGCGGTCCTTGGACATCCGGAAACCTTGACTATCCAGATTTTCAGCATCGTCATCGCGGTGGTGTTGTGGTTGACCCACCTGAGTAATCTGAAGCGTCTGATACAGGGGAAAGAAGAGAAGTTCTCGTTTCGAAAACCGGTGGCTCCCCTTACTTCTTATAAGAATTCTCGATAGCGATTTTCAATTCGCTCATGCTGCCCATGGTACGGATGTTTCCGCCGGAAACAAAGGATATGTTGCCGGTTTCCTCCGATACCACGATGGCATCCGCATCGGTTTCCGATGAGATGCTGACGGCAGCCCGGTGACGCATACCGTATTGCGGAGGCAGGTTCGGGTTCTCGGCAATGGGAAGGGTGCAGCGGGCTGCGATGATGCGGTCCGTGCTGATGACCATGGCTCCGTCGTGCAGGGGCGAGTTCTTGAAGAAGATGTTTTGGATCAGGCGGCGGTTGAGAATGCCGTCGATGCGGTCACCCGTCTCAATGATGAATTCCAGCGAGGATTTGTGGGAAAGGACAATCAGGGCGCCCGTTCGGGTTTCTGACATCCGGCTGCAGGCTTGTGCAATTTCTTCCATCGTACCGCTGTTCATTTCTTCCTCTTTTTGACCCCTCATCAGCCATTTTGTGATCTTTCCAGCTTTCGAGTTCGCGATGTACTGGCTGCCCAGGTGCAACAGAAACCGCCGGATTTCCTGCTGGAAAATAACGACCAGGGCGATGACTCCGACCCCGAGGACTTGCCCCAGGATAGCGGAAAGCAGGTTCATGTTGAAGGATTTGACCAGAAACCAGAAGAGGTACAGGAAGATGATACCAAAGAAGATGTTGATGGCGTTGGTGCCACGAATCAGTTTGAAAAGCTGGTAAATCAGGTAGGTGACCAGCAGGATATCAATGATATCAATGATTTTAATGTCGATGAAATCAAACATAGCATGCGTTTGTGCAAATTTACATCATTTCCCGGATAACACCAAGAGAACGGATGCCTAGGAACCCCAGGAGAGGAACCAGGAGGTGCTCCATCCGAGGGTGCCGAAGTGGGTCCAGGTGTTTTGGACAACGTCGCAGGCAGATTCCAGTTCCGCAAAGAGTTTGAGTTTGAAATTTTCACCCGTAATCAGGTGCAAACCGATACCGGTAGTCAGGTGCAGACCCACACCGGTAGTCAGATGCAGACCGGAGCCAGAAGTCAAGCTCGGGCTTTCGAGGGCAATTAGACTGGAATCTTCGTGGGGAGAATTCCAATAGCAGCCGGCCAGCAGGTAGGGTTGAAGTTTCCATCGTTTGGCGAGGTGGAGTCGGTAGAATCCTCCGGCAGAGGCGGTGTACCAAGGCTGTTGCAGACCCTGTTGGTTCGTCGTCGTACTGGTGGAGAGACGGGCGGATAGACCCAGGTTCGGATGGAGGGCAACGTCGGTGGCGATGGCGGCCAGGGCGGCAGTCCGTTGGGACGCGCTGCTTCTTTGGGAGAGTCGGTATTTTTGTCCAAAAACCAGGCCGGCTTCGATCGATTTTGTGGAATTGGGGGGGGTAATTGTTTCAAAACCAGTATTGTCCTCCGTTTTTGGGAACATCAGTTCGGTGAGGTAGTAGCCCAGATGGACAGAGCCGATGCCGATGGCCGCTCCAGTCATTACATCCGAGAGCCAGTGACGGTTGTTGAGGATGCGGGAAACCCCGGTGATGGCCGCAGCGGTGTATCCCCCAATGCTGTACCAGGGGCTGAGGTGTCCGTACTCCTTGTGGAGCAGTGTGGCGGTCAGGAAGGCTGTTGCTGTGTGGCCGGAGGGGAATGAATTGTACCGGCTACCATCGGGACGCAGGCGTCCGACCGTGTATTTGATGCCATTCACCGCGATGGCTATGATTCCAGCCGAGCACGCATCGGCCACGAGCATTGGGACCCACGGGGTTTGCCCTTCCACGCCGCAAGCCTTCAATCCAAGCATCAAGGCAGCTGGTGCATATTGCAGGTAATCATCGTACTTGTAATGGAAATTCGGGACTGCATTGTTGCGCAGGTCCTGGATGTTGTGGTCCAGACCTCCTATTCGAACTCCTGTTGAGGTGCTGGCTAAAGCACCGGCGTGGACGCCTGTTTGTGTGGCTGTCTGTCTGGCTGTTTGTGTGGCTGTCTGTCTGGCTGTTTGAGTGACAGTCGGTCTGGCTGCTTGTGTTGCTGTCTGTCTGGCTGTTTGAGTGACCGTGACGGTGCTTGTGAGTGTGTGGGGAAGTCTGGCTTGTCCCTTTGTGGTGGGACTGAGCGCCAGGCCGAGACCGAATACGGCAATCAAGCTAACGAACAGGGAGTATCTTGACATGAGTCTATGCAGGTTTTACGGGTTCTAAAGTTTTGTAAAGGTATGTAAATGATGCTAAATAGCAATACAAATGCAATAAGTGCAGCTACCTGTCCACGAAATCGGCTGTTTCTGTGGACTGGCGACGCTATACCTCGCCCACAAAACCCAAGGTGGCGACGCTGATGCGGACGGAGGAGGGAAGGGAGGAATGCAACGCCTCGGAACAGGCCTCCAGGGTAGCGCCTGAAGTGAGAACACAATATTAGAGTGGTATAAGTATATTACAAATTAGATCAATCTGTCAAGTTTATGCATTTTTTGACAGATAGCAAAATTTCTGTCAAAAAGTCAAATGTGAATAAACTTACTTCTTGCCATAGCGCACAGAAGGCTCTGAAAGTAACCCGTGCTTAGGCGAATTCATATCTTGAATAATCTGAAGCATCTCGGCGGGAGTAACCACAAACGGTTTTTTGGGGAAGTGCTTTATATTGCCTGTTACAAGGAATGAATCTTCATTCGCAAGAGCAACCTCATAGAAAACAATATCCTTTGGATCGGGGAGCTGTTCATTGCTGCCAATTCTCCTTGAGTCTATACCACCTTCCCTGATTGCCTCAATGACAGCATGGACGGTTTCTTCCGAAAAATTGAACTTGGGCCTTCTTAATACGGCTTCATATTCTTCAATTATTTCGTTCTTGTAGTCAGGTACAATAACCCTGTCATATAGGTAATCAAGGACCTTGACAGTAGCTGAATTATGGTGGCGCGACAAAAGCGCAGATACAATCACATTGGTGTCTATAACTGCATAAAATTTCATATTACTCTCCCCTTCTGGCCAATCTTATCTCCTCATTAATCTCCTCAAGGCTCATGCCCGCAGTTCCATTTTCTGCAGCAATTCTGCGCATTTCATAGA